>CBDUNM010000022.1:0-48311 GCA_965368585.1 uncultured Chromatiales bacterium | reverse complement strand
TATGGATCGTTTGAGGTCACTCTTGGCAGGACTTTGGTTTTATATTAGGTTGCCGTCACTTAAGGTATGTGCTAAAACAAAGTGGCGTAGTAGGGATCTGATCTGCTATTTGGATTGTACTGAAGCCAGCATATGCGTTTAAAGGCGCCGGTGGCTGTTCTAACCAGCCACCGACCAAAGACGAAGTAGGAACAACCCTGGCGAAACACCGTCGGCTGCGAGTATACTATGGCGCTCGAAGTTGTAAGCCAATGTAGCTCAGTCGGTAGAGCAACTGATTCGTAATCAGTAGGTCGGCGGTTCGATTCCGCCCATTGGCTCCACCTCTCTTGGAATCGGGACGACATCCAGCGCACGCTGATCAAGCCGCAAGTCGACCTTTTCGCCATGCCCCGTCTATTCGTACATAATCTGACCGTTATCGATTTCGCCTATCTACACGGCGAACGCGGGCTGTTGGGCGAGAGCTGGCAGGTGCATGTGGAACTCGGCGGCGCGCTCGACGAGCAGGGCATGGTGTTCGACTTCGCACACGTCAAGAAAGGTATAAAAAGCATCCTGGATCGGGAGCTGGATCATCGACTGTTGGTCGCGAGCAACGATTCACGCCTGCGTCTGCAGGAGGACGAGGACCAACTAGAGCTCGAATTCGAACTGTCGCCAGGTGGCCGCATCCGGCACCGCTCGCCGCGGTCGGCAGTGGCGCTGATCGCCGCGCGCTCGATCACGCCGGCTTCCGTGAGCCGGGTGGCGAAGGAACTCATAGCGCCCCTGTTGCCGCGTAACGTGACCGACTTGCATCTAGATCTCGAGCCCGAGCAAATATCCGATCAATACTTCCACTATGCGCACGGCCTGAAGCACCACCAAGGCAACTGCCAGCGCATTGCCCACGGGCATCGCTCGCGCCTCGAAATCTATCGCGAGGGACAGCGCGACACGGCGCTGGAGACCGCTTGGGCCACGCGTTGGCGCGATATCTACATCGCGACCGCAACCGACCGAGTAATCGATCGACGTGATCGGGATCAGACTTTCTGGAGATTTCGATACCGCTCGGCGCAGGGGGAATTCGAGCTGGAGCTGCCGGCAAAAAGCTGTTATCTAATCGAGGCCGATACGACTATCGAACAGCTCGCCCAGCACGTCGCCGACGTCTCGGCCCGCGAATACCCGGGCGAGCGGATCCGCGCACGCATTTTTGAGGGCATAGACAAGGGTGCGGTCGGCGACGCCGTATACGCAGCCTAGCGTGGCGGCCCTGCACTATTGAGGATGCGGAGCCCCAAAATACGCCCAGACATGGCGCCGTCTCGGACGCCTCACACCAAGAAATGTGTCGCAGCTATTTTCCGTACAACTCGTCGGGATCAATCAAGGGCTCACGGTCGACGACAACCTGATCACCGTCCACCTTGTTGTAGAAACAATCCCGCCGTCCGGTATGGCAGGCCGGGCCAGTTTGGTCAACTTGTACAAGCACGGTGTCGCCATCGCAGTCGAAGCGCAGTTCGTGCAGCCATTGGATCTGGCCCGAGGATTCGCCTTTGCGCCACAATTTCTGCCGGGACCGGGAGAAATAGCACACCCGGCCTTGCGCGAGCGTCTCTTCGAGCGCGGCACGGTTCATCCAAGCCATCATCAAGACCTCCCCTGTGTCATGTTGTTGCGCAATCGCCGGTATCAGCCCGTCGGCGTTCCAGGGCAACCCGTCCAACACCTGAATCAGCGGCAAACCCTCGCCAACCGCAAATTTCTCCGTTTGCTTCAGCACACCCACTCGTTTAAACCTTGAAACAATCAATGTCCGCGCGATGATAACGCAGACACTGTTCCACCGCCGGGTTCGGCGTAAAATCACTCTGGCGTTCACCACGGGATAAGCAGATGCGCATCTTTCGAGTATCCTTTTTCAATCAGGGCAAAGTCTATCAGCTCCATGCGGAGCACGTCGGCCAGGGCGATCTGTACGGCTTTGTGGAAATTACCGGCCTGTTGTTCGGGGAGCACACCTCGGTATTGATCGATCCCACCGAAGAAAAACTGGCCGACGAATTCAACAGCGTGAACCGGATTCTCGTTCCGCTTCATGCGATCATCAGGATCGACGAAGTGGAAAAGCGCGGCCAGAACAAGATCATGGACGCGGACGGCGCGGGCAACGTCACGCCCTTCCCTTCCTACGGCCCGGGCAAACGCAACAAAGACTGACCGAAATACCCGCTGGAACGAATGCGTGGTTACGCGTTACCGCCCAGCACGTATCAACCCCGCGGCGTTCGATCCGCTGAGCGGACAAATGCCGCGTCGTCGGTCAATGGTTACGAGACACCTCTCTTGAATAAGACCCAGGCAGCGATCAACTCACCGCTACAAAGGCGCATCCTCAGACAACGGGCGACCCTGCACAATATGCTGATCGATCCCATGCAGCGAGCCGCCGAACGCTGCGCGCACTACTGGAACGACCGGCGCGCGCTGGAGCGGGAACTGCTGGCGGTGTTTCCGGAAGTGCCCTACTGCACCTTCCTGTACGCTCTCGACCGCGACGCGCGGCAAATCAGTGCCAATATTACCCTCGAGCGCCTGATCGAGAAAGATTTCGGGCGCGATCGGTCCGAGCGCCCGTATATGAAGGCTCTTTCAGCGGATCGCCACATGACGCTTTCGGAGGCCTATATCAGCCTGCGCGTCAATCGACCGTCGGTGACCGCCGTACAGCGCGTCTATCGCGATCATGCGCATATCGGCTTCCTGGGTGCGGACTTCGACCTGAGGACGCTGCCGATTACTAAGGATCTTTACGCCGAACCCAGCCGCTGGCGGCAGATCAAGGGAGACCCGGCAATTCGCGGCCAGGTATTCCAGCAGTGTCGCATCCAGAGCCGCCTTGACGAGCACCTCGAACTGATATTGCCCGTCGTGGAGGAACTGGTGACCGAAAATGGCGTCTTTCACCTGAAGGTCCATTTCTCCAGCAGTCGAGCAACCGTGTGGCTGATCGACGATCCGTTTCGCTATCAGATCCTGGAATACGATGAACTGGTCGACCCGGATGTCTGCCTGGCCTATCCGCACCGACCGTATCCGGACGATGCCGTGGTGCCCGTAAACCAGATACGCCGTATTCTGGATACCTTCAAACACCTGCGGTTCGCCGATGACACGATCTATCTGCGGGCGGGGTCGTTCAACATCTTCAACGGCATCGTCGGCCTTAATTTCTCCTGTGACGGTTCTCACTACGTCCCGCACGACCAGTTTCTGGCGGAGGATTCCGCATTCTGGGAAGGCATGGGCTAAAGGCTTGAGATGGCACCGATTGAGCGTTGAGAAGCATCAATGCAACGGTATTCGTCGTCGTAGAGACTACGTTCACTACATCGGGCGGAGGCCGGCGCCATAGAACTTCGGTCTGAATAATTCAGTCACTGGACCGGCATACTTGCATTCCTCGTAATTACCTAGATCATCGGTACAGCCGCGTTTTTTTGTTACCATGTTCATCGGCAAATCTCACCAGGACCGCTGATCTCGCAGAACCCCAAGTGCAACCGGGTTGATTCGCGTCGGAATCGTCCCAACAATCTGCACGGCACGCGTGCGGCGTGTAGTGCCTGGAGGTCTGGCAATGACTGTGCGCGAGCACATTGAAGACAAACTGAAAACCGATTTCGCCCCCCTGCACCTGGAAGTCGTGAACGAGAGCCATATGCACAACGTTCCCGAGGGTGCCGAATCGCATTTCAAGGTGGTATTGGTGACCGAGCAGTTTGCGGGCCAGTCGCTCATTAAGCGCCATCGGGCGGTCAACCAGCTGCTGGCTGATGAGATCAGCCAGCAGATACACGCGTTGGCGTTGCATACGATGACGCCTGAAGAGTGGTTCGCAAAGGGCGGTCAGGCGCCGGGTTCGCCCCTGTGCCAAGGCGGGTCGAAAAAGGCCTGAAATCGCGGCCAACCGGGACCGTTCTGCAGGCAGCAGCCCGTTGGTAGGTCCTGGTCGCTCGACTGCTTTGTTACCAACCGGTTGTGCAGACGTAGACGTCTGGCGAATACTGTTTGCCCGAGAATTGTCCGGCGCCAACCGTCGACCTGTACCGTTTCAAACGGCAGTTTGCGTCAGTCTGTTTTACATCCCGACACCAGGGTCCGGACCCTCCCAATCTACGATCAGATTAATTATCGTGTTTTTATGATGTTACCAAACATGGCACTCGATCTGCATGTCAGAAGAACGGCGCGAGCGTGTTCGCGTCACGAACACCAAAACGCTGGATAGAGACGCGATGGATATTTGTTTGTCTGATGCCGAACTGGCCGACGAAAACCGCCGATTTGCGAGGTCCGGCGGCGTCAGCGAAAACAATCGCGACGCCGGTTTCGTGCCGGCCTATCGTGATGGGGATTCCGGGCGGGTAGTACTTTCGAAGACGGCAGATGGGAGCATCGCCACAGTCCACACCCTCGAAGGACTGCCAGACGAGTGGATTGCCACGCACGACGAAACGGGCAGGGCCGCCAGCCTGAAAAGCGGGATCGTGTCCGGCTTCTATCGCAACGGAGAGTTCTTCACCCGGGAAGAAGCCGCCGCCGAAGTGCAACAGCCGAACTGCCGGTAGGCAGCGCCCTCCCATTGCCGAACCCCGTCAAGTGCAACCCGCCTGTCGATTAAATTCGCGTTAAAACCTGCCGGAAGATTCGAGCCGCCGCCGAAACGATGTCGCCAGTGTTGCGCATCTCAGCGGCGGCACAAACGCGCCCGCAGGGCCTTATTTGATGGCTCGGAGCACGCACCAAGAGCAATATCCGCGACATCCCTGGCCAACCAAAAAAAACCGCCGGCAACCCAACCGTTCGCACCGAATTTGCCTGACCGAACTCAAGCACCGGCGAATATGCTCTCTGCAAGCGCGGCGCTTGGACGTTAAACTCTCGCCTATGCAACACCGGGAAGAACAGACCCAATCCGTTCGTTGGCTGCTCGCCAGTCGTTGCCAGGGCGTGATATCGACCCACTCGCTGGAACACCCAGGGTACCCGTTTGGATCGGTGGTCCCGTATGTGTTGAACAACTCGGGGATGCCATTGATGCTATTGAGCCACCTGTCACAGCATACGAAGAACCTCGAAGCGAACGCGCAATGCGGCTTGACTGTTGCGGAAACCGGAACCGGCGATATTCAACAGCTCGGACGACTGAGTGCCATCGGCGATGTTGACAAGGTGGACGGCGCGCAGGATGCGGAACGCTATTTCCGCTATTTTCCGCAATCGCGCATGTACCACGACGAGCTCGGGTTCAAGTTCTATCGGTTCGTACCGCGCCGCTTTCATTGGAACGGTGGATTTGCGACAGCAAGCTGGTTCGGCACCGACCGCATTGTTCGCGCCAATCCGCTGACCGCCGACGAGGAAGCGGGTATCGTCGCTCACATGAACGGCGACCACGCCGATGCCGTACTGCACTACTGGCGCCGCGCGGGGAACGAAAACGCGTCGGAGGCGGCCGTCTTGATGGTTGGAATTGACGCCGAAGGCATGGATCTGCGCCGGGATGACCGACTGTACCGAATTCCGCTGTCGCGGACGATCGACTCGACCGGTGCGGCGCGAACCGTGCTCGTCGACATGGCCCAGTCCGCAACCGACTGACTTGCAACTGAAAACCAGACAGGTATCTCGCGGCCAGGCCGCTACTCATTCAACCGCCACACCGGAGTCAAATCAGCGATGACCGAACCACGCCGCGCACCCAACCACGAAGGGCGTCAAATGCAAGCGAATATCTCCAAAATGGCCCGTCTGGCTGGCGGCGCGCTGGAGCAGTCCATGGACAGCCTCATGAGCCAAAACGTCGATCTCGCCGAGCAGGTCGTCGAAAACGATGCTCATATCAACACCCTGCTACGGGTCATCGAAAGCGAATGTCTGGAGACACTCGCCCAGCAACGACATGCAGCCAGCGAGCTACGCGAGACCGTCGGCGGAATGCAGGTGGCAGCCGAGTTGGAACGTATCGCCGATCATGCCAAGGATATCGCCAAGATCGTCCTCGGTATGGACTCCGATGACTTTTCCGGTCCCATGGACCGGATCTCCAGCATGGGGGACATCTGCGTCAATATGCTGACCCGCGTAATGGAAGCCTACGAAAACCGTGACGACGCGCTCGCCCGAGCGGCGGCAGAAGAAGACCGCGTGATCGACGAACTCGACGAAGAGGCCGCCTCCAGCCTCATGATGCAACTCATGACCCAACCCGACCCCACCATGCACGCCACGCATCTGTTGTGGATCGCTTATCACCTGGAAAGAATTGGCGATCGCATCGGCAACATCGCCGAGCGCGTCGTCTTTATCGTCACCGCAGAGACCCCTGAACTGGGGTGACGGCAACAAATACCCCAATAGGCATGGGTGGTTAAGCAGGCGCCGGATTTGCACAATGGGAACAATTCCTGAGTTTTTTACTCAGTTTTAACGATACACGAACTACTGAACCGGAGTTGACGATGAATACACAACTGCAGGTCGACGGGGAAGGATTCCTCGTCAACCGCGATGATTGGTCTGAACAGATAGCGGCTCAACTGGCCGAAAGCGACGGTTTCGAAATGACCGACGAGATCATGACGTACATTCGCGAAGCCCGCGAGATGTACGGTGAAGACGGCGTGGTACCGCCGATCAGGAAGTTCGCGAAAAAAGTCGGCACCGACAGCAAGCACCTGTACGGCGTCTTCAAGAAGGGCCCGATGAAGCTGATCTGCAAATGGGGAGCACTACCAAAGCCGACCGGTTGCGTGTAGCGCGCGCCAAAAGTGTATCGATCGAAGGGGCCTGTGGGCTCCTTTTCGTTCAGTATCGAAACCACGCTGCTATCTTCGCGATTCTTTCGGAACCACCGTGTCATTCCCGCGCCCGCCGGGCTTGAACACACCGTACTGACGAGACCGGACACCTGATCATGACCTCATATCAAGCTTCCGGTGCCTCATGCACTGTCCATGAGTTGCTTTCACAACTGCTGGAAGACATACCCGATACCCATTTCGCACGAGCTTTCGCCCTGCGCTGGAACCACTCGATTGACTGCTCGGCCGCGCATGCCTGGAAGCTTACTGGCTACGTGAGGTAGTGCAGGGCCACTTTCAGAGCGGCGCGCGCAGCGGCGTGGTATTCGACAACGGGACGAATGGTTCGATATCGGCCTGCGCGGCGCCGCCGATGTACCCGCCGCCGAACCCGTCTTGCGGATCAGCGAGCTCGAAGCAAGTGCCTACGCAAACTGGTAGCGCGCGTGCGTTCCGATATTGCAAGGGGGCAGTCGTCCAACACGAATAACAACGGGAAACGGCCGCGCGCACCAGCCGCATTCATGGAGCCGGCCGCGCGTGGGGGTGGTGCGCGACGCTCCGTCACCGGGGAGAGCTCCTCGCGGTATCTGTTCTCGGGAACGCGGCCGGTGCTGCCCCGCCCAGCGGGTCAGCCCTGCAACCGGGCCGGGTGGCGGCAAGACGAGCACCGCCGTAGTGCGCCGCCTCCAATTCGCCCTTCAGTGAATCGGCAAAGTACGTACCCAGCCGGGTAAAATTAGGTCTGTAACCGGAATTTCACTCTCGAACAGTGTCGCTTGTCGCACACTTCGCCTGCATTGCGCTCAGTCCAACGCCATGTTGGCCGAAACCGATATCGAGAGGTTGAATACCGGGAACTCACCATGATATCCAAAGTCGCCGGGCCCGCGATGCAAAGCATTCAGCGCGGCTTTGACAATGCGCGCCAGACCGCGCAGCGTATCGCCACGCAACCGGCCGGACGCGCGAACGCGGTGACTGACCTGACCCGATCGCTGGTGTCGCTGCGGCAGCACGAACAGCGAACCGCCGCGAGCGTAAAGGTGCTCAAGGCCGCTGATCAGATGCTGGGCAGCCTGTTGGACGTCAAGGCGTGAGGTCAGTCGAAGCGCATCGAAAAATCGATTGCCCGCACGTCCTTGGTCAAACCGCCTACCGATATGTCGTCGACGCCGGTTTCCGCAATTCCCTGCACCGTATCCAAATTCACACTGCCCGACGCTTCCAATCGCGCCCGTCGGCGGTTCCTCCGCACCGCCTCACGTAGTTCCGCCACACCAAAGTTATCCAGCAATACGCGTTTCGCACCCGCTGCCAGCGCTTCGTCCAGCTGTGCCAGATTTTCTACTTCGATCTCGACCTCCACATCCTGACCCGCAGCCTGTGCCAAGGCCGCGGCGACCGAACCCGCTGCGCGGATGTGGTTTTCCTTGATCAGAATAGCGTCGTACAAACCCACCCTGTGGTTGTGTGCACCGCCTGTCTTGACCGCGTACTTCTGGGCGAGCCGCAGGCCCGGAATCGTCTTGCGGGTGTCGAGGATGCGCGTACCGGTGCCCCTGACGCTCTCGGCATAGCGCGCGGCCAACGTCGCGGTACCGGACAGCGTTTGTATGAAATTCAGAGCGGTACGCTCACCGGTCAACAGGGTGCGCGCGGGACCGTTGAGCCGGCAAATGATGTCGTCGGCGCGCAGAACCTCGCCGTCGCGTCGTTGCCAGTCGATGCTAATACCCTTGTCCAGCTGGCGAAACACCTCGGCGAACCAAGCGGTTCCACACAACACGGCGTGTTCGCGGCATACGACATGCGCCTGTCCCATGGAATGCGCGGCGATCAGGGCTGCGGTAAGGTCGCCATCGCCGATATCCTCGGCCAAGGCCACCGTCACTTGCGATGTAATGTACTTGTCGGCGAGCCGCATTCAGCCGATCCCGAGCAGCTCGACTTCGAAGACCAGCGTGGCGTTGGGCGGGATAACACCGCCGGCGCCCGCCGCACCATAGCCTAGGTGAGCGGGGATGGTCAGCTTGCGCCTGCCGCCGACCTTCATCCCCGCGACGCCTTCGTCCCAGCCTCGTATAACACGCTGCTTGCCCAACGGAAATTCGAACGGCTGATTGCGATCGACGCTGGAATCGAATTTCGTGCCATCGGTCAACCACCCCGTGTAGTGTACCGAAACGGTCTGGCCCGCCTCGGCCTGCACACCGTCGCCGATCAGCAGGTCTTCGTATTTCAGGCCGCTATCGGTCATCTTTTCGCTCATTGTTCATCCTCCGTCAGAATAAAGAATCGGCACCGACCGGATGTCTTAACCAACATCCCGATCGGCGCCGCTATTCTAACGTCTGAGCGGTGTGTTCGCCTAAGCGGGCAGCGCCTCGGTCTCCACCTCGACGTCGCCGGCCTGACGCAATGCATCCAGCATTGCATCCAGTGCGCGATCCATGATGGGTTTGTTGGCGCTTTCGATCACCGTGGCCCGGCCGTTGCGAAGCAGATCGGCAATCACGGCAGGTTTCATGTCCTTGAGCTTGGTGCCCTTGCGATTAACGAATACATAAGTCCCCGTGACCGCACTTTTCCAGGATAGTTTTCCGCGCAGTACCGAGTTACCTTCTTGCCACTCCAGCCATTGCCCGACACTGAAGGCGTTGGCCTGCTTTTCGTATGGATCGGCAGGATTGTCACTATCACCCTGATCGGCCTGCCCATCCACAACGACTTCGGCCTCCGGCTCAAGCGTCGGTGCATCGGCGGACGGTACCGACTTCCCACGCAGGGCCGCGATGTGGCAGGCCTGCAGCTCCTTGAACAACTGCGCTGAACGGTATTGATCGATTGAAATATTCTCGAACCCCTCGCGTAAAGCACGCAACAGGTCCGGGATATTTCGCAGCATCTCCTGCCGTTCTTCATTGAGCGCTTTCGGTTGCACGCTCCAGATCAAGCGATCGACGATATCGAGGCTGCGGATCCAGGCGTCACTTCGTTCGCCTTCCCGGAGCAGGGCGAGAAGCATCACGTCTTTCCAGCCATCGGCAAGCAGCTCGCGTACGGCCTCAGGCACGACTTCCGCCGCGGCCAAGCGCTGATTCAATTCGGTGCGTACTCGATGCCGCGCGAGTTTCAGATGCTCCTGCCCCTGGTTGACCTGGGTGACGCGTTCTTCGGCGACTTCCGCGCCGCGCGATTCACGCTCAAGGAAGCTGCAAAACTCATTATCCAGCTCCGTAAAAAGTTCGATGTTGTCTGAGAACTCGGACAATACCCGGCCGACGGCGGCCGCCACCTGACCGTAGAGGCTGTTGGTTGACCGGTCCCCTTCGTCCGCCCAGCCGACGGACGCGCGTGCGAGGGTGTTGAGCAGGCGGCGCGCCGGGTGACCTTTCGAGGCAAAGAATCCACGATCCAGAATTGCCACCTTGAGCATCGGAATCTGCAGCCGGCTCAACAGCGCCTTCATCGGATCGGGTAGATTACGGTCATCGAGGATGTATTCGAACAGCATGGATATGACGTCTATGACGTCCTGCTCAGGCTGAGCGAAACGTCGGTCAGCGGTATCGCCATTGCCCATACCCAGATGTTGCACCAGGGCCGTTTGCATCTGCACCTGGTTGGCTTGTGCTTCGCCGAGATTCGCGGGTACCGCGCCATCGATGCTGTGTTGCAGCTCAGACAATGCGCCAATCACTTCGGTGGCGGGCACTACCGGCAAGTGGGCCGGAGCGACGTTGCCATGGCCCGTCCGTCGCGCCGCCAGCAACTGCCCAAGCATACTCATCAACTCCTGCTGACCGCCCTGTGGGCCGTCATCCGCAGGTTCCGCCTTGTCAACATGCTCCTGAGCGGGATCCCTGGAACGTTGTACGGATGGCGCCACCGGATTGCGCCGCACCCGCTGAACGATCTTGGGCAGAATATCCGCCGTGATCAGTATATCGTTGACTTCGTCGTACAGACCGCCGACGAATTGCATGACGTGGCGTTCGAAGAGCTTGTAGATCACCAGCTTGACCGAGACGTCCCCGTTCCAACGGGCCAGGGCGTGGCGAAAGCTGTTGGTCAGGGCAGCTGGACCCAGCGGATTCTCGAAGTCCTTGACCTCATCACGCTCGGCCAACATCGCCAGACGCTGATCCAGCGCATACAGTTCGCGATGATAGAGATTTTCGGCCTTGGAAACGATGTTGGTGACGGCCAGATCTTCCTCGAGTTCGACATTGTCGACCAGCGAAAGCTCGGAATCGTCCGCCAACGACGTTGCGGCGGGCCGTCGACTGTCCAAGTGGTGCCAGAAGTCGTCATACTCGCCCAGTGCTCGATTCAAGAAAGACTGTTCAATGCCTTTGCGCAGTTTGCGCAGTTCGCGCATTGCCTCGAAATAGCGCGTTTGCAGTGCATCACTGGTCGATTTGTCGGCGAGTTCATAAAGGTCGTCGTCCAAATTTTCGAACAGATCCTGTTGTAAGCGAGGCAGTGTCTCAGCAACAACCTTACGACAGCTTGCAACCAGCTCTCGCGTCTTACCCATCATCATTCTTTTACGCACCGGAACAGAGGTCTGTTCGAATGAAACTACATTATCGCGTGCCATGAACCACACCTCATGGAAGGGCCATCGATCTGCATCCTGCATTTCATGCGCATCCCACGCCCTAACGGTAGGATTTACCGAGCAAAAGCTTCCGTGACTGCATCCTTTTTAACGGCTCCGCCGACAAATGCTTCACCCCACGTACGGCACCGCGTGATTGAGATCACACTGAATTGGGAGGGTTTGGGAACCGGATTACGCAGGCAGAACAAACGCCCTCGCGTACGTGCCCGCAATTCCTGCTACGCTCACGAAAAGCGTTCGCGCGTTGCCTTCCAGCCAGTTCGATCGCGCGGCAGAATCAGTACTGGTACTCTGAGTCACAAATTCGACATGTCCACAGACAAACGCCCGTTCGAAACCAAAACCGCCTTGCACGAACCAGGAACCGATTGGATCGCGGAGGCCAAGCGATGCATTTCTCCCAATCAGGATACGCGGCCTGATCAGGCAACCGTTGACCTGTTGGTCATACACAACATCAGCTTGCCGCCCGGTAATTTCGGTGGTCCATGGATTCAGGACTTGTTTTTGAACGATCTCGACACGGCGGTACACCCCTACTTCGCGTCCATCGCCGGGCTGTGCGTGTCGAGCCATTTTCTAATCCGTCGCGACGGCGAACTGTTGCAGTTCGTTCCCATGAGCAACCGTGCCTGGCATGCGGGTACTTCGTGTTTCGACGGACGCGAGGCATGCAACGATTTTTCGATCGGTATCGAACTGGAAGGTTCTGACGATACGCCGTTTACCCATGCGCAGTATTTGCAGCTGGCCAAACTGGCGAAACAGATCATGCTGACCTATCCTGCGATCACGTCCGAGCGGATAGTTGGACACAGTGATATTGCGCCAGGTCGCAAGACCGATCCGGGTCCATTCTTCGACTGGCAGCGATTGCGCGGCGATTTGAGCAAAGTTTGAGAGAACGTGAGCGTCACTACGATTGATTTGATCCGTCATGGCCAACCGCAAGGCGGCCGTATGTACCGCGGCTGGGTGGATCACCCCCTGAGCGAGACCGGTTGGCGGCAAATGCGGACAGCCACCGAGAAAGTCCGGCCCTGGCGCGCCATCGTGAGTTCACCGCTGCTGCGTTGTTATGAATTCGCGCAGGAACTGGGCACACAGCTCGCCATCGAAATAGAGGTCGACGAGCGCCTGAAAGAAGTGGGCTTCGGGCACTGGGAAGGCAAAAATGCCGACCAGATCAAAGCGGTGGATCCGATGGCGCTCAGCAATTTCTACCATGACCCGATCAACGCCCGGCCACACGATGCCGAACCGCTCGATCGTTTTCAGGCGCGCGTCTCGGCTGCGCTTAACGACGTCCTGAGCCGACATACCGGCGCGCATGTGCTGTTGGTCACCCACGCCGGGGTCATTCGCGCAACCATCGCCCACGCTCTGAACGCACCGCTGACCGCGATCTATCGAACTCACGTAGATAACGCCGCGATCACCCGGTTAAGACAGACCGCGGAGCGGCCGCTATCGCTCATCTTTCATGGCAAAGCACAGCTGTGATCTCGGTCCTGCCTGAAAATGCATCGGCCCGCCGCCGCATCGCTGCATTTTCCTAGAAAGCTATGAGCTTGACCCCTACCTGGTCCAACCGATGCCTGGGAATCGTATGCCTTGCAATAGCGGCGGCCGCCAACGGCGCCATGTTGTCCGTTGCCGACGATACCGGGCGCCGAGTGACACTCAACCACCCCGCTGCACGAATCGTCACCCTGTCGCCGCATGCAACCGAACTCGTCTTTGCCGCCGGGGCGGGCGACAAACTGATTGCCGTCGCGTCTTACAGCGACTATCCCGCCGAAGCCGCCGCCCTGCCCCGCATCGGCGGCTCGGGCGGCGTCGACCGCGAGCGCCTGCTGCAGCTGCAACCTGACTTGGTCGTCGCTTGGCATAGCGGAAGTCGCCTATTCGATCTCGCGTGGCTCGACCGCCGCGGGATACCCGTCTTCCGCAGCGAACCACAGTCGCTGAATCAGATTCCGGAAAGCCTGCGCAAGCTCGGCGTATTGGCGGGTACCACATCGCAAGCCCAGCGCGCGGCAGAGCTACTGGAACTCGGGCTGGCGCGGGTTTGCCGCACCGACGCACCTGTGCGACGGACCTACTATCAGCTCTGGGATCGACCGGCGCTAACCTATGGCGGGCGGCACTGGGCCAATGACGCGTTGACCCGGATCGGCTTTGTCAACGTCTTCGCCGACGTCGACCGCAGCGTCTTCTCTCCCACCGAGGAGGCGGTATTGGCCAGGCATCCCGATCTGGTCCTCGCCTCCGAACTGACCGAGGTTGGCAGACAGATCGCGCCGCGAGTCATACGCGTACCCACGGCCTGGGATCGGCCTACCCCACGCATATTGGCGGCATTGCGGCAAGTATGCGGCCAAGCCGACACGGTGGAGCGCTAGTGGGCTGCTTGGTGAGTTCGTTGACTCTCAGAGCCCCGCTACCGGGCCAAGCCAAGGCGCACTTCGCAGGGAATGGCAGGCCCATTTCAAGAAGTGCAACGCTGTATTGGCCCGGTAGCGGGGCTCCCTTCGGGCCGGTCCACAAGCGCGCCAATCCGGCGGCCTGCGCATCCGCATGACGAACCGTAGCAGGTCCGCCTGATCCGCGTGTGCGGAATACCCGCTGATCGTTTGCACGCGGGCGCGTATAATGTAACGCGGGTTGTCGATATCGGGGTATCCACCCCGCAGTCCGTAGCGCTGGATGTCGCGCCCCGGGGTATCCCTGGCCTGATAACCGACAAACAGAACATCGTGCCTCGGCTCTTCGAGCATCGCCTTGAGATAGTTGACGACCCTTCCTCCCGCGCACATACCGCCCGCCGCGATGACAACGGCGGGACGCCCGGTTCGAGCGAGATAGTCCACCGTTTGCAAGCGTTCTTCGTCATCGCCGATGGTGGTCAACTTCTCGAAGCTCAGGGGGTGCAGGCCCGCTGCAAGGCGTCGTCTCGACTCGGCTTCCCAATACGGACGGAGTTCGCGACAGGCCTCGGTAAAGCGCGCGGCCAACGGTGAATCGAGCACGATTTCCAACTCGTCCCAAGCGTGTTTGCCTACTGTCTGACCGCGGTTGCGATGTATCGTCTGCTCCAACTCGTTCAACAATTCTTGGGTGCGGCCAATGCTGAAAAGCAGGAATCAATACCGTATCGCCGCCCTCCAGTGCATGCTGCACGGCGCGCTGCAGACGAATCGCCAGAGTCGCATCCCCATCAAGCGACAGGTTTCGCCAATGTTTGTACGGCAAGCGTACCGATTGCTTGCGGAGACGATCGATGACCCTGGCGATCAAGTCCCGGTCCCTGGTGACACCGACCCGCAGCGAATCTTCAAGCACCAACAACAGGAGCAACACCGACGGTTCCGAACAATAGATCGGACCGTCAAAACCCGCTGCCAGCAAATAAGTCACCCTGCCGACGTGATCGATATGCACATGGGTGTAAACCAATGCTTCGATAAACCCGGAAGGAAAATCGATCTCCAATCGATCGCTGCTCGCGCCACCAGGCGAGGTCTCCGCGCCCTGAAACAATCCACAATCGATCAGGATGCCGATGGACGAGTCGATTCTCAGCTCATGGCAAGACCCGGTCACGCCGTCGCGCGCACCATGGTGAATGATCTCGATATCCATTCAAGCGCATTCCCTTTATGCAATGATTTGGGGAACGAAACCCCTTGCACCTGCGACCACTTCAAATCCTCGGACGAATCCTACGTATATTTCGGGATTACGCGACAGACGCGCGTTGCGCGCCAAGGGTATATTGTCCACGTCACATGAACAGGGCCTTCTTCAAGGACGGGAATGACGAAAGGACGCGTTAACAAGGAAATCAGGAAGATCCAGGCGCCCCGTGGCATTACCCCGGTTGTCGGGACGACAACCGGGTCATCTCGCTCTCCGGCTGAGAGAAAAAATCTTCACGCATTGAATAAATTCAACCAAGCGTTTCGCGCTCCCGCTGAACAAGGCCGCGCGTTTTACGCACCATCCGCCGCAACAAGCTAAATATAGGTTCGGGTTTCACCCTCGCCATCGACGTTAATCGCGCATCGACCGCAAAGCTCGGGATGGTCTGGGACGGAACCTACATCCTCGCGGTGGTGCCAGCAACGCGGGCATTTGTCGTAGACGCTGCTTTTCACCAACACCGCCAAGCCGTCGAGTTCGGTCGCAATAGCGTCGTCCGGCTGTTCGGACAAGAGATGCAGTCGGGCGTAGGAGGTGATGGTCGCAAACCGCAGTTCGTCGCCCAACAATTCGAGTGTTTCCCGCAAATTCTCCGCACAATACAGGTCCAGCTCGGCATCCAACGCGGAACCGATCCGTCCGTCCTTTCTGGCCGCCTCCAGATGCGGTGCCACCGCCTGCTTCACGCGCAGCAGCGTCTGCCAGAACGGACGATTGAGCTTCTCACCCAAGTCGAGCGGCAACAGGCCTTGGTACCAGGTTTCGGTAAACACGGTCTCACCGCGCTCACCCGGTAACTGCTGCCAGATCTCTTCCGCGGTAAAACTCAGCACCGGCGCCAACCACCGCACCATGGCCTGAATTATATGGTGCATCGCGGTTTGGCAGGAGCGCCGCGGCAGGCTGTCCACCCGAGTCGTGTACTGGCGATCCTTGATGATGTCCAGATAAAAACCACCCATATCCACGACGCAAAAATTGTGGATCTTTTGATAGATCAAATGAAACTGATAATCTCGATAGGCGTGGATGATCTCCTCCTGCAGCTGCAGCGCCCGATCGACGGCCCATCGGTCGAGCCGGATCATTGCCTGCGGTGCAACAGCATCGGTGCCAGGATCGAAGCCATTGAGATTGGCCAACAGAAAGCGCGATGTATTGCGAATCCGGCGGTAAGCGTCGGAGGTGCGCTTCAGGATTTCGTCGGAGACCGACATTTCACCGCTGTAGTCGGTGGCGGTCACCCACAGACGAATGATATCGGCACCCAACGTTTTCATCACGCTTTGCGGACTCACCACGTTGCCCAGCGATTTGGACATTTTATGGCCTTGCGCATCGACGGTGAATCCGTGGGTTAAGACCTCCCGGTAAGGTGCTGCGTCAAACATAGCCACTGAACTGAGGAGTGACGATTGAAACCAGCCGCGGTGCTGGTCGGAGCCTTCCAGGTACAAGTCAGCCGGGCGCGCCAGTTCCGCTCGCCGGTCCAGCACACACGCGTGGGTCACGCCCGAGTCAAACCAGACATCGAGCGTATCAGCCACCTTCTCGTAGTGCTGTGCCTCGGCGCCTAACACGTCTTCTACTTCGAGTTGGAACCAGGCTTCGATGCCTCCGGTCTCGACGCGTTGTGCAACCTCCTCGACCAAACGCGCGGTATCCGGATGCAACTCGCCGCTTTGTTTATGGATGAACAGGGCAATCGGCACGCCCCAGGTGCGTTGGCGCGAGATACACCAGTCGGGCCGCCCCTCGACCATGCCCTGAATCCGTGCTTTGCCCCAATCCGGGGTAAAGGTAACCTGCTCGATTTCACGCAACGCCGCATCGCGCAAGCCCTTCTGCTCCATGCTGACAAACCACTGCGGTGTCGCGCGAAAGATAATCGGGGTCTTGTGCCGCCAGCAGCAGGGGTAGCTATGGGTAAAACACGCTTCGCGTACCAGCTGGCCGCGCTGCTTGAGTACGTCGATCACTTGGGTGTTGGCATTGAACACGTGCTCGCCAGCAAACAGTTCTGTACCTGCAACAAAACACCCGTTACCGCCCACCGGGTTGTCCACCGGCAAGTCGTAACGCTGGCCGATGATGTAGTCATCCAGCCCGTGTCCCGGCGCCGTATGTACCGCACCCGTTCCGGCTTCGAGTGTCACGTGCTCGCCCAGGATAATCGGCACTTCACGCGCGTAAAAAGGATGGCGCAGCTTCATACCCTCCAACACATGGCCCTTGAGGTGACCCACGATGCGATAGTCTTCGACGCCCCAGCGTCGCAGGGTCTCAGCGAGCAGACCGGTCGCCAGCAAAAAACGTTCATGTTCGCCATTCAACCGAGTCTGAATCAGCGCGTATTCCAAATCGGGATTGAGCGCGACCGCCTGATTGGCGGGCAGCGTCCAAGGCGTCGTAGTCCAGATGATCACGGAAATGTCGCCGTTGCCCGCATCCGAGTTTTCAAAATGAACCAGCTCCAGAAACGCCGCCTCGTCAACGACACCGAAGCGAACGTCGATCGCATGCGATTCCTTGTCTTTATATTCGACTTCGGCTTCGGCCAAAGCGGAACCGCAGTCGGTACACCAGTGCACCGGCTTGTAGCCTTTGTGAACATGCCCGTTGGCGACGATGCGTCCCAACGAACGAATGATGTCCGCTTCCTGGCGAAAGTTCATGGTGAGGTACGGGTTTTCCCAGTCGCCGAAGACGCCGAGCCGGATAAAATCCGCTTTCTGCTTTTCAACCTGCTGCATCGCGTATTCACGACACGCCTTGCGAAATTCGTTGGCCGAAACCTTGTGCCCGGGCTTGCCTACCTTTTTCTCCACCTGTAACTCGATTGGCAATCCATGACAGTCCCAGCCCGGCACATAGGGCGCATCGAATCCATCCAGCGTCCGGCTCTTGACGATGATGTCTTTGATCAACTTGTTGACCGCATGCCCGATGTGAATTTCGCCATTGGCGTAGGGAGGGCCGTCATGCAGCACGAATTTCGGCCGACCGGCGCAGGCGGCGCGAATTTTTTTATACAACCCACCCTGCTGCCACTGCTGCAGCATTTCAGGTTCCCGTTGGGAGAGATTGGCCCTCATCGCAAACTTGGTGAAGGGCAGGTTGAGGGTGTCCTTATAATTGCTCACGGGCGGTATCGCCTTGTTTAGTGGAACGGTTATATAGAATTCAAACAGCCTGGCTGGAAACGGCGTCGGCCTGCAAAATGTGGCGGGCGACCGAGCTGTCGTGCTCGATTTGCTTGCGCAGTTGCTCGAACGAGGCGAATTTTTTCTCGTCGCGTATGCGCTCGACAAATTCCACGTCAACGTGCTGGCCGTAGACCTCGCGCGCAAAGTCGAACAGGTGGACTTCCAGGAGATAACGAGAACTTCCGATCACAGTGGGCCGGGTACCGATATTCGCGACCCCCGGCATGCTGCGCTTTTCCAAACCGCCGACCTTTACGGCAAACACCCCGTGCAACGGACTCACCCGGCGGTGCATGTCGACGTTCATGGTCGGAAAACCGATAGTACGGCCCCGCTTATCGCCGTGCGCCACACGCCCGCAAATACGATAAGTACGCCCGAGGCAGGCCGCCGCTTCCGCCAGTTCGCCGCGGGCCAGCGCCCGGCGTATTCGCGTGCTGCTGATCCGGGCGTCGCGGTGCGCAACGGTATCGAGATTCTCGACGCCGAAACCGAACTGTTTTCCCGCGCTGAGCAGGGTCGAATAACTGCCAGTCCGGTCTTTGCCGAATTTGAAGTCGTCGCCGACCAACAGGTGCTCCACCCCCAGTCCGCGCACGATCAAGCGATCGATAAAATCGGTCGCGCTCATCCGAGCCATGGCCGCGTTGAATTCAAGCAGCATTACGCGATCGATGCGGCAATCCTGGATCGCACACAACTTTTCCCGTAATCGCGTCAAACGCGCCGGCGCCTCCGACGGGCGAAAGAATTCCAATGGCTGCGGCTCGAAGGTAATCACGACGGCGGGTAACGAATGCGATTCGGCCCGCTCGCGCAACGCCGCGAACACGGCCTGATGACCCAGATGCACGCCGTCGAAATTACCGATGGTCGCGACGCAGCCCCGATGTCCGGTATTCAGATTGTGCAAGCCGCGAATAAGCTGCATATTCGGTTGTCATCCAACAAATCGTGATTATACGCTTTTGGCGTTGCCTACTTCGGATCGCGAGCGCCGACCGGAGAAACCGTCGATCAACAACAGCGCTACGCCCAAGGTGATGGCACTATCGGCAACATTGAACGCCGGCCAATGCCAGTCGCCCCAGTGAAAATCCAAAAAATCCACCACGTGCCCCAACCAGATCCTATCGATCAAGTTGCCAACAGCACCACCAATCACCAACGCCAAACCTGTCGCCAGCAAACGCTCGCGACGATTCAATCTGGTCAGCCAAACAATGAGCACCAAGGATACCAGTGCAGCCAACCCGATGAAAAAGGGCCGCTGCCAACCGCTGGCGTTACTCAAAAAACTAAATGCCGCCCCCCGGTTGAATACTAGGGTGAGATTGAACACCGGCCAAATAGTAATCTGCTCGTACGGCAGTAAAGTGGCTTGTATCCAGTATTTACTAACCTGATCCAACACTACGACAGCTACCGACAACCCTAAATAAACCAGCATCAATTCACCTTGAACTTCAATGGCGACCCAAAAAGTGACGCGGACGGAAACCGAGTAAAAACAGCACCGAGGCATAACTCAATGCACCCGCGAGGATCGTGCCAGCCAACCATGCGACGCGCCGCGCGGACGAAGCCACCAGCCAGACGTCCAGGGATGGGGACATGGTCCACAACACCGCGCCCATCACTACGCAGCCAGCTCCGACCTTGAGCCACAGCCGAAACCAACCTGCTTCGGGAATATATACACCACTACGCCGCAAACCAACCAGCAGCAAGCCGGCGTTGAGATAGGCGGCCAGGCTGGTCGCCAGCGCGAGCCCGGCATGCGCCAACCACCAGATCAGCAGCAGATTGAGCAGCATATTCGCCACCATGGCTATGACGCCGATTTTCACCGGCGTCTTGGTATCCTGCCGCGCGTAGAAGCCCGGTGCCAACACTTTTATCAGGATGAAGGCCAGCAGGCCTAATGAATAAGCCATCAGGCTGAGGCGCGCCTGGAATACGTCATTCGGCAGAAACACGTCGGAAAGAAACAGGGTTGCGAACAGCGGTCCGGCAAGGACCACCAGCCCAACGGCTGCGGGTACCCCCAGGATGACGCTGGTGCGCAACCCCCAATCGAGGGTTCGACTGAATGCTTGCGGGGCAGCGGTGGCCTCTTCGCGCGACAAATGCGGCAAAATCACCGTACCCAGAGCAACTCCGAGTATACCCAGGGGAAACTCCATCAACCGGTCCGAATAGTAGAGCCAGGAAATACTGCCCGTTTGCAGCGTCGAAGCCAGCACCGTATCGATCAGCAGATTGATCTGAGTGACGGATACTGCAAACAGCGCGGGTAACATCAACCGCATCACCCGCTGCACGCCCGGATCTCTGAACTTTGGCCTGAAGGCCGGCAGCAGCCGAAGGCGCCTCAAAAACGGTATTTGAAACGCGAGTTGCGTGATCCCCGCGATAAAGACACCCCAGGCCAGCGCCACGATGGGCGTATCCATGAGCGGCGCCAGCCATAGGGCACATCCGATCATTGCAAGATTCAACAGCACCGGTGTAAAGGCCGGTACGGCGAATCGCTGATGGGTATTGAGAATGCCGCCGGCAAACGCGGTCAGTGAAATGAATAGAAGATAGGGGAAGGTCAGCCGTAGCATATCTGCCGCCAACGCGAGCTTGACGTGCTCCTCGCCAAGCACCCAGCCGAAGGCGAAAACCGATACGATTACGGGCGCACCCAGGACGCCCAGCACGGATACGACCAACAGTACCAGACCCAACGCCCCCGCCATGTGATCGACGAATTCCTTGAGTTCAGCAAACTCCCGTTTGGTCTTGTACTCGGTGAGCACCGGAACGAACGCGGTGGCGAACGCTCCTTCCGCAAACAGACGACGCAAGAAATTCGGGATTTTGAAAGCCACGAAAAAGGCGTCGGTATACTCATCAGCGCCGAACACATGCGCGTACACCAGATCACGAGCGAAGCCGAGTACACGCGATACCAGTGTGTATCCACCGACCGTGGACAGGGATCTGAGCAGGGACGCCAGGACGACATACTCCGACAAATACGAACCCGCGATTATGATCTTAAAACCGCGCATTGGACAGGGTGCTGGCTAAGTATCAATGCTGTGGCGCCGGACCAGGCCGGGACCAGTATCGCCACCCAAGCAGTTCGCTCGACGCGGAAGCCTCAACCGCTGCCCCCGTCGCATCGTCGTACTTGACAGGTTCGCCACTTATCAGTATCTTTCCGCGTCTTTCGTATCTATACGTAGTAACCGAATCAGGAGATTTTTGTGGCGAATTCCGCTCAAGCTCGCAAGCGCGCCCGACAGACTGAAAAGCATCGCCAGAACAATGCTTCGCAGCGCAACGCCATGCGCACCTCGCTCAAAAAGGTGGTTTACGCGATCGATGCCGGTAAAAAGGAAGAGGCGCGAGCGGCCTACAAAGAGGCGATCCCCCTGCTGGACAGTATGGCCGGCAAAGGCTTGATTCATAGAAATAAGGCAGCACGCCACAAAAGTCGCTTGAACTCGCATATCAAGGCGATGTAACGGCGCGGTAAAACGCCGCACAATGACCTCACGAAAAACCGGCTCCTAGAGCCGGTTTTTTACTACTGTCGTAGGCCGTTTCCTACAACACGCGGTCACTATCGCTGACATATTTTTATCGTGGGAAATGCGAACATATAACCGTCGCCAAACACAAATCCATGGTGGATCTGCGGAACACGGATGCACCGTCATGGAAGAGCGTTGCCAACCAAGCGGCGGCAAAATCCCTGGTCGTAAGGAACACGGCCGGGGTATCTTTTGCGCTATGCCGCGAATCTGACCTGTCGCCCGCATACCGGCCCCTCACTCAGGCGAGCACAAGGTTATCGCGATGAATCAGCTCCACGTCGCTGACATAACCGAGGATTGCACCGATTTGGCCGGAAGGCTGACCCATGATGAGGCGCGTTTCGTCGGCATTGTAGTTGATCAGGCCGCGGGCGACCTCCCGACCCTTCGCATCGACGCAGGCGACCACTTCGCCGCGTTTGAAGTCACCGCTCACCGCCCTGACACCCACCGCCAAGAGACTCCTACCGGATTCGCGGAGCACGCGCACCGCGCCTTCGTCCAGTGTCAGGCGACCACGTACCTGTAGCTGCCCCGCCAGCCATCGCTTGCGCGCCGCCTCGACCTCTTGCGACGGAATCAACAAGGTACCGATCTTGGCGCCCGCCGCAATGCGCGCCAGAGGCTGCTCGGCTCGTCCCGACGCGATCACGGTCGCCGTACCCGACCGGGCCGCCAGCCGCGCCGCGCGCAGTTTCGTTGCCATTCCGCCGCGACCCAACGCGCTCGCACTGCCACCAGCCTTTTCGTCCAGCGACCGATCGTCCACCCGTGCCTCGTCGATCAGCCGCGCGTCGGGCCGATGGCGCGGGTCCGCGTCGAAAAGACCGTCCTGGTCGGTCAGTAGCACCAACAGTTCCGCTTCGATCAAATTGGCGACCAACGCCGCCAAGGTGTCGTTGTCACCCAGGCGCAGTTCTTCATTGGCGACGGCATCGTTTTCGTTCACCACGGGTACGACGCCGAGATCCAGCAAGGCACGCAACGTACTGCGCGCGTTGAGATAGCGCCGCCGGTCCGCCAAATCATCGTGGGTCAGCAGCACCTGCGCCGTATGGCGGCCACGTCGCATAAAACAGCTCTCCCAGGCCCGCACCAGTCCCATCTGCCCGATGGCGGCGGCCGCCTGCAGTTGGTGAAGTGTATGCGGTCTTTGCGACCAGCCCATACGGCTCATGCCTTCCGCAACCGCACCGGACGACACCAACACCAACTCGTTGCCCGCGTCTGCCCAGTCGGCCATCTGGTCCACCCAGCGGGTCAACGAAGTTCGGTCCAGCCCCTGCCCTTCCGCCGTCAACAGGGCGCTGCCGATTTTCACCACCCACCGGCGGGTCAGAGGAATATCGCTACGCGTGATCATGACCGTGTCGGATCGTAGGTTTCGTCATCGCGATCGACCACCTGTGACGATTTTTCTTCCACCCAGAGCGCCTCGAGACGTTTCATCAGGGCGTGCTTCATTTCGTTCAACCCGGCGCCGGAGACCGACGACACGCCAAACACGGGACCCTCCCATTGCAGAGCACGGAGCAGCGCGTCGCGCCGCGATTCGTACTCCATCTGATCCAGCAAGTCGGTCTTGGTCAGGACCAGCCATCGCTCGCGGTCGATCAACCCGCCCTCCACTTTTGCGAGCTCGGCGACAATGGTGCGTACTGCCGTGATCGGATCCTGGGTCTCATCGAACGGAGCGACGTCGACGAGATGGAGCAATAAACGGGTGCGCCCGAGATGTTTTAGGAACTGCACACCCAATCCGGCACCCTCGGCGGCCCCCTCGATAATGCCCGGGATGTCGGCAACCACAAAACTGCGTTCGGTATCGATTCGCACCACGCCGAGATTCGGGTACAGGGTCGTGAAGGCATAGTCCGCTATTTTCGGCCGTGCGCTCGATAACCGGGCGATCAGGCTGGATTTACCGGCATTGGGCAATCCGAGCAGACCGACATCGGCCAGGACGATCAGCTCGAGTTGGAGCTCGCGGCGCTCTCCGGGGGTGCCCGGAACCGATTGCCGCGGCGCACGATTCGTACTGGATTTGAAGTGGATGTTTCCGAGCCCATGCCGACCACCGCGCGCCACCAACAGCTCCTGCGCGTCATTGAGGACTTCGCCCAGGCACTCGCCCGTTGCCAAATCGGTGACGCGCGTACCCACCGGAACCCGTACGCGCAGATCCTCGCCCTTGCGACCGGTCATCTGGCGACCCATGCCGTTTTGCCCGCGCTCAGCGCGGTGTGTCCGGGCATGCCGAAAATCAACCAGCGTATTCAACCCGGCATCTCCGACCAGGTAAACGCTGCCGCCGTCGCCGCCATCTCCGCCGTCCGGACCGCCTCTAGGAATATACTTCTCACGACGAAAGCTGACACAGCCGTTACCGCCGTCTCCAGCGTCGACTTGGATGGTCGCTTCGTCAACGAATTTCACGTCGGAAGCCCGTTTGGCGCAATCTGACGACGTGTAATGCGGAACCGCTGGGACCCGAACCGAATGCGCCGTAACGGCGCAGGCGACGGCCATATGCAACCAACCAGCCACACGCCGAATCGGGCCTGCCCGGCGCGCGGCCGAGTGCCTTCCCGACGGGTTAACATCCAAGACAAGAGTTCAGGAAGCATCTGCGACGGTCAACGACCGGATCCCAATGAAAGCTATACCCATACGAAAAGGGCCCCGTCCAAAGACGGGGCCCCGGTAAATCGAAAGCCCGCTTCGATTAAGCGGGATAGACGCTGACGAACTTGCGGTTCTTCGGACCTTTGACTTCGAATTTGAGCACACCGTCAGCTGTGGCGAACAGCGTATGGTCACGGCCGCAGCCGACATTTACCCCGGCATGCACCCGGGTGCCGCGCTGGCGAACGATGATGTTCCCGGCCTTGACCGCTTGGCCGCCGAAAACCTTCACGCCGAGGCGCTTGGACTCAGAATCGCGGCCGTTACGGGAGCTGCCGCCTGCTTTTTTGTGTGCCATCTTCGAAACTCCTGACTAAGGCGTCGTGTTTAGTCCGTGTTGATGCCGGTCACGACCAGTTCGGTAAACGACTGGCGATGCCCTTGGCGCTTCAGGTGATGCTTGCGACGGCGGAATTTTATGATCCGAACTTTGGGCCCCCGGCCGTGCGATTTGACGGTCGCCGTCACTTTACCACCTTCCACGTATGGTCGACCGACCGTGACGTCGTCGCCATTGGCGATTATCAGCACCTTGTCCAATTCCACGTTCTCGCCTTCGGCAGCGTCGATCTTTTCGACTTTCAGGGTACTGCCTTCGGACACACGGTACTGCTTGCCCCCGGTCTTGATTACCGCATACATTCGGACGTTCTCCAGAATCACGATCCCGCCCGGCACGATAAGAGCCGACGGAAAGACGCGAGATAATACGTACTCGTACCAACCAGGTCAACCCTGCTCCCAACCGACACGTGGTACGCGTAGCTATCCGAGCGCGGCGCTTGACACCCCGCTCCCCCCTTACCTAGCATGCCGACAGTTTTTTGCTCGGCAAAATAAGCGACTATGGAGCTAACCACGATTCGCGATCTGATTGCGGATGACCTAAAAGCTACCGACCATTTGATACTGGACCGCTTGCAGTCGGATGTCGTACTGATCAACCAGGTCGGCCACTACATCGTGAACAGCGGCGGAAAACGCCTGCGCCCGATGATCGTCCTGCTGGCCGCGCGCGCAATGGGCTACCAGGGTGCTCGGCACGTCGATCTTGCCGCCATCGTCGAGTTTATACACACTGCAACACTACTGCACGACGACGTGGTGGACGACTCGGAAAAGCGCCGCAGTCGCGACACCGCGAATAACCTGTGGGGTAACGCAGCCAGCGTGCTGGTGGGTGATTTCCTGTATTCACGATCATTTGAAATGATGGTGGACGTGCAATCGATGCGGGTGATGGACGTTCTCTCCCACGCGACCAATCGGATCGCCGAAGGCGAAGTGTTGCAGTTGCTCAACTGCAACGACCCGGACACCGATGAAGATCGGTATCGCGAAGTCATACGACGCAAAACAGCCACATTATTCGAAGCCGGGGCCCGGCTTGGCGGCATGATCGCGGGTGTACAACCGGCTCAGGAACAAGCCCTGGCTGACTATGGGTTCCATCTGGGCATGGCATTTCAAATGGTCGACGACGCGCTCGACTATGGCAGTTCAGACAAGGACATCGGTAAAAACATTGGCGACGATCTCGCCGAGGGCAAACCTACATTGCCGCTGATCCGGGCCATGGCCGTCGGCAGTGAAACGCAAAGGGATCTGATTCGAAAGGCCATCGCAACAGGCGGACGAGATCAGGTTGAAAAGGTCATGGCGGCCGTTGAATCGACAGACGCCATCGACTACACTGCGCGCCTTGCGGGGGCTGAAGCGGATTTGGCCAGCAGCATGTTGGACCAATTGCCACCGTCGGCGTTTCGCAGTGCATTGGCGGCATTGGCGAGATTCGCCGTAAACCGTAAAAGTTAGAATCAATCGTCGGGGTGTAGCTCAGCCTGGTAGAGCACCGCCTTCGGGAGGCGGGGGTCGGAGGTTCGAATCCTCTCACCCCGACCACGGTTGAAGAACCTGTTCGGACGCAAACCGTCCTCAACCTGCCTGCGCTCCAGAGGCGCACGCCCCGCGTCCCGGGTTAATGCTTACGTCCGCCCACCTATTTTCGCGCTGAGCGGCACCGGGTTTGCGTACAGTGGAACCGGCTTGTCGGGCAGCGCGTCACCCCAGCACACGTGATCGCCCACCTTTGGGTCCCCTGAGAAAATCACGCTCGAACGCCTCCGTAGGGGTCGAACTACAACCTTTACTTCTGCTGCGGCACCCATTTCACCGCAAATCGCGACGACAAACGCCGCGCACTCCTTGCCTACACCGGTGTCAGGTACGCGCGGCGCGCGTGACCAGGATTAAGAATTTCGCACCCGCGTCGATACCTTTCTGGTAACGATGAAATGCAGGAGTTTCCCCCTAAGAGTGCACGTGAACAAAGGCTCAAACAACGACATCGAATACGCGGCGCGCCGGGCTTCAGGCCGCTTCCGATGCGCCGCATTGCGCGCGTCCCGCGGCTGTTGCCAACGAGCCTCCGCGCGGCTTTCCGGGATCGCCAATCATGAAAACGACGGACATACCCTATACCCAGGTCGACGCGTTAACCGGCTGCAAAGTGCGGCCTTCGAAACCGTCAGCGTTATCGGCGCAAAAACTCGAACTTCGACGGCCGGACGCAATCTACTTCGCGTCGGAAACGCGACGGTTAGATAAGTCATGTCACCGGCCACTCGCCTAAGCCTGGGACTTGCGTCGCTCGCGGCAACCATATTGTTGCTTGCAGACATCTTCGGCCTGATCCCCGACGCGGTCGGCGAACGCATGCAAGCCCGCAAGCACTTCGCCGAGTCGCTCGCCGTACAACTATCGGTGTCTGCCGGACGCAGCGATTTCGCCACCGTACAAGCAACGATGGAAGAAGTCGTAAGCCGCGAAAACCAGCTACTATCTGTCGGCCTGCGTCGCGCCGACGGCCGACTCATCAGTCAAGTAGGCGCGCACGAACGGGAATGGACCCAGGAACAGGACGAGGGATCGACCACCACACAGGTTCAGGTCCCCATCTACAAGCGTGACCAGTACTGGGGAGCGGTAGAGTTGCGCTTTTCGCCATTGTCGGGCAGCACATTCAGCGAGCGCTTCGTCAGGTCGGGTTTGGCGTTGATCCCGTTTTTCGCGGTCGCCGCCTTTTTTGCGTTCCGTTATGTCCATCGGCGCGCACTGGCGGTTCTGGACCCTCAGTCGGTAGTTCCGGATCGCGTGAAAGCCGCCTTCGATACGTTGACGGAAGGTGTTCTCATTCTCGACTCGAAAGAACGGATTATCCTGGCCAACGCGCCGTTCGCCGACAAGCTGGATATTACCATCGCGGATATCATCGGCAAGTCGGCGTCTTCGTTCTCATGGGTAAAGAACGTCGACCAGGACGAACTCCCTTGGTTGCTGACACTCAGGGACGGCCTGCAGCAGTCCACCATCCCGGTACACTACCATCCGGCGGGACAGGATCCGGTGACGTTCATCGTCAATTGCGGCGCCATCCGGGACGCAAAGGGCAAATCGCGCGGCGCACTGGTGACCTTCGATGATGTATCGGCCATGGAGCAGAAGAATTCCGAGCTCGAGCAAACCATCAAGCGATTGGCCGCGTCGGAAGAAGAAGTCCGTAAACAGAATCACGAACTCGAGCGTCTCGCAACGCGCGACCCGCTCACCGGTTCGTTCAACCGCCGCACCTTTTTCGAACGTTTCGAAGCCCTGTTCGCCCATGCCGTTCGTCACGACGAACCGCTGTGCTGCATCATGACCGACATTGACCACTTTAAGTCCGTCAACGACCGATACGGTCATGCCGTGGGCGACAAAGTCATCAAGATTGTGGCCGAAGTGCTCGAGGTCACGACGCGTGGCGAGGACATCGTGGGACGCTACGGCGGTGAAGAATTCTGCGTCGTTTTACCTGGACTGAATCGCCAGGAGGCGCTGGCGGTCGCTGAGCGTTTGCGCTCCGAAATATACGAATCTTCCTCCGCCAGGTTCACCTCGGGCCTGCGCTTTACGGCCAGCCTGGGGGTAGCGGAGATCAACCCAACCACCCCGGACCCGGCCGAACTGGTCAACCAGGCCGATCAGGCGCTGTACAAAGCGAAGCAGACGGGACGCAACAAGGTCGTCTTCTGGGAAACTCCCGAGGAAGCAGGCGCGATGGAGAGCGCTCCCGACACGGCCGGAAAAGAGCAGGTGGCAGCAGTTCCCGAAGGCGACGAAGAAGCCCGCGCCCTGCGCGCCCAAATTCACGATCTCGAACTTCGTCTCGAAGACCGCGATCGCGAACTGCGTCAACAATACGGCAGGGACAGCCTGACGGGACTGCCCAATCGGCTACTGTTTTTCGATCGAATTACGCAGGCCATCGCACGCTCGAAACGCAACGAAAAGTTGGTGACGGTGATTTCGGTCGACCTGGATCAATTCAGCCAAGTCAACGAGGCGGTCGGGGAGCACGGCGGCAATTTCCTGCTGCAACTCGTCGCGACGCGCCTGAGCCATGTACTGCGCGATGAGGACACCGTGGCCATGCTCACCAAACCGTCGGCCACCGTGACGATATCGCGTATATCGAATGACGAATTCGGTATTTCGCTCGCCGATATCCCGGATAACGACACCATACCGAGGATAGTCGAACGAATCATCAACGAGCTCAAGAAACCCGCCGAGATCGAGGGCGTCGAGATCTACCCGAATGCCTGCCTCGGTGTGAGTGTGTTTCCGCAGGATAGCGATTCAGCAGAGGTTCTGCTGAAGAACGCCAGTTCCGCCCGACGCGAGGCGAAGCGCACCGGAGCGCAGAATCGCTGGCTGTTCTACGATGCCAATTTCAACCGCAAGGCACTGGGGCGCCTGCAACAGGAAAGCCGCTTGCGCCAAGCGCTGGAAAGCCGCAGATTCGAAATCCACTATCAGCCGCGAATGGAGGCAAAGTCCGGAAAAATCGTATCGGCGGAAGCGCTGATTCGACTTCACGACAGCGGCAAGATACTGATGCCGAACGAGTTTATTCCACTTGCCGAAGAAGCCGGCCTGATCCACTCGATCGGCGAGTGGCTGGCGGATACCGCTTGCGATCAGCTCGCGACGTGGGAGTCGGCAAATCACGATATCGACGTGGCGATCAACGTGTCTGCGGTCGAACTCAAGCAGGGCGATTTATTCCTCGACCGAATCCTGCGCACCATCGGAAACAAAGGTATTGCTCCGCATCGGCTGGAACTTGAAATCACCGAATCCGTGTTGATGGATCGGTCATCCGCAGGCATTACTGCTTTACGCCGACTGCGTGAACTGGGTGTCAAAGTGTCAATCGACGACTTCGGCACAGGCTATTCTTCAATCAGCCAGTTACGCGATCTACCGGTAACGGCCGTGAAGATCGACCGTACGTTTGTGGCCGACCTTGGCCAGCGACGTGATTCGCGCGGCTTGATCACCGGCATTATCACGATGGCGCAAAGCCTGGGTCTCACAGTCGTGGCGGAGGGCGTCGAGACTCGAGAGCAATGGCTGGCATTGCGGGGGCTGGGCTGCGACGAAGTGCAGGGTTATTTTTTCTCCAGGCCTGTTTCGACCGACGAGATTACGGCCATGCTCGACACGGGAAATTCGTGGGAGGTCAAGACCGCGTCGAACATCGTGAGTTGGCCGAAACGCATCGCAATGAGACACCGCAAGGCGTAGCTCCGGCCAAAGCCCGATTCCGCCATACCGGCTGTCGGCGAGTCAATCGGCAGTTTCCGACCGATTGGCACAATATCGGGCAATCAGTTCCCTGGTCGAACAGTCGTGTTGACCACGGCGATCGGTAGAGAACTCATTCAGAATATCCTGGGCAAGCTGCTTGCCCAACTCCACGCCCCACTGATCGAACGAATTGATGCCCCAGATAACGCCCTGCACGAAAATCTTATGCTCGTAAAGAGCGATCAGGGCGCCCAGGGTGGTTGCGTCCAGCGTATTGACCAAAATCGTATTGCTCGGACGGTTACCAAGGAATACGCGATGCGGCGCGAGCGCGTCAATTTGAATCTCCGAGTACTTTTTGGCCGCCAGTTCCGCCCTCGCCTCCTCGATGGTGCGACCACGCATCAGGGCCTCCGCCTGCGCGAAACAGTTCGCCACAAGCTTGTCGTGATGATCGGATAACTTATGGTGACTGTTTAACGGCACGATAAAGTCGCACGGAATGAAATGCGTCCCCTGGTGGATCAATTGGTAAAACGCGTGCTGGCCATCTGTGCCCGCCTGTCCCCAAATGATGGCGCCGGTTGAGTAAGGTATAACTTCGCCGTTGCGCGTTACACGTTTGCCATTGCTTTCCATATCCGCTTGCTGCAAATAAGCTGGCAGATATTTCAAGTACTGATCGTAAGGCAGGATTGCGTGCGAAGTGGCACCGGCGAAGTTGTTGTACCACACACCCAACAAGGCGAGAATAACCGGCATGTTTTCGCTCAGGTCGGCCGAGCGAAAATGTTCATCCATCGCATGAGCACCTTTCAAGAGGTTCTCGTACTCGTCCATGCCGACGGCCAACGCGATGGGCAAACCGATGGCCGACCACATCGAATAACGACCGCCAACCCAATCCCAGAACTCAAAGATGTTCTCCGGTCGTATACCGAACCGAGTCACCTCTTCGATATTCGTCGAAACCGCCACAAAATGTTTGGCGACCGCGCCTTCCGTACCCAGGTGGTTGACACACCACCGGCGAGCGGAATGCGCGTTGGTCAAAGTTTCCTGCGTCGTAAACGTCTTTGAGGCGACAATAAAGAGGGTCGTTTCCGGGTCCAGATTTCGCAAGGTCTCGGTCAGATGCGTCCCGTCAACATTCGAAACGAAATGCGGCCTTGGCGTCGCAGATTGATAGGCGGCCAACGCCTCGCAGACCATCAGCGGGCCAAGGTTCGAACCCCCAATGCCGATATTGACGACGTCGGTGATCGGTCGTCCCGAGTAACCCAGCCAGGTGCCGCCACGCACCTTCTCCGAAAAGTCGCGCATATGATCGAGCACTGCGCGCACGTCCGGCATCACATCTTTGCCATCGACGCGGTAGATGCGTTTGCCCAGATTGCGCAACGCGACATGCAGAACCGCGCGATCTTCGGTGGTATTGATATGCTCGCCGGAGAACATACGCATGGTCCAGCCCGGCACGTCGGCCGCGTCGGCCAGCGCGATCAGCTTCTTCAGCGTTTGATCGGTGATCAGGTTCTTGGCGTAGTCAAGCGTGATACCGCAGCGTTGCAACTGGTAGCGTTCGCATCGGGCATCGTCTTCCGCGAACAGATCACGCATCCGGAGCGCTTTGGTCTCCTGCCAGTGGGTCTCGAGTTCTTTCCAGGCATCGGTCTCGTTGATCATAGTTACCCGTAGTCTCAGGCTGCACGCGTCGACACCGGCCGCCGCATGAATCGATAGATACTCAATAACCGGTCACGTCCGGCATCCGCATTACCCGGTCCTCAATCGACCCGAAGACGGCGAAACCGGGTGGAACAGGCTTGCCAGCCTGCTCCACCGCCCGACGGGCGCTTTTTCCGGCTTCTGCACAGCGTGTCTATGCCGAATCCGCTACAAGCCGGCCGTGCTTCGCCGAACCCTGCAACGTTGGGTTGACAAGCTAATTTTCAGTCGTTCGCGGACCATTTGAGATTGTAGCAGCGGCAAAACTTATCTCCACCGGTTTCGGCAAAAACGGCCGCCCCTGCGATCAGATTGCACGAAAATCGCTCGTCGCCACCGCGCCGCCAGGCCAGAATACTTTCATACAGCTCAGCGAACCGCAGCCGGTTCGCGGACTGGTCAAACCCACCAGCTTGCACTGGTCATCAGGCGGTCGAACAACCGCATCTCGGTCTCGTTGGCGCGCATGACCGAAGCAAGTGACGCCTGCCGTCACGCGTCCGCGGAACAGGCGGCGCGGCGCGCGCAGGCGAATCGAGCAGTTTTAGCCGATCTTGGGATCGGCTGGTGTATATTTGGGAGCATCCGTCGCCATCTGGATACGCCAAATACAGGCGGGATCTTAGACTGAACTCATTAGGCGCCCGGGTTTACCGCTCAATGGTTGGAACCAAGCATTGAGTTTTCGATTCGGTACCTAGCGCATGGTACATCATCGAGAAATCAATACCGTGAAAGTCTTATTTGCTGCCAGTGAAGTCACGCCGCTCGTTAAAACGGGTGGTCTCGCCGATGTCGCGGGAAGTCTACCGATAGCGGTCTCTAACCTCGGTGCGGACGTGAGAATCGTCATTCCGGGCTATCGCGGCATCGTCGACCGACTCGATGGGGTTGCACGTATCGGCGAGTTGGCGATGCCTGGCGTAGCGCAACCGGTCGGCCTGGCGACCGGCCGACTCACGCCGTCCGGCCCGGTGTTCGTGGTGATCGAAGCGCCTGGCCTGTTCGCGCGCGACGGCGGAATCTACACCGATGCGTCAGGACAAGATTACGGGGACAACGCGCACCGGTTCGCGGTATTTTCGCGAGCGGTAACCGCGTTGGCATTGGGCCACGGCCCGGACGGCTGGTGCCCGGACATCGTACATTGCAACGATTGGCAAACGGGCCTGGTTCCCGCACTGCTTTCTCGGGAATGGAACCGGCCCGCCACCCTTTTTACCATTCACAACCTCGCTTACCAGGGTGTGTACGGCGCGGGCGTGTTCGCCGACCTTGATCTTCCCGGCGACCTTTGGTCTATGAGCGGCCTGGAATACCATGGCAATCTGTCGTTCATCAAGGGCGGCATCGCGTTTGCCGACGTGGTCACTACTGTGAGCCCGACCTACGCGAGCGAAATCTGTACCCCCGAACTGGGCTATGGTCTCGAAGGTCTATTGGCGTACCGGCAGGAGCGTCTGTTCGGCGTCCTCAACGGCATTGATATTGAAACCTGGAATCCGGCCACCGACCCCCACCTGCCGCAGGCCTACGACGTCGACAATCTGTCGGGGAAGGCGATCGACAAAAGCCATTTGCAGCAACAATTCGGCCTGGCGCAGATGGAAAATTCCCTGTTGTTTGCGCATATCGGTCGACTCGTCGAACAAAAGGGTGCCGATATGATCGTCGCCATCCTGCCACGACTGCTCGAACAGCCGCACGTGCAGCTTGTCATACTCGGCAGTGGTGATCCCCTCCTGGAGGCTGCAGTCACCGAGGCTGCGCGTGAGCACCCGCAACAGGTCGGGGTGAAGATCGGTTACGACGAACCTTTGGCGCACCTGATCGAAGCCGGGGCTGACAGCTTCATCATGCCTTCGCGCTTTGAGCCTTGCGGTCTGAATCAGATGTACAGCCTGCGTTATGGCACAATTCCGATTATCAGGCGCACCGGGGGACTTGCCGATACCGTGGTGGACGCCAGCTCCGACGCGGTGCTGGACGGGATCGCGACGGGCTTTGTGTTCGAGCACGCCGATGCGGACAGCCTGTGGTCGGCCGTGCAGCGTGCTATGCGTTTCCGCGACAAGCCGCCGGCCAGGTGGCACGAGGTTCAACGAACCGGGATGCGACGCGATTTCAGTTGGCGCAACAGCGCCGAGAAATACTACGACTTGTACGGGTTCGCCCTGGACCATCGGCTTGGCCGCCCCGCCAAACTATCGGGGCTCTGAGCGAAGGGCGCTCCGCCTGATACCCGGCGCCCTCCTCGGCTCGATCTTAATATGTGGCAAACCGGAAGCTGGCACCGGCGAACCTGAGCGCGAACCACGCTCGATACCGGTCAGTCTTCTCGCTGCCGTCGCCGCGTGACGCTTTCACCGCCGACACCCCAGTTGTCGGAATCCACCTCGTCGATGATCACAACGGTCGTCGCCGGGTTTTTTCCCAACAGGTCACGTAGAAGGTCGGTAACACCGGCGATCAACTCAGCCTTTTTCCCTGGGGTGAGCCCATCATTGGTCACCTTGATGTTTACGAACGGCATACATACACCTCATGAGCTGCGTGAAGTATTCTCAGGTCACTTCGATATTGTCGATAAGTCGCGCCTTACCCAGATAGGCCGCCGCTAGGACCACGAACCTGGCCTGACGCGGGTCCGGTTCGCCGAGGTCCTCGCTACGCCGGATGCTGACGTAGTCCGTGCCCAACCCCGCTTCGTGCAGGGCCGCTGCCGCATCCCGTTCCAACCGTGCAAAATCCCGCTGGCCTCGTTTTAGCCTGTCGGCCACCTCGCAAAGCGTACGGTACAAACCCGGCGCCACCGTGCGTTCCGCCGCCGTCAGGTACCCGTTGCGCGAACTCATCGCCAGTCCATCGTCTTCGCGCACGGTCGGTGCGCCGACGATCTGCACGGGAAAATTGAGATCCTCGGTCATGCGCCTGATTACCATCAGTTGCTGATAGTCCTTCATTCCGAATACCGCAATATCGGGCTGTACCATGTTGAACAACTTGCACACCACCGTCGCCACGCCGACGAAGTGCGTGGGTCGCGAACGGCCACACAACAGCCCCGACAAATTCGGCACCTCGACCCGGGTGTGCTGATCCGGAGGACGCGGATAGATGGTTTGCACGGTGGGCGCGAACAGCAACTCGGCGCCTTCACCCGCGAGCATTTGGCAATCCCGGGCGAAGGTCCGTGGGTAGTTGTCAAGATCTTCACCCGCACCGAACTGCAAGGGATTGACGAAAATACTCGCGACGACGTGCTCGGCCAACTTGCCTGCTTCGCGCACCAGGGAAAGGTGACCGCGATGCAGATTGCCCATCGTTGGGACGAAAGCGACCGCCCCCGACTTGCGCAATTCCGCCAATTCCGAGCGCAGCTCGTTCAGTTCAACGACCGTCTTCATATTATTGAATGCTCCACCAAGAACGCATACGCAGCTCATCCGACGCCAGTGTACCGCGCAGACCGATCAACCGGGAGGTGGAGACCCGGAGTCGGAGCGACCCACCTGTTCGATGTCGGAAGTCGTTAAGCGGCCCGCCAGAACCCGCGCCGAGCCCAACCCGGGTATGTCGATATCCGGCGCTATTTCGAGCAAGGGCAGCAGGACGAAGTGGCGCCCAGATATCCCCGGATGGGGAATACGCAGGCGCGGTGTCACCAGCTGTTGCGCACCGAACAGAAGTATATCGAGGTCCAGACTGCGGGGACCCCAGTGTTGCGACCTTACTCGCCCGTGCCGCTGTTCAATCCGCTGCAGTTCATCCAACAGGCGTTCCGGCGCCAACCCGGTCAGCAGTTCAGCGACCGCATTGAAGTACCAGGGTTGATTCTGCGGGCCCAGCGGTGCGGAGCGGTACAGATGGGAACGCCGCACCATTGCAGTATCGGGCAGATCAGCCAGTTCCTGCAGCGCCGCGGTGACCTGACGCTGCGGATCGTGCAGATTGCTGCCAAGACCGACAAACACCGTCACCGGCGCACCCGTCATTGCGCGGTCGAGTCTCTGCGCGGCTTCCTTCGTCTGCGTCGGCCTCTGCGAGAGCCGGGGCGCTTGGCATCTTGCGGCGGCGCGGAAGCCGCCTCGGTGCCCGACGCCTGATAGTCGGTCCACCAGTCTACGGTCTGCTGGTCGGCCTCGCCGGCCGCCGCCCTCAGCAACAGGAAATCGTATGCCGCGCGAAAGCGCGGGTGAATCAAGGTCCGTTGCGGTCGCTTGCCGCGCTGGAAACCGAAGCGGGTTTGCAAGAGCCAGATTTCACGCATGGGTACGCTGAAGCGCTTTGGAATTGCCACCCGCTTGGCCTGGCGCTCCAGAACGGTTGTCGCCGCAATCTGCAAAGCCGGATACGGCGCCTCACCCTGCGCCTCCAGCCGTTCAGCCATACGGCGAACCGGTTCCCACAAAATCACCGCAAACAGGAACGCCGGTGTGACAGGTTTGTCTTCGTCGACGCGCAGATCGGTGTTTTCGAGGCCGCGCAATACCAGCGTTAGAGGAAATTCGTGGTCTTCATGGGCGAGACATTCTTCGGTATCGGGAAACAGATGGGCGAACAAACCGTCCTGGCGCAGCTTCTCGAACGCTGCGACCGCGGTCCCCGAAAGAAATAATTTCAGGACTTCATCGAACAAGCGCGCCGGCGGGATATCCGCCAGCAGGGAAGCGAGCGACGGGATCGGTCCTTCCGTGCGCGGGTCCAGCCGGAACCCGAGCTTGGCCACGAACCTGGCCGCACGCAGCATGCGTACCGGATCCTCGCGGTACCTTTGCTCCGGATCACCCAGCAGGCGCAACACGCCGGCCCGCAAATCTTCCAGGCCGCCGACGTAATCGACAACCGAGAAGTCCTCTATGTTGTAATACAGCGCGTTGACCGAAAAATCCCGGCGAATGGCGTCTTCTTCAATAGACCCGAACACGTTGTCGCGCAGCAGCATACCGCCTTCGGACTGCGTGGTTTCGGTGTCCGCTTCCGCGTCGGTGCCGCGAAAGGTGGCAACCTCGATGATTTCCCGGCCAAAATGGACGTGCGCTAGACGAAAACGGCGCCCGATCAGACGGCAATTGCGAAAAACCTGCCGCACCTGCTCGGGACTCGCGTCGGTCGCGATATCAAAATCCTTCGGCTCTCTGCCCAGCAACAGGTCGCGGACGCCACCACCCACCAGAAAGGCTTTGAAACCTTCGTTTTTGAGTCGATAAAGCACCTTAAGCGCACTTTCCGAAATATCAGCCCGCGAAATGTTGTGCTCGGACCGGGAGATGATGACTGGTGTGGCGATACGGGTGTTTCCTTATGATTCGATCGATCGGCAACTCGAGGCTTGGGCGAATTCGGCCACCACTGCGGCGGTTTTGCCGTTGTGTAGACGGTGCGCTGCACTACCGTGTCGCACCGCAACGCTACCGCCGATGTCCGTGCGGTGAGGTTACCTCAGCATTGAGCGTGACGCCACAATTACGCCTGAAAACACCCGTTGGCGCGGTCAAATCACGCCGCTGCCGATATCAAGCGCGAAAACCGCTCGGCCCGGGCAGTAGTTCGCGAACAGGGTTCGGCGATAAGCCCCCCAGGGTCGCGCTCTAACGCTATACTCGCGCATTTACCGCATCCCTAGCCCTCGTGAACTGAACTAACACTAGCCATGGAAAAGACCTACGACCCCCACGCGATCGAACAACGCTGGTACCAAACCTGGGAAGAAAAAGGCTATTTCGAGCCCATATCCACCATATCCAGTGGTGCAAGCCCCTACTGCATCATGATTCCGCCCCCCAATGTGACCGGCAATCTGCACATGGGACACGGCTTCAACAACACGGTCATGGACACTCTGGTTCGCTATCACCGGATGCTGGGGCGACCAACGCTATGGCAACCCGGCACCGATCACGCGGGAATCGCCACCCAGATGGTGGTCGAGCGCCAACTCGAGCTCGAGGGGAAGACCCGGCACGATCTCGGCCGCGCCCCGTTCATCGACCGCATCTGGCGGTGGAAAGACGAGTCTGGCGGAAATATCACCCGTCAGTTGCGCCGTCTCGGTTCGTCGCTGGACTGGGCGCACGAACGGTTCACCATGGATGAAGGTTTGTCCAACGCGGTCAAAGAGGTGTTCGTGCGGCTGTACGAGGAAGGCCTGATATATCGCGGCAAGCGCCTGGTAAATTGGGATCCCAAACTGCACACCGCCGTTTCGGATCTCGAAGTGCTCTCCGAGGAAGAAACGGGCCACATGTGGCACATGCGCTACCCTCTGACCAACGGCAAAGGCCATATGGTCGTTGCGACGACCCGACCCGAGACCATGCTCGGCGACTGCGCGGTGGCGGTTTCTCCCGGCGACGAACGTTACGCGCACCTGATTGGCGAGTTGCTCGAGCTGCCGCTGACCGGCCGCACGATTCCGATCATCGCCGACGAACATGTCGATCCGGAATTCGGCACCGGCTGTGTAAAGATCACGCCGGCGCACGATTTTGACGACTACGCGGTGTGGCAGCGGCATCGCGACGAGAAACCGATTGCCGAGCAACCGCACGGCGGCCTGATCAACATTTTCAACGTCGACGCCGGCATTCGGGACAACGACCCCGAGGAAGGCGCTCTGCTGCCCGCCGGGTACGTCGGGATGGACCGCTACGAAGCGCGTAAAGCCATCGTGGCGGATCTGCAGGCGTTGCACCTCCTGGAAAAGATCGACGATCACAAACTGGTAGTTCCGCGGGGGGATCGCTCGGGTGTGGTCATCGAACCGCTGCTGACCGACCAGTGGTACGTGAAGATTGCACCGCTGGCGGCGCCGGCGATCACCGCGGTCGAGAACGGGGATATCCGCTTCGTACCCGAAAACTGGAAAAACACCTACTTCGACTGGATGCGCAATATTCAGGACTGGTGCATCAGCCGCCAGATCTGGTGGGGGCATCGCATCCCCGCCTGGTACGATGAACAGGGGAACGTCTACGTCGGCCGCAGCGAAGCGGAAGTGCGCCAGAAACATGACCTGGCGTCCGACTACGCCTTGAATCAGGACGAAGACGTGCTGGACACCTGGTTCAGTTCCGCGCTATGGCCTTTCTCCACCCTGGGCTGGCCGGAACCGACACTGCGCCTGCAGCAGTTCTATCCCACCAGTGTCCTGGTGACCGGATTCGATATCATTTTCTTCTGGGTCGCCCGGATGATCATGATGGGATTGAAATTCATGGGCGACGTGCCGTTCCGCGAGGTCTACATTCACGGCCTGGTACGCGACGCGCACGGCCACAAAATGTCCAAATCCAAAGGCAACGTGCTCGATCCGATCGACCTGATCGACGGCATCGGACTCGACGCTCTGGTGGAAAAACGGACCAAGGGCATGATGCAACCGCATCTGGCGGAGAAAATCGCCCAGCAAACCCGCAGGGACTTCCCCAACGGTATTCCCAGTTTCGGGACTGACGCACTGCGGTTCACCTTCGCGGCGCTGGCCTCCACCGGACGCGATGTCAATTTTGACCTGGGCCGCATCGAGGGTTATCGGAATTTCTGCAATAAATTGTGGAATGCCTCGCGTTACGTGCTGATGAACGCGGAGGGGCATGACTGCGGCCAAGGCGGTGACGAGTTGGAATTGTCGGCCGCCGATCGCTGGATCCTCTCGCGCCAGCAGCAGACCATCACCACGGTGCGTCATGCGATTGAAAACTACCGCTTCGACCATGCCGCCCAGGCGATCTACGAGTTTACCTGGAACAACTATTGTGACTGGTATCTCGAACTCTCAAAACCCGTGCTTAACGACACAGGCGCCAGCGCCGCCGCCCTGCGCGGCACCCGCCGCACGCTAGTACGGGTGCTGGAATCTTTGCTGCGCCTTGCCCACCCCATCATGCCCTTCATCACCGAAGAGATCTGGCAGCGCGTCTGCGCCCTGGCGGGTACGGCGGGCGAAACCATCACAAATCAGCCTTATCCTCTGGCAGAGCCGGGGCTGGTCGACGATGCGGCGACCGCCGAGATGGATTGGGTGATGCAGTTTATTCTGGGAATCAGAAAGATAAAGGGCGAAATGAATATCGCCCCCGGAAAACCCGTACCTGTACTTCTGGCCAGCGCGTCGCCTCGCGACGTCGAACTTGCGGCAACTTCCCGCCCGTATCTGGACTTTCTCGCCCGGACCGAATCCGTTGAGATCCTGCCGGCAGGCGACGAAGGACCAAAATCGGCGACCTGCCTGGTCGGGGACATGAAGGTGCTGATTCCACTTGCCGGCCTGATCGACAAAGACGCCGAGCTGGCGCGCTTGGATAAGGAAATCAAGCGCTTGGCCCAGGACATCGAACGCACCGAAAAAAAGCTGAACAACGCGGGCTTCGTCGCAAAAGCACCGGAGGCCGTGGTGCAGAAAGAGCGTAGTAAGCTCGAAGAAAACCGCTCGGCTGTCGATAAGCTCCAGGCACAGGCGACAAAAATAGGTGCGCTCTGAGATACGGTCTTGGTTCGATTCGACGCAGGCGTCGGATCCTAACGACGATCACAGGCTGCAAACCTGCCACCAAAGTACGACAGCGAATATTCAGATCGGAACAGGAATGAATGCAACATGGCAACCTCCGCGCAGCGCAGCGATCGAAGACCTACCGAACCGGCGGTATCCTGTGTTCTTGGATAACGAACAGATCGCCACCTACCAGGCGCGCCTGCTCGAACTTCGCCAGGAGCACCGCGATCTCGATGATGCGATCATGCGCTTGGCGGAGGCGGCGTACGTGGACAGCTTGCAACTGCGGCGGTTGAAAAAACGCAAGCTGCAATTGCGTGATGCCATTGCGCAGATCGAAAGCCTGCTCATTCCCGACGAACCTGCTTAAGAGCGCCGCGACCACCTGACCTCTTGCGCACGGCGGCAGCCGCCAATACCCCTTCAATCGTCGTACGCCACCAGGCGACTCAACACGAACCCGCTGGCCACCATGCCAAAGCCCGCGGTTACCGGCATGATGGCGCCGAATCCGGCGCAGTTTAAGCCGGAGACCGGCGCGGCGCAGGCCCGGTCCGGGATCTTGACCGGCTCATCAGACCATACCGAGGGCACGTCGAAACGTCGTTTCGGATCGGAGGAAAAGCCGTAGTTCCGCCGCAACTCCCGGCGCACCCTCGCCAGCAACGGGTCCTGCTCCGTGCGCGCCAGGTCCGACACGCGGATACGCGTGGCATCCGCCCTGCCGCCAGCGCCGCCGACGGTTACGACCGGAATTCCGCCGTTGTAACAGTGCGCAACAATGGCCGCCTTGGTGCGCGCGTTGTCGATACAATCGATCACCCATGAGAATCGGGCGTCCACCAGCTCGCCGAGATTGTTCACGGTGACAAAATCCTCGACTGTACTGACGCGGCAGCGCCGGTTGATCAGCGCCGCCCGCTCCGCCAGAACCTGGACTTTCGCTTTTCCGAGGGTGTCGTCCAGTGCAGCCAGCTGCCGGTTGATATTCGATTCGGCGACGTGGTCCATATCTACCAGGGTGAGCGCCTCCACGCCGCTGCGCACCAAGGCCTCGGCCGCCCAGGAACCAACGCCCCCGACCCCGATGACGCACACATGCGCCCGGCGCAGGCGCCGCAACCCCACGTCACCGAACAGGCGCCCGATGCCGCCGAAGCGCCGCTGGTAATCGATTTCTGATGACGTATCGTCCACAGGCTCGGGGAGGGGCTTTTTTAGACCCTGTAAGTTGTTGATATCGCGTGGGCCGGTGCAACTGGCATGTTTCGTTGATAGTGTACTATTGCATCCGCGTCGGATTCTTGCCCTGCGACGGTATTCGTCGTGAAATCCTGACCTCACGAGATCCTTTGAGCCCGCAACGACCCATGTCAGTCGATCTGCCGCAAACCGAAGAGTACCGCGACCTGTTCGTCAAAGACGTTCCGCTGCTGGACGTACGCGCACCGGTCGAGTTTGAACAGGGCGCCTTTCCTCGAGCACTCAATTTGCCCCTGATCGACGACGACGAACGCCACCGGATCGGATTGCGTTATAACGACGCGGGGCAAGAAGCCGCGGTCGAGTTCGGGCACGAACTCATCCAGGGTCCGGTCAAGATGGCTCGCGTGGCGGCCTGGACACGGTTTGTCGAGCAAAACCCAACCGCCGTTCTGTACTGCTTTCGCGGCGGTATGCGTTCCAAGATATCGCAGCATTGGCTGTACGAAGCAACCGGCCTGGCGATACCGCGCGTTCGCGGCGGGTATAAGGCGTTACGCCGCTTTCTGCTCGATGAGTTGGACCGTTCGGTGCGGGAAATCAAACCCCTCATGTTGGGCGGTCGCACCGGCGTCGGTAAGACACAACTGCTGCACCGGATACCCTACACCCTGGACCTCGAACATCTGGCCTGGCACCGCGGGTCGGCCTTCGGTCGGCATCCCACCGACCAACCGTCGCAGATCAACTTCGAAAATTCGCTTTCTGTCGCGCTACTCAAACATCGTACTCAAGTCTCCACCCCGATCGTCGTCGAGGACGAGAGCAAGAATATCGGGTCGCGGCATCTGCCGAATACGCTGTGGGAATTGTTTTCTACCGCGCCCTGCGTCATTCTCGAAGCCGACCTGGATGAAAGGGTAGAAATCACGTTGCAAGAGTACATTACGGCTGCTCTGGGAGAGTACCGCGACCTACACGGACGGCAGGAGGGTTTCAAACGCTGGTCTGCCGGACTGCTGAACAGCTTGGACCGTATTCGCAAACGCCTGGGCGGCGCACGTCACCAGGAATTGCGCAAACTCCTCGAAACCGCATTGCGGCATCATGCCATCGCCGACGACCCGGGGCCGCACCGCGGTTGGATAGCGGCATTGCTCAGCGAATACTACGACCCGATGTACGACTATCAGCTCGAGAAAAAACGTCACCGGATATGCTTCAGGGGTGACGCCGCCGCCGTGTTGCAGTTCCTGAGTGCGCGTCAATCGGAACACTGAACCCGCGCGGCGATCCTTCCCCCCCGGCTTGCCGCGCATTCGGGAGCTGCCGAATTGGCGCCGCCCAGTCACTGCAAAAACGACCGAATGGCTGACCCGACTCAGGTCCCGATTCGATACCCCAATCAGTAGAACATGGGTTGCACTCGACGCCGAAACCCAACACACTCATACGGCTATAGAGTCCCGTAATCAGGCCTCTGTGAAAAGAAACCAAGCGCGTATTCATGCGATCGTCAAACAGCTACAAAAGGCCGAAAACTTGGTTAATGCGAACGAACTCGATCTCCTGAGATCACATATCGCCACCCGGATCATCGGACAGCAAAAACTCATCGACAGCATGCTGGTCTGCCTGCTCAGCGACGGCCATTTGCTGGTCGAAGGATTGCCGGGGTTGGCGAAAACGACAGCCGTCAACGCCTTGGCCGAGGGGCTGGAGGGTGATTTCCACCGTATTCAATTCACCCCCGATCTGCTGCCCTCGGACCTCGTGGGTACTGATATTTACCGGCATGAGAAAGGCGAGTTCGAGTTTCGCCCCGGGCCACTGTTTCACAATATTCTGCTCGCCGATGAAGTCAATCGCGCACCCGCCAAAGTACAAGCCGCGCTGCTCGAATCAATGGCCGAGCGGCACATCACCGTGGGTCAGACCACCTATCCTCTGCCCGCGTTGTTCATGGTGCTGGCGACTCAGAACCCGATCGAACAGGAAGGCACTTACCACCTTCCCGAGGCGCAACTGGACCGCTTTTTGATGCAAGTGCGCGTCGACTACCCGAGTCGGGATGAGGAACTCCGGATACTCGAGTTGGACAACGACCTGCAGAAAACCGAGCCCAAACCGCCCGAGCGGGTACTGGATCAAACCACGCTCTTCGCCATGCGGCAAGCGGTGGCGGAGATCTACCTCGATCCGAAACTGTATCGGTACGTAGTCGATCTGGTGCATGCGACACGCAAGCCGGCGGCCTACGATCAGGACCTCGGCAGATGGCTGCGATTCGGCGCGTCGCCGCGGGCGTCCATTGCACTGGCACGCTGCGCGCGTGCCGAAGCGTGGCTGCGGGGGGACGAATACGTTGGCCCGGAACACATTCAGCACGTCGCACCGGAGATTCTAAGACACCGCCTGCTACTCACCTTCGAGGCCGAGGCCGAAGGTATTTCCACGGATGACTTCGTCAACCGTCTGCTGGAGCTGGTCGCCATCCCGTGAGTGAAGCGCCCGAAACACGACTGGACGAACTGCTGGAACTGCGTCACCAGGCCCACACGCTGGGGCTGGCTTCGCACCACCTGGTCAATTCGGCATTCGCGGGCGTATATGCCTCGGTATTTCGCGGCCAGGGGCTGAATTTCGAGGAGGTCCGCGAATATCGTGAAGGCGACGACATTCGAAACATGGACTGGAAAGTGACCGCGCGTACCAACGAGCCCCACTTAAAGGTTTACCGGGAAGAACGCGAACGCAGCGTGATTCTGTGCCTGGACAACGGTCCCCATATGCATTTTGGCACGCGAAACACGTTCAAGTACGTACAGGCCGCACGTGCCGCGGCCCTCGTCGGCTGGGCGGCCAACCGTCACGGCGACCGCGTGGGCGGCATTTTGTTCGGCAACACCGCAACCGGCCCACAGCACTATCGCCCGACCAAGGACCGGCGGGCGCTGTGGCGCCTGTTGCATGATCTCGCCGCCAGCCCGGCCGACCCCGGTCCCAGCGAAGATTGTTTAGAGCGTATTTTGCAGCGCGCCGAGCGCGGCGCCGGGACCGGCGCCCTTATTTTCGTGATCGCGGATTTCAACCGACGCTTGCACGGCCTGGATCGCTCGTTGGGTCAGCTGTGCCAAAGTCACACCGTCGTCATCGTGCCCGTCGACGACGTGGCCGACTACGACCTCCCCAACGTCGGCCGGGCGTTGTTTCGGGGAACGAACGGTGAACTTGTCGAGTTGAATACCGCCGGGGAGGCGGAACGCAGACGCTATCACGAGAACTGGCAGAGTAGACGTGATGAACTGGTCATGCTCGCCAACCGACTCAACGTGTCGACCATTCCTATTAGCACCGAGTGTGACGTACATCGTTCGCTGATGGAAGGATTGCAGCGTAGGGTGCGCACCCGGACACGTTCATGACGCCCAACGATCTGGCAGAAAGGCTGCGCGACATTCGTGACATCGACCCGGTGTCGCCGTGGCCGCCGGGTCCCGGTTGGTGGCTGCTGGCGCTGGCAGTGGCGATCGTGGTGATTCTGGTGGTCCGTTACCGTCCTTACCGGTTCATCCGGCAAAACCGATCAGAGCCCGATTGGCGTAAGTCCGGAACCGCCGAACTGCGCGCCTTACGCGCCCGCGCCGGAACCGAAGACGCCAAACAGGTTGCCAGCGAACTCTCCGAACTCATGCGCCGCATCGCCATGGCACGCTGTGGCCGCGACGCATGTGCCGGACTGACTGGAAAGGCCTGGCTGAGCTGGCTGCGGGACCACGATCCGCACCGCTTCGATTGGCCCAACAAGGGCGCATTACTCGCCGACGCGCCCTACGCACCGACCTTGTCTGCCGATGCAGCGACCCATCTGGAGACCCTCATCGACGCGGCGATGCATTGGTCTGCTGCGGATCTGAAACCCTGCCGGCGTCAGGAGGAACAGGTACGTGTTTAGCTTTCACTGGCCTTGGATGGGCGTGCTGATCGTCCTGCCGATTCTGGTTCGCCTATTCTGGACGCGACCGTCCGAAGACAAGGCGCTGGAGGCGCCGCGTGAGACGCTCTTGCACGGCAATCTGGATATGCTGAAGGAGAGCTTCGAAACGCGGCGACCCCGATCGTCCATCTCGAGCCGACTGCACGCAGCACTGCTCGCCCTGCTGTGGGTTTGCCTGACGCTGGCCCTGATGCGACCGCAATGGCTGGAGCCCTACACTGAAAGCCGCACCGAAGGATATGACCTGATGCTGGCGCTGGATACCTCTCGCTCCATGACGGCCGAAGACTTCACCAGCAATCAGCAGCCGATCAGCCGAATGGCTGTCCTCAAAGGCACCATGGACAAGTTCATCGCGGAGCGCGAAGGCGATCGGATCGGCTTGATCGTGTTCGGTGACCACGCGTTCGTGCTGTCACCGCTCACCTATGACCGCGATGCCGTGCGTTTTCAGCTCGACGACATCGAGCCGAGCATGGCGGGAGACGGCACCGCAATCGGCGACGGATTGGGCCTAGCCATTAAAAAGCTGCGTGAGCGCCCACCGGGTTCGCGGGTCCTGATCCTGATCACGGACGGCAAACCCGACGGCGGCTTGATTCCCCCCATGGAAGCCGCCCGCCTGGCGGCGCGCGAAGGCATACGAATCTATACCATCGGCGTCGGCAGCACGAAGGAACGCGTGCGGCTCAGAACCTCCGATTATCGCGGCTATGAGTTCGCCACCGACCTGACGATCGACGAGGAACTCCTGCAACGAATTGCCGACATCGCGCAGGGCGCTTATTTCCGCGCCACCGACACCAATGCGCTGGATGCCATTTACAGTCGCATTGACCAGCTCGAGAAGACCCGCGCCGAATCGCGCACGGTTCTGATCCCCCACCCGCTGTTCCATTGGCCGCTGGCCCTTGCGTTGGTCTTATTCCTGCTCCTGGGCCTGTTCCCCGGCGCACAGAATCGACAGCTGATACGGGCGGACCATGGCTGAATCGGGATTTCACTTCGTCGCACCGTTGTGGCTGTTGCTCCTTCCCGTGCCGCTGCTGACGTGGCTGTGGTTGCGCACCAGCCGGGTCAAACGCAATATCGCCCGCTACAGGAATTACGCCCACGGCCACCTGCTTCCGCATCTCCTGGGTCAGAGCGACGCGGATCCCGCCTTGGTGAAACGTCGCTTTATTCAATGGTCGGTAGTCTGGACGCTGTTGGTCCTCGCCATTGCTACGCCACGTTGGGACTATGTGGATATGCAGCTGTTCCGACCCGGCAGCGACGTGATCATACTGCTGGATCTGTCGCGATCGATGGATGCCGACGATGTCGCGCCGTCACGACTCGCACGCGCCCGTCAAGAGATCGAAGATCTGATTCGCGGCAATCGATACTCCCGCATCGGCCTGATCGGATTCGCAACCGTCGCACACGTCATATCGCCTCTAACCGAGGATCGGACTACGCTGGAACGTCAACTTCCCGCCCTGTCGACGAATCTGGTGCGCTACAAGGGCAGCCGGGTGACCGAAGCGTTGGCCCGCGCCCGCCAGATGCTGGCAGGACAACCCGACGACAGCAGCAAGCATCTGATTCTCATAACCGACGGCGACTACGGCGACCAAGCGCACATCGAACTCGCCCGCGAACTCAGTAGCAGTGGAATGCATCTGCACGTCATCGGCGTCGGCACCGCGGATGGCGCAACCGTACCGGGACGCAGCGGCACGCCAATGCGTCACCCCCGGTACGGACTCATCCTGTCAAAACTGGATGAAACGGCACTCAGCGCACTCGCCGATGCAGGCGGCGGTCTGTATCGACGCGCAGCGCCCGGCATAGCCGATACCGAAGACATCCTTGCGCAGATAGCAAACGACAGCCAGGCATCGGCGGTTGCCGAGGAGAAAACGCGTATCTGGCGAGAGCAATTCTTCTGGCCCGCGGGACTGGCGGCACTCGTGATCTTACCCCTGTTTCGTCGTATCCGCTCCAGTGGTGCATCCTTATGACCTTTCTTCGTCAGGGATCCATCGCCGTGCTGTTGTGTATGACTGCTTCGGCTGCCGCGTCGATCTTCGACAACGGCCAACAGGCCGCTACGCGCCTGTATCGCGACGGCAAGTACGCACAAGCGGCACGCGAATTCGATGATACATACCGGCGCGGTGTCGCTCAGTATCGGGCCGGTCAGTACGATGCGGCGGCCAATTCGTTTCGCAACACAACGCGTGAAGAGGTGCGCAAAGACGCACAATACAACCTAGGCAACGCGCTGTTCAAAGCCGGTAAATACGACGAAGCGGCAGCCGTTTACGAAGAGCTATTGAAGTTCGATCCGGATCACAAGGACGCCAGCTACAACCTGGGGCTGGCCCGCATCATCATTGCCGATGCGCAAATGGCGGAAGTGGAACAGGAGAAGCCCGAAAAAGAAGACCAGCAGGACAATCGTCAGCCACATGTTGACCTGAGATAGCCACTTTATGCCCCGGTCCAGACCCGAAAGAACCGAACACAATGCAACGGCGGTGATGACAGCGATCAAGACAAGCTGGACTGCCTCCGAAATCGGAACGTCC
>CBDUNM010000021.1:0-51017 GCA_965368585.1 uncultured Chromatiales bacterium | reverse complement strand
CAACCTGTCCACATACAAATGGCATCCAGGGAAATGTCGCTTCCCGCCCCGAAGTCCAGCAACACTGCGTCGTAGTAACCGGAACCGTCGATGGTATGGCTGCCGTCGCCAGTAGCATCGACTCCTACGCCGTAACTGTAGGACATGGCTTGCGCGATCCTGCTGCCGTCGGCCGCGCGATGTTCGATCACCCCGGGAGCCCCATACTGGCCTTGACCGATTCGGAAACCGGTCAAGTTCACACCACCGTACTCCGCCACGTTGCTATTGAACGTCATTGGATTGCCGTTATCCACATCATCGGTTGCATTGCTCGACAACGTGTTCCACGTCACTGTCTCCGCCGATGCAGTACTCCAAAGCAACACGGCTGCGACTGCCAATATCGCTTGTTGTTTGTTACCCGTTCTCATTAGGTTGAAACTCCGAATACCAGATTTTCTTTTTCTTGTGCAGACATTGTGCCAGTCGGTGAAATGCCTCTTGACGCGATGTCGAGCGGAATAATGCTAGGATATTTTTTTTATTAATATCCGTTAGTTAATTCAATTTCTCCCGTAAGGCCGCATTTTCGCCGGATGCGCGCTCCACGGTCTTTTCACTGCCACCTCGATGATCACCGAATCGAGTGTTAAATCTGCTTTATATTTAGGAATCGTTGTCCGTCAACTACGCTTTTGTTTCTGAATAGACAGATAATCACATAGATTTACTTGATTACCTGTCAAGAATTTCGTCACCGATTTTTATTCAGCACCTGCAAACGCTGACGCGCCGCTTTTTCATCATCGAAGGCTTGGTCCATGGCCAGTGCGCGCTCCAATTCCTGGCGCGCTTCGACCGCCTTTCCATATTCCTGTAGCCCGACGGCGAGGTGATAGCGCAGGGTCGGCGAAGCGGCGTCTCTGGCGACGGCATCGCGCAAGTGCAACAGGCCCTCATCCAACTCACCGAGCTGCACCAGCGCCCAACCCAAGGTATCGAGCACGGCGGGATGATGCGGAGCCAGTTCATGCGCTTTGCGCGCCATTCGCAGTGCGCGCTCGTTATCCAGCTCAACCAGCAGCGAGGCAAAATTGTTGTAGACCAGCGCATCGTCTGGCGTCTCGCGCGCTAGGCGTTCATAAGTGGTCCAGGCCGCGTGGAGGTTCCCGTCGTTGTGATACCTTTCTGCCAGCAGGCGCAGACTCCTGACGCTGTCGGGGTAATGCTCAACCCAGTGCTCAAGGTGATTGAGCGCCTCATCGGATTCGCCGGCGGCCATGAGCGCCCGATAGAGACTCGCCGACAACGCATCGCTTTTCGCCGATTCGAGGCTGCGGCGATATATGTCGACTGCTTGTTCGTAATTGCGCCTGGCAAAGGCGATATCCCCCGATAGCACCTGACCGAACAGATTGTTCGACTCAAGCTGTCGCACGGCGGTCACTTGCGCTTCCGCTTCATCCAGCCTGCCTCTGCGGTAGAGCAGTCCTGCTAGTGCATTTCGCGCGACGATTGAGTCGGGACGCACCTCAACGGCCCTGGACAGGGACCAGTACGCGTCGTCGTGTGCTGCCACAGTCATTTGCAATTGGCCGGTTCGAAGCAGCAGATCCGCGTCATACCCCGAGCGACTGAAGGCACGTTTAAGCGTATCCTGGGCGAGTTCGACTTGGTTGCCGGCGATTTGCGCCCTGGCTAACGCATGCAGCACCAGAACGTTGTCAGGGATCTTTGACAGCAGTACCTGGGCGGTCGATTCGGCATCGGCTGCACGATCAGCTTGAATGTAGACGTCGACCAGCTGAATGATCGGCAACAAAGCCGTCGCATCGATCTCGCGAACTTTCTCGAAATATTTGATCGCCACCCGAAGCTCGCCGAACTGCCAATACAGGCGCGCGTTTTCTTGCAACGCACGGATGTCGTTCGGGTTCTCGGCAAGAAAGCGATTGAGGATTTGCACAGCGAGATCCGGACTGCCTGCCGCCGCCTCCAGCTTCGCCAGGTTGAAATGCGCGGGCCGAAAGTCCGGCTGTCTTTCGATGATCGATTCGAACAGTTTCCGCGCCTGTTTCCGGTCACCCTGGGCCAGGGTCACCGCCCCCTTTAAGTTAAGCGCGATCAGGTTCTCGGGTTGCTGTTCGAGTACGCGTTCTGCGGCGAGCATTGCGTCCGACAGACGACCTCGACTGAAATAGAGGATACCCAGGAATACCGAAGCCCGATGGTTGCGATTTCCACCGCCGCCCGATTGCCCGGCGAACGTGGCAATCGCCTCGTCGACCCGGCCCTGCCCGAATTGCGCAAAACCGATCTTGTGTTTCAGCGCTGGCTCATTACCGGCCCGTTGCAACGCGTCAGCGTAATAACGCTCGGCACGCACATAGTCATCGAGCTGAATATTCGCATCGCCCAGCATCACGTAGACGTGTGCATCAGCGCCGCCGGTCGCGACCAGGGGCAGTAAGACGCGCGTTGCATCCAGCGGTTTTTTCAATTGCAACAAGGTCGCTGCCTGCAGCTTCATCGCCTTGACATCGTCCGGCCGCCTCGGCAAGTACAACGACAGGTATTGATGGGCGACTTCCGGCTGATTGTTCTCGTAGGCCACCAGCGCACCCAACAGCAGGTAGGGGGGGTTGTCATGCAAGTCTTCGGGTGCCACGGCGGCCAATATGCTCGACGCTTGCTGCAGCGCTCGCGTGGCATCGGGCAAGCGACCGAGTTGGGTGTAGGCTTGGGAGAGCATATAGGGAATTTCAGGGTGCTCCGGATGCGCCTTGCCGAGTTCACCAAGCAGTCGTATTGCGTGCACCGCGTCACCGCTATCCAGCGTCGCGGTCGCCTCACCGAGCCCCGCCTGCAGGTGTTGAGGCGACAGTGCCCGAGTACGTTGATAACTCTCAAGCGCGGCAAGGTAGGCTCCCTGCGCGTGAAAAACTGCGCCGCGCAGATACCATGCACTGGGGTCTTCGGGATTTTCCGATAAAACCGCAGCGACCTGCTCGAGCGCGCGTTCGTAGTCACCTGTTTGCAATGTGATGCGTGCCAGCCCCAGACGGGCGTCCGGGTGTTGCGGCAACAACGTCAAAGCATTGCGAAAAGCGATCAGCGCAGCGTCAGCATCGCCGGTGTGGAAATGCGCCAACCCCAGTTGCGACCACAGATCCGCCTGTGCGTGCGAAGCAAAGTCGTTGGGGCGTAACTCCTCCAGATTAACATGAAATTTTTTGAGTTCGTTACGCACCTTGGCCAGTAGTACGACGACCTGGGACGCATCCGCACCCATACGCCGCGACATCAAGAGTTCTTTTTCTGCCGCGGTATAGTTGCTCGACGCCATGTATACCTTGGCGAGAAGGATGCGCGCAGGCAACTGGCTGGGATCGGTTTGCAGGACATTCTTCAGTTGAATGAGAGCGCCCTTGTTGTCGCCGGCGGCAAACCTCGAGACCGCGTCTTCGTAGTAACGGCTTGTCGGGCTATCGGCTGCCCTCAATGAGGGGGCTGTAAGGAAGCCCAGTGACAAGAGAAAGACGCAGTGACAAAGGCGTTTGATCATCAGTTTGGTCCGGTGCATACCGCTCGCGATAAGCCGCAATGTTGTTGTTCGGCTTTAGCAATAGATCGGCGTCGCCAGGGGTTTGTTGAGGGAATTAGCCGCATGCACTAAGGTCAACGACCGGTCCGGAGTATTCGCGGATTGGACCGTTTATTCCCGTACCGCGCTTCGCCGACTCCGTGGCGAGCAGTTCACTATTGGGCATGTACTCGGTTAAAGTATGGGATGCGCATTCGCGGGAAACGGAACCGTCTGCCCGATGAAAACCAGATTCTTGTGGCTCGTGCTTGGATCTTTAGTGGTCAACGGGTTTGCGTCCGACCGCGCACGCGAACAGCGCATCGCCGACGAATTGAGCGACGCGGTGATCGAGGGGGAATCGATCTTCATCGAGATTGGTGAAACCCGCTTTTGGAGCATCTACACCGAAGCAGACGCCCGACCCAAAGGCGCAGTGGTCATTCTGCATGGGCGCGGACTGCACCCGGACTGGCCGGCGGTGGCGCGTCCTTTGCGTATTAGCCTGCCAAAGCGAGGCTGGTCCACCCTGGCGTTTCAGCTTCCGGTGCTCGCCAAAGGATCGGATTTCTATGACTACGCCGAGATACTTCCCGAAGCGGGCCCACGGATCGAAGCTGCAATCCGTTACCTGCGCCGGCGTGGTTATCCTCGCGTCCATTTGGTCGCCCATAGCTGCGGCGCCCAGATGACCATGGCCTGGATCGAGACGGGTGGCGGCCAGGACTTGAGTTCATTGACGGTGGTGAGCATGGGCATGACAAAATATGCACGACGCTTTGGTCACTTACCGCCGCTAGACAAACTGCCGATTCCGATCATGGATATCTACGGTGGCCAGGACTTCGTCGCCAAACGTGCACCGCAGCGTCTGCAACTCATTCGGGCGGCGGGCAATCCCCTGTCGCAACAGCTGGAAGTGCCGAATGCCAAGCACATGTTCAAAGAGCACGGTGCCGTATTGACCGATGCCGTGGCGGGCTGGCTCGATAGTTTGCAGTGATCTCACGCAGTGTGACGTCTATCACACTATTAAGACGTCCGACATCGCCTGCAGCGTTGGCCGGCGTGCGTCCCGATTCGATCACTCCCCGTCTTGGCAATGTCTCTGAGCGACCCCTGCCCCCATTGAACTTGCGTCTAGGTCCTATAACTTGACCAATACTTCGGGCTTCGACCATCGTAGCGATGATCTCGCGACCCAGCGCTTTCCCTTGCGGCAGGTTGTCCTCTAAAATATCGGTCGGTCGAAAAATAATAACTGAAAGGAATGCAGGCAATTGGAACCGAAATACGAGGTCGTTTTCTACGGTACCGACAGGGTCGGTGACGAAGAACTCGAGGTGATGCAACGCGTTGGCCAGCTGCTCAAACTCGACGAGCAGCAAATAATCAACCTGTTCGATCAACGCAGCGGCATCACGTTGCTGACCACACGCAAGAAATCAGAGGCGGAGCACCTCGTCAAAGCGATGCTGAGGACCGGTGCGTCGTGCAACCTGCGCGACGCCAACCTGCGAACCGAAGCATGGGAGTCGTGGCAACTCGCGGATAAGGAAGAGGACGTCCATCACGTCTTCCAGTGCCGCGCCTGCAACTATACGGAACGTTTACCGGTTGAAACCAACGTACCGGGTGTCTGCCCCGAATGCGGAGTCGTTCAGTCGAAGTACGAAGGAGTAACGCAGAAAAAACTCGCGCGCGAGCGCGTCCGCCGCAAGATACTGAGTGTGCAGAAGGCGAAAGCCAAAAAGCACGAAGAGGAGCTCGAGCGCACACGCGAGGAACAACTGCGCAGGGAGATCGAGAAGGACATTCGGCGTGAAATGCAGCTGCATAGCGGCCTCAGGCTCGATTTCAAATCGATCGCGGCCGCTATCACCATTTTCACCATCGGTGCCGGCAGCGCGATTGCCTATTACACCTATAGTGCGCCCGTTGCTTCAGGCACCCCGACCATTGCTGCCACGACCCAGGTCATTAATCGACCGGCCATCGGCATGGTCAGCACCAAGACCGTCTTTCTCGCCGACGATCTACTCGAACGGCTCGGCGCAACGCCACCCCCTGACGCGGAAGCGACAACCATGAACCGCACCGACCGGAGCGCATTTTTTTCGGACGCGCTTACCGACCTCAACACATCGAGCGAGCCATGGAACGACGCACCCGCGACCGCGGCGGCGCCGGTTCTTTCCGCTCCCTTCGACGATGGTTCCGGCGTGAGATCACCGCCCTCGCCCGGAACGGACGCTGCGGCAAACGCCTCCGCCGCCATAGTCGCCAGCTGGTATGCCAGCCTGGAACGCGATCCCATCCGACACCAGTACCTGGGTCGCTTGTCACACCACCGACTGGATATTTCCCAGCACGTCACGGCCGGCGAAATCGCGTACATCGCGGCGTCACCGAGCGAGCGCGTCGCGCTAGTCGCACAAATGACGTCGGGTGAGCCTGCATACTCGGCGACGAGCACAACGGAAGGCCCGGTCGTGGCGAACGACAGTTCTGTGTCGCTTGAAGAACAAGCGGCGCTGATACTTGCGAGGGCATTGTTGCGGGATCACCCTCGCCTTGCTGCACCGCATGCGATCGACGAGCAGTTGGTACAGCTCTTTACGCCGAACACCAAAGGAACACTGGCACAGGTGCAAGCGCAGGCCTTTATTGCCGAGGTGCGTGCTTCCAACGGCAATCTGCAAGCGGCGCACTACTGGTTTAACCGGGCCAACGAAACCCTCGACGACATCGCCGACCCCGGTGCTGAATTGTTGGCGTTGTCACGATTGGCGGTGTCGTACGAGTATGCGAACGACACCCGCACCGCGCGCAAACTCATTGAGCGCGTTCGTAAGGGCTTGCACAGTCTACCCAAATCGAAGCAGGAACGGCACATCGTCAACGCGCTGGTAACGACTTATGCGACGCTCGGCCTGACGGACCAAGCCGTGTTGACGGCCCGATCGACGGCTGACACCACGTTGCACGCCGATATCACGCTGGCTGACCTTGCTGCGTATGTCGCGCAAAAGGGACGGACTATCTCGGCGCAAGGCATCCTATCGGTGATTCACGACCCCGCATTGAGGGCGCGTGCCAAAGCCCAAATCAGTGTAATCGCGCAATACTTGAATCAACCGCTACTGGGGCGTGACTTCGCTGTTGCCGCACGCAGCGACAGTCGCGGCCTACCATCCCCGCTGGCACAGATTGTTGCCAGCCAACTGCTAAGAGCCTATCGGGCGCAGGGCATCGACGACGCCTCGGGTATCAAGCACCTTGCGACCACCGCGCTATCGGGTTTCGACGTAGCACTGGCAGACCAGTCACGGTCCATCATTGCCGTCAATCTGGCGTGGGCAGAAGAAGCGATAGCGGCAAAACAGCTGATAGAGGCTATCGCAGAACCATCGGTCCGGCAGAAAGCCGCCGAGCTGCTGCAGCGCACCGAGGAACTGCTGTCGGTTCCGACACCGCCAACAATGCGCACTGCGGCAAACTGATGTCGTGAGCTAAAGGTTTTTTGCATCTTTAACCGATGCGAGGAGATTAGGTGCTGCACCGTTTCCGGATTCCGCCGGACGGTGATCTTGCTGCTATTGTTCTATCGAACATTAGCCGTTGCGGTTCGTTCGCCGACCGCCGCAACACCGTAAACGCTCCAGGGGCCTTTCGAGGATCAGCCATGTCCGCAGTCTTCATCAGTTACCGCCGTGAAGATACCTCCGGATACGCCGGGCGGTTGTACGATGACCTGGCCAAGCGCTTCGGTAAAGAGCGGGTTTTCATGGATATCGAAACCCTGCAACCAGGGCTTGACTTCGTGGCGTCGATCAATCGCGAGATCGGCGCATGCGGCGCGATACTGGCGCTGATCGGGCCGCGCTGGTCGTCGGTCAAGGATCCCGACGAAAGACCCCGTATCGACGACCCGCACGATTTTGTCCGACTCGAAATCAAGGCCGCGATAACCCGTAATATCCGGGTTATTCCGGTACTGGTACAAAACGCCAAGATGCCCAATGAAAGCGATCTGCCCAAAGAGATTGCGGCGCTGTCGCGACTGCATGCATTCGAGATCAGTGACAGCCGGTGGGAGTTCGATAGCGGGCGGCTGATCGAGATCATCGCGCCATTGATCGAAGCCGATGCGCCACCCGAGTTCGAGCCGGTCGAACGAATGCGCGCTTCCAGCGCGAAGGGTCCGGGAGCCGAAGCGTCTTCTACGGGAACGAGAAAAGTCACGGCGGTTATCGTCACGCTTGCGATTATGTCTGTGATTCTGGGCGGCCTGCTTTGGCACTACCGTGACCGTGGCGACAACTTGATACCGGCGATAGTACCCCAAGACCCGGCTGCCAGGGCAACCCCGCCACCGGTCGAATTTTCCGTCCCGATGCCCCCGCAAGAGGCTCCTGAGCAGTTCGAAGCCAATACCCACGACCAGCGCCTCCCCGATCCGCGTCCGCCTCGGACTGCACCTGCGGAACCAGTAACGGCTATCGAACCGGCGCGACCTGCCGCGTCGGGACAGGCAGACCCGGAAGCGGCGCTGGAGGCGCGTATATCGAGACTGCTCAGCGAAGCGGAACAGCTCATCGCCGAATCCAGGTTAACGCTTCCCGCAGGCAACAACGCCTACATGCGCTTTCAGGAAATTCTCACGCTTGAGCCGGGCCACCCTGATGCGATTGCCGGCGTGCGTCGGATCGCGCGTCGTTATCTGGAATTGTCGGAAAGGGCCATCGCCAGCGAGCAACCCGAGCGGGCGCGCACGTTTCTGGCACGCGCCCGTGAAGTCGCTCCCGGCGAACCGGCATTCGAGGAGCTACAGCTGAGAATCGACGAACTCGCGACGGCACTTGCCAACCCACCCGCCGATGAACGCCCGGAAGTTTTCATCGATCCGGATTGTCTGCGTCGCTGTAACCAGGAACGGGAGCGATGCGAAAACACCCGACGACAGCCCACTGAGGAACACTGTTTCGCACCGCGCGAAGCGCAATGCGCACGGGAAGCCGACGCTTGCCTGAACGACACTCACAAACTCCTTGTCTGGGGCACGCATAGTGTCAAATCAGAATGCGAAGGACAGGCGCAGCGCTGCATCGAACTGGCCCGTCGGGACTGTGAAACACGCCGTTCGCCAAACGGCTCCGATTGCGCCGAAGGGTTTCGGCAGTGCGAATCGCAATGTGGCCGCTAGAAATCGTTTTCGACTCAGGATTCTACGGTCAGCGCCGATACGCGACTAACGATTCTCCGGCAAAATCAACCCAGTATGTACCAGTTAATCCGCAACATCGTCGCTCACAGCATAGTCTTCACCGCAATGCTGTTGTTTTTGGATCCCGCCCTGGCGGAAAACAAGTTCGAAATTATCGGCGGAGGGGTTTCGGGATCGACGCAACTGAAAAAAGAACACATACAAGTCATTCTCTACGTGGTGTCGGGCATACTCCTGTTGTTCGCCGTGCTCGCCGTAGCACTGCCTCGTCGCAATCCGCTGATGTTGAATTTCGCAAACTGGAAGCAGTCGGCCAGTGTTCTGCTTGTCCTGTGCATCCTGTGCGGCGTGTCCGGATACGTGATTGCAGGACACTAGCCCACGGCGTCAACTGCCGGTAGTCGACATTGATTTCACGAACCGATCGGCTTCGGCAATCGATTTGTTCATATCCTGCACCAACGCCTGGATATCAGATTCCACTGCGGCGCGGTTGCTCTTGAGCGACGCGATGGCACGCGCGTTCAGATTGTGTTTAAGAAACAAGACGCGGTCTTCGAAGGCGCGCAACACCGGTTCGATTTTTGCCTCGGCGCGCCGCATGGCCCGTATTAGCTGACCATAACCTACTTTGGTGGTCTTGAGCTGATCTGCGCTGGCGCGTCGTAAATCAGCGTCACTGTAGCGCTCGAGTTCTGCCTCCCATTCCTTGAACAATGCCACGGAAACGCGTTCCACTGCATTGATGCGGTCGCTGACTTCTTCGGCGCGTTCTGCACTGTCTTCGTACTCTGCTTTGAGGTTCTTGTACTGATCCTCCAACTCACCGCCCCGGTAGTCGGTCACGGCGATAAACTCCTCCAGCGCCGATTCGAACTGCTGCTTGGCTTCTTCCTGAGCGTCGCGGGCATCTTCCACACGATCGACCAGAATATCCCGCTTCTCGACACCGAACTTCTCCATGGTCGAGTAGTACGCGGTCTGGCAAGCCGTGAGCATAATGGTCAGTAGGAGCAGCAGCAATGCAAGCGGGCGTCTTTGTATCATCGATCAGTCTCAACCGGTCGTCTGAGAAGTAAGTTTCGGATCCTGGCCGCGGTTGTTCAGGGTCGCGTCCTGGCACCGCGCGCAGTATAGCAAGTTGCACTACCGTTCGGTTCTCCTGTCCTGCTCGCAGCTTCGCGTTGGTTTGGATTCGGCGTGTGAGCGTTCGCCACCGTCCGGTCGCTTCCGGCATCGGAGCGTTTATGAACGGTATACCCCTATTGCGTATACGAAAACCACTGTTGAAGCGAGTCGCTCACATTCGACGCATTACCCCAGATTGCAGCTTCGCTGCGTGGTTTTTCCGCTGGTTTGGGTAATTGCGCGACGGGGGGCTGCGGCGTGTACAGTTGACTGACGACGCGTTTTTTCGACCGCCTAGCGTTTATTTCATCCCGTATGCTGAGCAACGACCGATCATTCGCATCGACGCTCAAACCGCGCTCCACCATTTGCTGTGCCGACGCCAGGTTATCGATGTCGATTCTGGCTCTCGCCATCTCATGATAGGCTCGCAGGATTTCTGCAACTCCCGCCAAGGCATGCCGATTATGCGGGTCTTTCGCGAGCACTTTGAGGTAGTAGAGGTGCGCATTGTCGTGTTTGGGCAGAGTCAGGCGATTGCGCGTCATCGCGCGGTCCGCGCGCGCCAACCACCGGGTGATGGTATCGGGCTTATCGGTCATTGCGGTCTTTGCGGGGCCGGTCTTCGCCGCCGGTTTAGCCTTAGGCTTGACTGCGAGTTTCGGCTTGGCCACCCGCGTCGGCTTTGGCTCAGCGGCGGGCGGTATTTCAACCCCTTCTAGGTTGTCTTGCAGTTCGAATTCGATGTCACGAGACAGGGACAGCAGTTTGACCCGCTCGGCACCGGAGAACTCCGGTACGGAACCGATCGCAGTGGCGGGCGACGCGTCGACATCGACGTGCGCGAGCACCGCTTCAGGCTGCTCCTCCGGAAAAACAGTACCATCCACGAAGTCGTCCCGGGTCATATAGACGGCCGCGACATCGGCCTTGTTCGTTGGCGCCTTAGTGGAAGACACCCCAACGGCGTCGTCCGACGCTACGGGTTCAACTGGCCTGAAGGTAAGCAACGCGTCCGGCCCGCGACCGGAGTCGTCCCGCGCAATAGCGCTTGCGTCGCCGTCGTCGATCGCTCGCGGATCCCCGGTCGCCGCCGTCCCGGTTGGGAGGGAAGCTGCCGTCTCGACCGGTAAATCCGCTGTCTCGGGATTCGCGGCAAGAGCGGGCATGGTGGCAGTATTCGCCGCTGTGCCCGACGTTTCGCTCGCACCTGCGGAGACATCTTTGGAAATCCCCGCGATCCTCATCCCGCGCGCGGATGTAGGCGCCGTCGGTAACGCCTGCAGAGGCCCCACAGGGCTGTCTCCCGCCTCGGCAAGTGCGACGGCGGTATCGTGGTTGGCGCCGAGATCGGCTGCCGCCGTCACCTTTGCGGGTTGGTTGGCCGCAAACGCCACCATCAGGGCGGTCAGCGCGGCCCCGCCGAGACCTATCGACGCGTGGCCGAACGTCAGCCGATCGGCAGACGCCCGATGACGCTCACTCTTGCACACCTGCAGCAGCCGCGCTGGTATCGCCGCCGCCAATATACCGATTCCGCCTGGAGTTGCGTTGCTACGTGAGCCGATTGGTGAAGTCCCGGTACCAAGAACTCTCTTGACCCTACCGAGGCCGCGATCTGCAGCCGACCGGATCGCGACCAGATAAACGCGCCATGGGTCCAAGCGCGACAGCCATCCCCGGCTAGGTGGGGGCGCCACGTGAGACGACGGCGTAACTACGGCGTCATTGTCTATCTCCGCGATGGTTTTGACGTCCAATGGAGGTAATGCAGGCGCCGCGGGCGCTCCACCGAGGCCCAGCGGGTCGTCCTGGCGACCGCACGGAGCCAGGTGATCCTGTTCCAGACCTTCGAGCACCTGGGAAAGTACCGTCGCATCAAGTACGTGCAGGCGGTCGACCGCGCCTTGCATCAGCAGTCGCGCCATCACGATGTTGACGCGCCGTGGAATTCCCGCCGAAAAAAGATGTAGCCGACGCAGCGCATCCCCGCTGATTCTCGGGTCACCGCGCCAACCGACGCAGCACAGACGGTGCGCTACATATCCGCGCAGCTGCGCAGGATCCAGCGGTTTTAACGCGCAACTGGCAACCACACGTTGCTGCATCTGATCGCATTCCGGCTGTTCCAGCGCCGCGATCAGCCCTGGTTGGCCGACCAGCAGTGTCTGCAGCAGTGGCTCATACTCCGCTTCGAGGTTGCTGAGCAACCGCAGTTCTTCCAACGCCCGGGGATTGAGATCCTGCGCTTCGTCGATGATCAACCGTGCCGCCAAGCCCAGGCGATGCTGCCGTTTCAGGTAGCGCTCGAGATTTGCCTGGACGCTTGCCTTGCCTCCGCGCTCCGCATCCAGGCCGAACGCAAACGCAATCAGTCGCAACAAATCCTCCGCCTCGACCTGCGTGCTTGAAACCTTGGCGACCGGTATTCCCTGTGCGCTCAGGCGCGCCGCGAATTCCCCGGCAAACGTCGTCTTACCCGTACCAGGGGGCCCGGTGATAACCACGAAACCTTCGCCGAGTTGCACCGCGCGTTCCGCCGTCGCAATCGCCATCGCGTAGCTACCGTGTACATAGCTGAAGCGCGGGTCCGGTGTCAGACGAAACGGATTGGCGGTAAGGTGATAGAACTCTTCAAACATGGTTTGCGCCACCCTCGTAGCCACTGAATTGGGCGAAAGATCTCAGAATATAATTACTAAAATTTAGCTGAGCCAATAGGATACATCAACCTTTATATGTTTTTTATCAAAAATTTTCGATAACTATCACCGACGACCCTACAGCCAATACTTGACTCAAACCAGACGAACCGCCGTCGCGTTCGCCAACGGTGGTGGCGGTCAAGAAGCACCTGGCTGCACGCACATTGCACGGCGGCGCTCAGACTTGAAAAATATCGAGCAAGCAGCGCCTTAACGATTTTTTAACTATATGCATACTACACTGGCGCGATGAACCCGGCATCGATTGGGTTATTGGCATCTATCGACGACCGCGCCGGTTTCGCAAATGACTTCGAACCCTGACTCGACGGTGCCCGTGCGTCGCCTGACCAAGGCACCTGTCGATTGCCGGAACGTCGGCGACTGTCGAGGTTAAACCTGAAATTTACCTCTGGAATCCTTAGCGTTGGTCCGTAGAATCGCGGGTACAACTGCGCATCGATCGGTCTGGGGTACGCTGAACCCAGCAGCGCCACGACCGCCGCCCTTCAATACGAAATGGCCTAATCAGACAAGGATCTACCATGAATATCGATTTGAAAGCTCTGTTCGACGCCGAACCCGCATCCCCTCTCTACGTGGCTGTTAACCGCGTCCTGGTGCGTAACGACCCGGACTTAATGCGCATGATGAAAGAAGCCAGCTCCAAGATGTGTCTGGCGACCGCTTTGACGCCGGGATTTCGGGGATTCGATCTGCTGAAACAGGTCGGCACCTGCCCGATGGGTATGCGCTGGGCCGCCAGCTCCGACATGCGCGCCGAGTTGTCGCATGTCTGGATCGATCAGTTCACTTACTGGGATTCCTGGCAAGCCCACGAAGCGTTTCACGAAACTTTCGAGGACGTGGTGGTCGATTCATGCGCGAAGTGCGGCAGTATGCTGCTAGACGGCCCTGAGGAACCGGTTTTCCGCATCGTAAAGAGCGGCCTGCCCAAGCTTATATCCAAGAACCAAATGTTGAAAAGGGGCTTTGAAAACCATGGCGACACCTCGGGCTACGCGCTCGATTCGGGCGAGAGCGTTACTGTACTGGCGCGTCATCAGGTCCGGCCCGGCAAGGAATCCGAGTTCGAGGATGGTGAAATCCAGACCATGGAGATGCTCAAGGAGACCAGCGGCGTGCTCGGCTACCAGATTCTGAAACGCATCGGCATATCGACCCTGGGCAGCGGCCATGCGACCGTGGAGTCCCTGATGGAAGACCTCAAGGACAGCTCGGGCACCAAGCTGAAGCGAGCCGCGGAGGTGTGGGAAGGGTACAGCTTGCCGCCGGAATACCTGGTCATGGTGGAATTTGAAGACCTGAAATCGGCGCAGGGCGGCATGCCGCACGTCAACGTCAAACCCGAAATCCTGTTCGTCCACGGTACCAAGGTGCTGAACAATTGCACCCAGATCCCGAGCGTGAAAATCTCCGAAAGCATGTTCCGCGAACACACCTATCGGGAGATCCTGCAAGGCAAAAAATAGCTGTGCGCGGCGGGCGGGCGAAGCAGCGCGTCGGTGCGCACCGGGCGTCGGCGCAAGACGCGGTCTCAGACCTTCACGTCGACCTGTCGACCCAGCAGCGAATCGTTGACCGACGAGACGTCAGGCAGCGCGGCGACGAGCTGTTGCGCATGCGCGGCCTCAATGTCCATGGCCTTTTTCATCACCGCGACGGCGATGGCGTCGCGCGCCTGAGCGGCATGCCCGACGCTTGCGGCCAGATTTGCCATGGTTGCTCCGTCAATCGTCATGAGGCATTGCTCCGCTTTCTGGTTAACCAAGTTATCGGTCCGCACGCCGCGTTTTCGGCACGGGATATCCGGTTAACGGCCACCGGCTGGGTTATTGAAGGCACGGCTCGCAAAGTCGACCACGATTGTCGCGCGCGAGCGTATAACCGCAAGCGGAGTAAAGGCTATAGCTGGATCCAAAGCCGAAAACGCGGGGAGATCCGGCATTTTGGAGTTAGTATTCGACTGATAGCAAAGTTGACTGGGGAATTTTCGATGACCCAGCCGCCAAAACCATGCGGGAGAATCGAACGGTCCGCGGCGATGATCAGCGCAACGATGACGATTTCACCGTCGGCGTACTACAAGCTCCATCGGAGTCTGCATGAAGTATTTTCGATTGTTAATTCTTGGCTTGACCGCGGGTATTGGACTGGCATCTGCCGCTTCCGCCGCACGGATTGCAGTATTGGTGCACGGTTACATGGGCGGTGCCGGATCGTGGAGCCAGCCCGGGGTTTCGCCGACGCTGGAGCTAGCAGGCTGGCGACCGGCGGGACATTGGCAATCGACACGCCGCGGCGTCAAGCTGGTAGCCGGCGACGACCATGCCATCGGACAACGGGCCTTTTTCACCACCGGCCTTCCTTCCACCGCACCGTTAGCGGAACAGGCGCGTTTCCTGGGCGGCATGCTCGCGGCGATCGCCAAGCGATACCCGGAGACCCCGATCGACCTCATCGGTCACTCGGCCGGCGGTGTGGTGGCGCGTCTTGCGCTGGTGAATTACGGCGCCGGAAACGTCGAGCGGCTGATTACGATCGCAGCCCCGCATCTGGGTACGGAACGTGCTTGGCAAGCCATGGACGCGACCGACGACCGCGGCTTGTTCGGGAAGGTGAAGCGTTGGTTCGTCAAACGCAAAGTCGGCGACGACGTATACCGCGCGGTGCAAAACTCGCGCGGTGCATTGGCGGATCTGGCGCCGCCGGTGCCGGGCACTTTGCTCTACTGGCTAAATCTGCAGCAACACCCGGATATCGAGTACATCTCGGTGGTGCGTGGCGCGTCTTTTGGATTTGCCGGAGACCAGGTCGTACCGGCGCCGAGTCAGGATATGAACCGGGTGCCGGCGCTGGCGGGCAAAGCCCAAACGCTGGTGATGGCCGCCGGCCATCTGTTGACCGCCCAAGACGGGCAACTGCTGGCCAGATTACTGGAAGAACCGGCTACGGTGGATGCAAACGGGACCAGAATGTGACGTGCGCGAGATCCGCGGGCGCACGCTTCGATTTCATGCCGCCTACTCCGTTGCTGGGACAAGTTGCGTTTTTTCGTCAGAATGTTTGAACAGAGGTTGCACTGATGCCGGAAATGAACTCCAAGGTGACGTTACAGAGCAAAATGCATTTCGTGGGCGAAATGGACGACTACCGAATACCCCTCGACGCGGACGCGCAGGCGGGTGGCGAGGCCCAGGGTGCGCGACCGAAGGGCCTGCTGCTGACCGCGCTGGCAGGCTGTACCGGCATGGACGTCATTGCCATCTTGCGCAAGATGCGCGTCGAACCGGAGGCGTTCAGCGTCGAAACCCTGGGTACCGTCAGCGACGAACATCCCAAGGCCTTCACTCATATCCATTTGACTTACCGATTCAAGGGAGACCTGCCCCGTGAAAAGGTCGAAAAGGCAGTAATATTGAGCCAGGACCGGTATTGCGCGGTCAGCGCGATGCTGAAACAAGTCGTCGATATGGATTGGGACATCGTCATCGAGGCCTGAAGCGAGTATGACCCCGGCGATCGAAGCCGCGCGCAAGGCGGCGATAGTCTACAAGACCCATGAGTACGAACATGATCCACGAACGGCCTCCTACGGCACCGAGGCGGCGCAACAACTGGGGATCGCACCTGAACGCGTATTCAAAACGCTGTTGGTCGCACTGGACGGTGACGACAAACGCCTCGCGGTAGGCGTGGTGCCGGTCAATAAACAGCTCGATCTGAAGGCCATGGCCAAGGCCTGTGGCGCCAAGAAGGCGACCATGGCCAAACCCGGTGATGCGCAGCGAGCCACCGGCTATCTGGTCGGCGGTATCAGTCCGCTGGCGCAAAAACGCCGTTTGCCGTTGCGCCTGGATGCGAGCGCCTTGGTGTACGCGACCATATACGCCAGCGCCGGGCGGCGCGGACTGGAAATCGAGCTTGCTCCCGGTGATCTACTCGCGCTCACGCGCGGCGAGCCGGCGCCGATCGCACGCGAACAAGACGGTGCATCCGGCTAGTCATCGCCGTACGATGTGCGCGTATCGTCGCGGGTGGTGTGGTTCGGTTGCGGGTGAATTGCGGCCCGTCGCGACCGGCGAGCACCGCAAATTCGATGGCATTCAACGCGAAAATACGTGATTATCCGTTAATCTCCCTTACAAGAAGCCTAATCGGATCACGTCGGACGGCCCGTCGAAAAGCCGCTATTCTCGCCCACTTAAAAATGACTCGAGCACGCAAACGAATATGCAGGATTCCTTTCCCTTTCCAGTAGCCCGTATCGGCATCATTGGTGGCGGGCAATTGGGACGCATGATGGTCAAAGCGGCAAAACGCCTGGGTTGCACCTGTGTCGTACTGGATCCGGAACCGGGTTCACCGGCCGGTCAGGTCGCGGGGCACCAGATCGTCGGCGGCTATCACGACCCGGCAAAGGTCAGGGAGTTGGCAAAATCCAGTGACGTCGTCACTTTCGATCTTGAAGATATCGCAACGGAAACGCTGATCGAACTCGAGACGGAAGGCAAACGCGTTTCTCCGTCGCCCAGACTGCTGGCAATCGTCCAGGACAAGCTGGCGCAAAAGCGGCTGTTGCGCGACGCCGGAATTCCGACGGCCGAGTTCATCGAGTCGCCTTCAGCCGACGAAACAACGTTCGCCGAATTCGGCTACCCGCTGGTACAGAAAGCCCGCCGCGGCGGTTACGACGGCCGTGGGATCGCGGTCATGCGGAGCGCGGCAGACTTTGCAAATCATCTGCCGGTGCCGGCGCTGATTGAACGCTTCGTCCCCGCTACCAAGGAACTGGCGGTACTGGTTGCCCGCGGTAAGGATGGCGAGTGCCGCTCCTACCCGACCGTGGAAATGATGTTCCGCAGCAGCGACAACATACTCGACATGCTCCTCGCCCCGGCCGACCTGGATCCCGATACCTATGCAGCCGCCCAGCAACTGGGCATACGCACCGTCCAGGCGATGAACGGCGTGGGAATCTTCGGTATCGAGATGTTCCTGACCCATGCGGGCGAACTCCTGGTCAACGAGGTTGCGCCGCGCACGCACAACTCGGGGCATTACACGATCGAGGCGTGCGTAACGGATCAGTTCGAACAACACCTGCGCGCCGTCCTCGGCCTGCCGCTGGGCGCGACCGATTTGCTGATTCCCGCGGCCATGATCAATTTGCTGGGTGCGCCCGGCAGCCAGGGCCGACCCGTCATCAACGGACTGAGCGCGGCTTTGGCGATTTCCGGCGTTTGCGTTCATTTCTACGGCAAAGCAAGTACCAAACCCATGCGTAAAATGGGGCATGTGACCGTGCTCGATCAAGACCTTAATGCCGCCCGTGACAAGGCCCGGCGGGTGCGCGCGTTGATGACGATAACAGGAGAAAACCATCCATGAGCCAAGCGCTCGTCGGGATCATCATGGGCAGCGATTCGGATCTGCCGGTCATGCGGGACGCCGCTGACGTTCTGGAACAGCTCGCGGTCGCGTACGAAATGACGATTGTTTCGGCGCACCGCACACCCACGCGGCTCTATGAGTACGCCCACAGCGCGGTCGACCGGGGGCTGCGCGTCATCATAGCCGGTGCGGGTGGCGCCGCACATCTGCCCGGAATGGCCGCCGCCATGACCCCGCTGCCGGTAATCGGCGTCCCGGTCAAGACGTCAACGCTGAACGGGCAGGACTCCCTGCTGTCGATCGTGCAGATGCCCGGTGGCGTGCCGGTGGCCACGGTCGCGATCAACGGTGCCAAGAACGCGGGCATTTTGGCCGCACAGATACTTGGCAGCGCCGACCTGGCGGTGCGTGAGCGAATCGTCGAGTATAAACGCAGCTTGGAAACAATGGTGCTCGACAAGGCCGAGAAAATGGAACGGGGCGATCAACCGTAGGATTGACCGGTCTGCGAACCCGGCGTAACGAGCAGATTGGATAAAACGTTATCGAACACACGAAAAAAGTGCGTCACATTCGACAACGTCTGAAAGAGGTAGGGCAATTGGTAGGTCGCACCCGGTATCGCTGCCTGCCGACGTACTGCGGCGGCGTGACGTGGTACGAACGGACGGTCGCAAAAAGAGCGCCGGGCGTCTGTGGTCGATGCGCCCGGTCAGTTTCGGGCGATCTTGGCCTGACCCCGGCTCTTGTTGAAGAACGCGATCACTTTGGTGACATAATTCCGGGTTTCCTCGAACGGGGGAATTTGGCGCCCGTAGCGAATGACCGCATTTTCACCGGCGTTATAGGCAGCCAAGGCAAGCTTCTTATCCTGATCGAACAGTGCCAGAAGGTCCCGCAGATAGCGCGCGCCACCGCGAATGTTTTGCGCCGGATCGCGCCGATCGACGACACCGTAGCGTTTGGCGGTGGCTGGCATGAGCTGCATCAGTCCCACCGCCCCTTTGGAGGAAACGGCTTTGGGATCGTACGCGGATTCGGCGAGTATCACCGCATGCAGCAGTTCCGGTTCCAGTTCGGTTTCGGCGGCGACCGTCGAGACGACGGGCTCAACGGCCGCGATGCGTTGCGAGAGCGCCTTCGCGGCGGCGCCTTTCGGGCGCCTGCTATTCTTAGGAAATTTAAATACTTTCAGAAGCTTATAATTTCCTTTTAATCTTTTATCTGAAAGCGTAATCGCACCGGTCACGTCACGATATTTGTATACGTCGGCCAACGCCGGTATCGGATTGAACGACACAGAGACGCACAACAACGCCGCGTAGCCGTAGATAGCGCTCGCACCTGTCTTTGGCGTATCTTTAAAACGCTGCACCGTCAGCAACCCCAGTTAATTAGGTTCGGCATCCACTCAGTTGGCGGCCGCCGAACGACCGACTTTATCCGTCTTGTACGTACCACAGCAACCGCGACCCGTTACAATTATATACCGCAACACTTCTTATATTTCTTACCGCTACCGCACGGACAAGGATCGTTTCTTCCGACCTTTTGCGTATTGCGCTGGGTTTCCGGCTTGGGCATTTCGCCTTCGACGTAGTACCAGCGTTCTCCCTGCTTAGCAAAACGACTGATTTCATGGTGACGTTTGAGCAAGCCTTTTTCCTTGAACACCGCCACGAACTCGACCGTGCCTTGTTCGTCTCTCGCCTCACCCTCGTGCTTGGAACGGATTTCAAGACTCAACCATTCCGAGCTCTTGGCCCAACGTTCCGTCGCCGCACGGTCCCAGTCGTCACGAAAATCCGGATGCAGACTGTCGCCCAGAAAATCGATCTGGCGCTCGGCATAGGCGCTGAAACGCGCGCGCATCAATGATTCCGCCGTCGCGGCAGGCGCGGCACCGCTGAGTACTGGACCGCAGCAGTCTTCAAATGGCTCTCCCGAGCCGCAATGACATGGGGACATAGACTGAGACCGTCCTCTCGGTTGCACAACTCATTCTGAACAAATCAGTGGGTACCCGATTTTCAAACGCCGATCTCGATCCGTCAAATAAGCCGATCGGTTAATCGCAGCGGAACGGCGACCGCAGCATGGGCATGCCGGAGGAATCACGACAATACACCGTCTGCGGGAAATAACGGCATCAAAGAATCTTTGGCCGGATCGGCGTCGATGAAACAACCCGGCGAGGATATCGCGGGGATTGCGACCGGCCGTCCCTGCATGACGGCATCCAGCGCATTGCGCAGATACCGCTGCGTCGGCGCCTCTTTGGTGTAGCCGAGACCGTACTGGTCGTCCACCGCGCCCCGAAACCGCAGCCGGTATTGTGCATCGAGTACGAAAACGTCGCCAGTGCTCTCGACGCCCAGGCGCTCCGCCAACTCGAATGCACCCCCGGCAACGTACCAACCCGGTGCGCTCAAAGCGGCCTTGTCCGCATGCAGTGCGGCCAATGACAGGTTTTCGTTCAGATACAAGAACAGGAAGGTAAAGCCGCGCAACTGATAGGCGCGCGCCAGCTCCGCGACGCGCGGGCCGTAGCGTCGCGACACCGGACATACGGGATCGCGTACGACAATCACGGTTCCCTTGTCGCCGCCGAGGGAGTACAAACGATCTGTCCCGCCGCTGAGATGCGCCAAAGCCTGATCCGGAATCAGTGCACCGATCCCGGCCTCTTCGCTGTCCTGTTCCTCGGGACCCAAGGTCAGACTCGGCGTGCGATCGCTCAACGGCTCCAGCGCCAGCGTAGGGGCCGCTGCCGCCATACCAACGACAATCGCGGCGATCGCGTAGGTCCATTTATGGCTCATCATGTCTCTCCTGCCTGGGTCAACGCCCTGCCGGCGTGCTAACCAGTGGACCGGACCGCGGTGCTTTTCTTTTCACGCCGCGGCATACCGGACATCGCAGAAGGACGCTTACAAACCCAAGTCACGCCACCGTTTGCCGACGCGTTTGGCGGAGACGGGATAAGCGGTGCCGAGTTCCTGAGCGAACAATGAAACCCGCAGTTCCTCGAGCATCCAGCGGATTTCCTCCAGCCGCGGGTCCGCCATACCGCGTTCCTGCGCGGCTTTTTCCCTGGCCAGCCAATCCTGCCAAAGTGGACTGAATTCGGCCACTCTTTGTTGATCGCGTGCGGCGGCGTGCGGCAGCTTTTCCAGACGCAGCGCCAGGGCGTGCAGATAGCGCGGATACTGCTGCAACTGCGACCAGGGCGTTGCCTGCAAAAAACCGCGATACACCAGGTGGTCGAGCTGTTCGCGGGCATCGTGCACCGTTTTCAACCAGTTTAGCTGGGTAATAGCCGAGAGTTGCTTACGCACCTGGTGATAGCGCGTCAATATCTCTGCAATGCGCTCGCATACCGCCACCGCACGGATCATCAGTTCTGCCTTGCAGCCCGCGATGCGCGCCTCGAACTCGGCACGCTGACGAATCTCAGGTCGACCCTCGATGAAGGTCAGATGAACGGTCAGCGCCACCAGCTCGTCTTCCAGATCACCCGGATTTTCGGCGTCACCGCTCGCGGACTGCGCCTTCGCGTACTGCAGGCGCATGGCTTGCAGGTTTGGCAGATTACGACGCAGGTAGCGGACCTCGCGGGGCAACTTGAGCATGAAGAGGCGACGCACGCCGGCCTCGTGAGCGGATCGTGCCACCGGTTCTGCATCGAGCACCCGCAGATCGACGTGATCGCCGCAATCGACCAACGCCGGGAAACCCTGCAGTTGAATACCGCCGCTGTCGGTTTCAACCGTCTGTGGAATATCGGCGACGTCCCAATCGGTCAGGCCGCTACGCTCCAGCCCCGCAACAGGTGACCTGTTGACCGCGCCGGCGGCGAGGTCGGCATAGCGCTCGCGCAGACTGTGCAGCTGTCGGCCGACGCCCAAGGTTTGTCCGCCGGCATCAACGACCCGTACCCGTAATCGCAGGTGCTCCGGAAGACCGTCCAAATCCCAGGCAGTCTCCGGCACATGAATGTCAGTCAAACGTTTCAACGCGGCGCCGAGTGCCTGAACCAGGGGTGTCTCGCCCGGTTCGATCAGCGCAAGGCACTGATCGGCAAAATCGGGCACCGGCACGAAGTGCCTGCGCAACGCCTTGGGCAGGCTCTTCAACATGGCGATGACCTTCTCGCGCAGCAGGCCCGGCACCAGCCAGTCCGCGCGACCTTCGGTGATCTGTCTGAGCACCATCGCCGGCACGACCAGCGTCACCCCGTCCTGTTCTTCGCCCGGCGCGAAGTGGTATTCGAGCGGCAATCGCATTTGCCCGATGGCCAAGGCATCGGGATACAAGGCGTCGGTGACATCCTCGGCGTCCCGCCGCAGCAGGTCAGGCAAACGCAGATGCAACAGGCGCGGCTGTGACTTTGTCGCCTGCCGCAGCCATTGCTCGAACTGGGGCTTCGAGTAGATGCCCTCGGGTACCCGTCGATCGTAGAAGGCATAGATGGCGTCTTCGTCAACCAGGATATCCCGCCGTCGCGACTTGGCCTCCAAGGCGCGAACCTCCTCGACAAGTTCCCGATTGTGCCGCCAGAATCGTGCCCGGGTATCGAAATCGCCGTCGACCAGACCATGACGGAGAAACAATTCACGCGACAGCACCGGGTCGATCGGACCATAGTTGACCCGGCGCCTGGGCACGATCGTCAAGCCGAACAGGGTCACCTTCTCGTAAGCACCCGCCTGACCGCGGCGCCCCTGCCAATGCGGCTCGGAATAGCTGCGCTTGACCAGGTGTCCGGCCAATGATTCCAACCATTCCGGCTGAATACGGGCGACCGAGCGTGCGTACAAGCGCGTCGTTTCGACCAGTTCGGCCGCCACCACCCATTTCGGTGGTTTTTCGAACAGGCCAGACCCGGGAAAGATCATGAAGCGGGTATTTCTGGCACCCAGGTAATCGCGGTCCTGTCCCGACGATTTGAACCCGACATGGCTCAGCAGGCCCGCCAGGACCGCCTTGTGGATCGACTCGTACCCCGGGTCGACCTCGTTGTCGCGATAACCCAATTCGTGCAACTGAGCGCGCAGCTGGCGATGGGTGTCATGCCATTCCTGCACCCGCGTCCAGGACAGAAAGCGCTGTCGGCACAGTTCGCGAAACTTGCGGTTCGTCAGATGCCGGCGTTGCTCCTCCAACAGTGTCCAAAGCTTGAGATACCCCATAAAATCCGAGTGCTCGTCGTTGAACTCCGCGTGCGCCTCATCGGCCAACTGCCGCTTGTCCAGCGGCCGGTCACGCGGATCCTGGACCGACAATGCCGAGGCGATCACCAGCACCTCGCGCAGACAATGGGTATGCGCGGCTTCCAGCAGCATGCGCCCGATTCGCGGATCCACCGGCAGGCGCGCCAGCTTCCGGCCCAGTTGGGTGATCTTGCGCAAACCGTCAACGGCGCCGATTTCCTCCAGGACACGATAGCCGTCCTTGATTTGGCGACTATCGGGTGGCTCGACGAACGGGAAATCCTCGATTTCGCCGAAGCCGAGTAACTTCATCTGCAGGATGACCGCGGCGAGATTGGTCCTGAGAATTTCCGGCTCCGTGAAGTCGCGCCGACCCTCTAAATCGTCCTCGGCATACAGCCGCACGCAAACACCCGCGGCAATGCGTCCGCAGCGCCCCTTGCGCTGATCGGCGCTCGCTTTGGAGATCCGTTCGACCGGCAGCCTCTGGATCTTGCTGCGATGGCTGTACCGGCTGATCCTGGCGAACCCTGCGTCGATCACGTAGCGTATACCGGGCACAGTCAAAGAGGTTTCCGCGACGTTGGTCGCCAGTACGATGCGTCGCTGACCCGACGGTTTGAATATCTTCGCCTGATCTCCGCTGCCCTGGCGCGCATACAGCGGCAGGATCTCAGTCGCCTGCAGCCGGTGTTTGCTCAAGGTCTCGGCCGTTTCGCGTATTTCGCGTTCGCCTGAAAGAAACACCAGGATATCGCCATGACCGATGCGGCCCAGCTCATCGACCGCATCGACGATGGCCTCCTGAAACGGTTCGTCGCGTTCGCTCGCCCCCTCGTCCTCGGGTGGTCTGTAATGCACTTCCACCGGATAGGTTCGGCCGGTAACCTCCAGGATCGGCGCATTATCAAAGTGCCTGGAAAAACGCCCGGGATCAATCGTCGCGGAGGTGATGATCACCTTGAGGTCACGACGCCTGGGCAGCAGCTGTTTGAGGTAGCCCAGCAGGAAATCGATATTAAGACTGCGCTCATGCGCCTCATCGATTATCAGCGTGTCGTATTCGTTGAGAAACCGGTCCTGTTGTATCTCGGCCAGCAAGATACCGTCAGTCATCAACTTTATATGGCTGTGTTCGCCGACGCGGTCGTGAAACCGGACCTTATAACCGACGCTCTGTCCGACCTTCTGACCAAGCTCACTAGCGACCCGATGCGCCAGACTGCGCGCCGCGATTCTACGCGGCTGGGTATGCCCTATTCGCCCGAAGACACCTCGTCCCATGGTCAGGCACAGCTTCGGCAACTGCGTCGACTTACCCGAGCCGGTCTCGCCGCACAGAATGATCACCTGGTGCTTTGACACCGCCTTGCGAATCTCGTCGAGCCTCGCGGAAATCGGCAGTTCGGCTGGAAACTCCGGCGCAGGCTGTTGCGCTTTTCTCGCCGCCGCACACGCGGCGGATGCCGTGATTCGCTGGGCGAGCGCCACCATGCGCGGCTCGTCGCGCGCGCGTTCCGCGGACTGCAGTTGGCGGCGCAGGCGATGGCGATCGGCAATCAGACATTCGTCGATGCGTTGTTTAAGTTGGGCGGGGCTGGACAGCACGTTCGAACCAGGGGCGGGAAATCCCGATAGTGTACCGGATGCGCCGACGATCATAAAAACGCACGCCCCCACCACGGCGCCGTGCGGCGAGACGTCCGTGCGACCCCATCTTACCTGCTGTAGGGAACGTCGCGTCGCGCGACCAAGTCACGGTAGGGGGCGTCCCGATTTCACCGGTAGCGGGGTTCAGTCCCGGTGCCGATCTGACCGCCCGACCGGGGATGGATATTCGTAGAAATCCAGTGTTCAATTCTTTTACATCTTTTACCAAGGCGGTATCGTCTACCTTTCGAGTACCCGATCTCAATGGTAAGGAAATTGTTCACAATAAATGTGTAACTTATTGTATGTAATATTTTATAAGGAAATAGCTATAAGTTACCTTAAGTCAAACCCTTCCCAATGGCATAGTTGATGCGAAGGATTGGACATTCATTGATGAGACGGAGACCCAGACCGTGGCTTACAGAATTCAAGTTCCATTGAACAGCCCCGCATTACGCTCTTACCTCAATGATGGCTGGAGACAATCCCGTGTAGAAGGTCAGTGGGCCGTGCTGCAGATGGACGAGCTCGAGGTCTTTGATCACACCGATCGATACGACGAAAGACCGTCGGCACCGATCCAATCAGACATCATTGAGTGGTAAATCCTGCCCGTTCGGCAGGGTAGGCGTGTTAGGCGAAAACCCCTTTACCGGCCTGGGACCGCAACCGGTTCGGGTGCGCCCAGGGCGCCCGTGAAGTTCGCGCCGGTGAGATCCGCTCCAGCAAACTCGGCCTTCCGCAGATTGGCGCGCTTCAGGTTGGCGCCTCGTAAGTCGGCCCCCGTGAAATCGGCACCGTACAAATTGGCAGCCGCAAAATTAATGCCTTCGAGATTGGCGCCCTTAAAGACCGCGTCTTTCAAATTGGCGCCCGACATATCGGCCCGCTTCAAGTCAGCGCCGCTAAAATCGTAACCGATCAAGTTGCCACTCAATCTGGACTCGGACAATTTGGCGTTTGCCAGCCTGGCAGCCCTGAAATTGGCGCCGGTGGCGTCCGCGGAGCGCAAATCAGCTCCGGTAAGATCCGCGCCTGCAAGGTTCGCTCCGCGTAGTGTCGCTCCCCGCATGTCGGCATCGCGCAACTGGGTGCCACGCAGCGTTGCGCCGGAAAGGTCGACACCGCGCATCGTCGTCCCGCTGATATCCATACCGTCCAGCTTGGCTTTCTGCATTTTCGCATCCGACAGATCGACGTCTTTCATTGACTTGACACCACTAAAATCCACGTGGCGCAGATTCGCGCTCTCCAGCCTCGCACCGCTCATATCCGCACCACGCAGCACGCTGTTCTGGAGATTCGCGTGGGAGAGCGTCGCTTCGCGCAACGATGCGCCCTCCAGTCGGGTGCCCATCAAGTTGCCCTCACTCAAGTCGGCCAGCGTCAGGTTCGCCTCGCGCAGGTCCGCATTCGCCAGGCGCGCCCTCGGCATGGATTGCCCGTGCAGATTGGCACGCCGCAAAACGGCCCTGCCGAAACTCGTCCGTTCCAGCCGGGCGTTTCTCAAGTCGACGTCTGTCAAGTTGGCTCCCGCGAAAATCGACCCGGTCAGATCGGTATTGGCAAGCGTCGACCCGGTGAGATCCGCATTCATCAATCGACTTTTTTGCATGTCCAGCCCGGACAGATCGCAACGCACGCAGTGGCCCGTCGTCAGGAGCTGGTTCAATGAAGCAGAAACCGACGCGTCGGCCGCGCAACAACACGTCGCTAGAGTCAGCAGCATCCAAGCGAGACCAAGCTGCATCGATCCGGATATCGAACTGATGGATGTGGCGTAGGAAATGCGGCCTTACCCCTATTCGTAGTGATACCAGCTACTGTTATTGCGTTCCATGCGCCGGATTTTTTCGGTGCGCGGCGCGCTCGGCCAGTGAAATCTATCGCTAACGCGTGACGCGGTCGACGAGTTCCAACATATTGGGTAGCTGAAACAACAGCATGACAATGACGCCCAAGGTCACAGCCAGAGTAACGCCACCAAACAGATTGACCAGGAAATTCTTGCTCGAACTGTGCAAAGCCAACTCATTCGCCACGTCCGGTAACCGAATCAAGCCGAGCAAGCGTTCACCTTTGTAGACCAGGAGGCGACGACACACATTGGTGTGCATGGTGCGAATCGCTTCCTGACATGTGCTGTCGTGATTGATCGAGACCAGATCGGTCGAGCACACAGCGCTCAACGGCACGGTGCTCGGATTCTTGCCAAGACCGACTACCCGGGTCACCAAATCGCGTTCCGTGAACAGCCCGGTAACCGAGTTGTTTCGCGTGACGACCACCGAGCCGAGGTTACGCTCGGCCATGTGCTTGACCGCGGTCTCGACGGTCTCGGTTTCGTCCAGGATATCCACCGCCTCCCTAACCAGCTTTTCAATGCGACAAGCCATTCAATCCACTCCTGACACGCTTGGTTGCCGTTGCCGTAGCCGTTGCCGTTGCCGTTGCCGTAACCGTAGCCGTTGATCTTTGGCACTGATATGAACGGTTCGTTTTCTTGTTGCGCAATCAAGCAATAGTCACGCCAAGTCACAACGCTAATGCGCTGACAAGGCCCATTCATCCGCTCGGATATCTATGGTGCCTAGTCGAATCCTCGAGGCGTGCAATGTGTCGTTTCAGTGCCAGTTCAGTGCCAACGCAGTGCCAAAACATTAACCAGATCGCGCATCTTACTCATTGCCCGATCGCTGTAAACCCAATTTTCTGCGTGAACGTCAGCGATGTGGCCGGGAATGCTACGGCTGGCCCCGGATTGAGGGCGTTGTGGCGAGTGATTCGCGCGCACCAATTAGGGGCAACATCTTGGCGACATCGAGCCGACCCGCACCGACCTCATGCGAACAGGTGAAGCTGCCGGAGTGCCTAAGACCAACCACGTATGCCCGTCGTTTTCCGGATTCATACGACCGATCCGCTTCCGAAAAATCGACCAATCGACCTATGCTGCGCCAGATCAAACAAGTTAGCCGTCCGAGCAATGTCCCCGATTGACGGTATTATTCGGGACATAGTATTAATTTCGGAACTACGAGTACATTTGCGGTAAAAAATAATTCTATAATTAATTACTGATTTTCTTACAAATTTAAGGGCTTGAGGACGACACGATGTTAACTTTCGACGATCTAAACGAACAGAACCACAAGATTACGGAACTGACCAACATACTTCAGCATCTACTGGGAGATCGATCCCTATGTGATTCCGAGGTCACGTACGAACTGTTCTTTCGCTACGTCGGCAGTGTGAAAGAGCATTTCGAGGTAACCGACAACAATCTCTATTCCAAGTTGCTCACTCAGGGTGAGCAGCGCACCCGTAACACGGCGCAACGCTTTATCGGCGGTTCGAAGGAAATAAAGCGCATCTTTGGCGAGTACCTCAAAAAGTGGTGCAGCCTCAAAAAGAAGCAACTGGTGATAAAGGAATACGATAAGTTCCAGAAAGAAACCGAAGAAATGTTCGAAATCGTTCTGAACCGCCTGCAAGACGAGACCGAGCGCCTCTACCCGCTGATTCGCGAAATCACGGGCGACGACCGGCGAGTCGCGTAACGTTTCCGCTGCCTCGTGCTGTGCAAGCCGTACGGGCACGGTCACTACAGCACGCGTTGCCACCACCCGCAGGTAGATTCCGGAGGTGCGCTCGCAGCGGGCATATTACCTTGTGGAACACGAACCCGCGTTCTTAATACACCGTGCTATTGCGTACTAAAGCACGAAAGCTAGTACCAGCGGGACCGTCACTATGCTCGCCAGATTACCCAACAGGACAATCGACGCAACGATATCGGGCGATGCATCGAAGCGGTCGGCCAACATGTAATTCAGCACCGCCGGAGGCAAAACCCCGAACACCAGCAACTGATGCCACTGCAAGCCTTCCAGGCCCATGAGCGGACCGGCGATCAGCGCCATCACCAAACCGGTGACAGGACAGACCACTGCCGAAACCAGTCCGATACGCCAATCTCTGAGCGTAATATTGGTCATTCTTACGCCCAGCGCGAACAACATCAGCGGTATGGCGACCTGACCCAACAGATCCAAGGCCACCGCGAGCGGCTTCCAGACGCCGATACCAAACACCGCGACCACCAGGCCAGCCAAGGTCGCCTGCAGCATTGGCATCCGCAACAGCACCAGCGGATGCACCCGCCCCTCCAGCATGGCGTTGCCCACGGTGAAATGCAGCGTGTTCTCGACCAGAAACAAGATCATTGCGGCAGGCAGCGCGGCCTCACCAAAGGCCAGCAAGGCCAACGGGAGTCCCATGTTGCCGGAATTGGTAAACATCATGGGCGGCACGAACACCTTGACCGACCAGCCGGCCAGGCGCGCAATCGGCCAGGCGATAAGGCCGGAACCCATGACTACGATGGCGCCCGCGAACGCGAGGTCGGCGTACGCCGCCAGTTCAAAATCCTCTCCCGACAACACCGAAAATATCAATGCGGGGGTGAAAATCTCGAGGTTAACCTTGTTCGCGGCGGTCATATTCGGCGCGTGCTTGCGCGCGTAGAAATATCCGACGGCCACCAAACCGAATATCGGAAAGACAATACCGATCAATTGCTCAATCATGGAACGGTTGTCTCGCTATTCGGTTGCCGGGCTGATCTCCGAACGGCGCGTCACTTCTTCTTGGGCAGATACAGGTCGGTGATCGTACCCTCGAATGCCTCAGCCGCCATGCCCACGCTCTCCGACAAGGTTGGGTGCGGGTGCACGGTCAGGCCAATGTCCGCAGCGTTGGACCCCATCTCGATCGCATGCGCCGCCTCGGCGATCAGATCCCCCGCGTTCGGCCCCACTATGCCGGCCCCGATCAGGCGCTCGGTCTCTTCGTCGAACAACAACTTGGTCATGCCTTCGTCGCGCGCAATCGACAACGCCCGGCCACTGGCCGCCCAGGGGAACACGCCCTTGCCATAAGCGATCCCCTGTGCCTTCGCCTCGGTCTCGGTGACCCCCACCCAGGCGATCTCTGGATCGGTGTAGGCCACCGACGGAATTACCCGCGCATCGAAGTGGCTCGGCAGACCCGCGGCCGCCTCGGCGGCCGTCTTGCCCTCGTGAACAGCCTTGTGCGCCAGCATCGGTTGGCCGATGATGTCGCCGATCGCGTAGATGTGCGGTTGGGTGGTGCGCATCTGGGTGTCGGTGACCTGCACAAAGCCGTGCTCGTTGACCGCCACCCCGGCTTGTTCGGCGCCGATCCGGCGTCCATTGGGCGTGCGCCCTACGGCGACCAGGATCCGGTCGTAGAGCTGCGCTTCGGCGGGAGCTAGCTTGCCGTCGAAGCTGACCTTCATCCCGGCGTCGGTGGCCTCGACCGCGGTCACGCGGGTTTCCAGCCAGATGTGTTCGTAGCGTTTCTTGATCCGGTTCAACAACGGCTTGACCAGATCCGGGTCGGCCCCCGCAACCAAGCTGTCGAGCATCTCCACCACCGTGATCTTTGCCCCCAGCGAGGCGTACACCGTCGCCATCTCCAGGCCGATGATGCCACCGCCGATCACCAGCAGCCGTTCGGGAATGCCCCGAAGCTCCAATGCTCCGGTCGAGTCGACAACCCGCGGGTCGTCGGGGATGAAGGGCAGCTTCACCGCTTCGGAGCCCGCCGCGATGACCGCGTGGTCGAACCTCACCACGGTGCGCGCGCCGTCATCGGCGACCACCGCCACGTGGTGCGGATCGAGGAAGGTGCCCACGCCACGCACCACGTCGACCCTGCGCTGCTTGGCGAGTCCGGCCAGACCACCGGTGAGGCGTTTGACCACACCGTCCTTCCAACTGCGCAGCGCCTCGATGTCGACTTGCGGTGGTGCGAACTTGATGCCGTGCCGGGCCATGTCCTCGGCCTCGTCCAGCACCTTGGCCGCGTGCAGCAGGGCCTTGGAGGGGATGCAGCCGACGTTCAGACACACACCGCCCAGACTGGGCCAACGCTCCACCAGCACCGTCTTCAGGCCCAGGTCGGCAGCGCGGAACGCCGCGGTGTAACCGCCCGGACCCGCACCGAGCACCAGCATCTGGCAAGTGACGTTCGCGCCGGCCCCGTGGCTCGCCGCAACCGGCGTGCCGACCGGTGCACCGGCCGATGGCGTCGCGGCGGCGACTGATGGCGCGGCGGCCGCGGCGGCACTCTCGACCTCCATCAGACACACCAGCGTGCCCTCGGAGGCCTTGTCACCGACCGCGATTTTCATCTCTTTGATGGTACCGGCCTCCGGCGAGGGCACATCCATCGACGCCTTATCCGACTCCAGGGTAATCAGCGCATCGTCCACGGCCACCGTATCGCCCGGGCCGACCAATACCTCGATCACGTCGACGTCGCTGAAGTCTCCGATGTCCGGAACTTTTATCTCTACTACTTCGCTCATGTTCGTTGCTCCACATTCAGATTCAGACCTAACGACTCCGCATCGATCGCCGCGAAGCGCCTGGGACGGCTATCGGTCGTTTCTGGAGGAAACGCCGATGGCAGGGATGCCCCCGCCGAGCCTACACGGACGTATTCACGGCGTTTTCCGGAAGAAATGGCCGCTAGCCGTTATCTCCCGGACCCCGCTGAGTCGCTAACTCCGGACATCACAAAATAAGGTTGCGCACATCCGACAGGATGAACGCCAGGTAACCGACAAAGCGCGCCGCGTAGGCACCGTCGATGACGCGATGGTCGTACGACACGGCCAGCGGCTGCATCAGCCGGTCGACGATCTCGCCGTCCACGCGCGCCAGGCGCGGCTGCGCCCGGGTCAACCCCAGGATGCCTACCTCGGGGGCATTGACGATGGGCGTAAAGTTGGTGCCGCCGATGCCGCCGAGACTCGAGATGGAGAAACAACCGCCCTGCATGTCGACGGCCTTGAGCTGCCCTTCGCGGGCCCGCTTGGAGACTTCGCCCAGTTCCCGGGCAAGTTCAAAGAGCCCCTTGCGGTCCACCTCACGAATCACCGGCACGACCAGGCCATCCGGCGTATCCACGGCGATGCCGATGTTGTAGTACTTGCGCTGTATGAGGTGCTCTTGAGCGTCGTCCATGGCCGAGTTGAACTTGGGGTATTCCTTCAGGCCCGCGACCACCGCCTTCATCATGAATACCAGTGGCGTCAGGCCAAATCCCAGCTCCTTCGCCTTGCCCTTCAACTGCTGCCGGTAGGCTTCCAGTTCGGTGATGTCCGCTTCGTCGAAATGGGTCACCTGCGGCACGTTCAGCCAGGCCTTGTGCAGATGCGCGGCAGAGAGTTTGTTGATGCGGCTCATAGGGACCGACTCGACGTCGCCGAATTTCGCCCAGTCAGGCTGAGTGATGACCGGGATACCGGCACCGGTTTCGGCGCCAGGCGCGGCCGTCTTGACCGCCGGAACGATGGCCGAAGCCGAGCCGCCGGTGTTCTTGAAGTTCTGCACATCGGTCGCGGTGATACGGCCGTTGCGGCCGGTGCCGACGACCTGGCTCAGGTCAACACCCAGCTCGCGCGCGATACGGCGCACCGACGGGCTGGCATGCGCCCGACGGAAGGCGGCGGCATCCTGCGCGCTGGCCGCTGCCGGCACCCGCTCCGGCGCCTTCGCCGATCCGCCTAGCGCCGGTGCCGTCGCGGCCGCAGCGGGGCCCGTACCCGCCACTTCCAGCACCAGAATCAGGCTGCCTTCGGAGACCTTGTCGCCGACCGCGAGCTCGAGTTCTTTAACCACTCCGCCCTTGGGGGCCGGCACATCCATAGACGCCTTGTCCGACTCCAGCGTGATCAGGGCATCGTCTTCCCTGATCGTGTCACCGACTGCCACCAGCACCTCGATCACATCGACTTCGCTGAAATCACCGATGTCCGGCACCCGGATGTCTTCCAGCGCCGTGCCGCCGTATCCCCCAGCCGCGCCGCTGGGCGCCGGACTCGCGCCCGCACCGCCGGACACCTTGGGGTGGGCGTCGTCGGCGGCCACGTTGACGCTGGGCTCATCACCCGCCGCCAGCAGCAACACCAGACTGCCCTCGGACACCCGGTCGCCGACCTTGACCTCGACCGCCTCGACCACCCCGCCTTCGGGAGCCGGCACATCCATCGAGGCCTTGTCCGACTCCAGGGTGATCATCGGGTCGTCGATGGCGATCGTATCGCCGGGACTGACCAATACCTCGATGACATCCACATCGGAAAAGTCTCCGATGTCAGGCACACGTATTTCTTTTGCCACGGGCTTCGCTCCTCGCAGTCGTCAAATCAGGCGTATAGGGGAAAGGGCTTTTCGGTATCGATGCCGTAGCGCTGGATCGCCTCGAGCACGGTCTTGACCGTGATCCCGTCCCTGGCCTGGCTGTCCTGCTGCTTATCGGCCAGCGCTTTCAGGGCCGCGACGGTCACATAGTGACGATCCACCTCGAAGTGGCGGCGCAGGGCCTCACGGCTATCGGAGCGGCCGAAGCCGTCGGTGCCCAACACGTGATAGTCGCCCGGCACGAAGGGCCGGATCTGCTCGGCGAAGTTCCTGACATAGTCCGTGGCCGCGATGATCGGGCCTGCGCTCCCCTGCAGGCATTGTTCGACCCACGAAGCCTTCGGCGCCTGATCCGGATGCAGCAGGTTCCAGCGCGCGGCCGCCTGCCCGTCGCGGGCCAGTTCGTTGAAACTGGGCGCCGACCAGATCACGGCATCCACGCCCCAGTCATCGTGCAACAGATCGGCCGCCGCGATCACTTCACGCAGGATCGCACCACAACCCAGCAGCTGCACCGGGTGCCCGCCGTTGCCCCGCGCTTCGCGGAATCTGTACAGGCCCTTGATGATGCCCTCCTCCACGCCTTCGGGCATGGCGGGCATGGGGTAGTTCTCGTTCAGCGTGGTGAGGTAGTAGTAGACGTTCTCACCGCGCTCGTACATCCGTTTCAGACCGTCGTGAAAAATCACGGCCAACTCGAAAGCGAAGGTCGGATCATAGGAAATGCAGTTCGGGATGAAGCCGGCGAATACCTGGCTGTGCCCGTCCTGGTGCTGCAGACCCTCGCCGTTCAGTGTGGTCCGACCGGATGTGCCGCCCACCAGAAAACCGCGCGCCAGCATGTCCCCAGCCGCCCAGGCCAGATCACCGGTACGCTGAAAGCCGAACATGGAGTAGAAGATGTAGACCGGGATCATCATCACGCCATTGTTGGCGTAGGAGGTGGCCGCTGCGATCCACGACGACATGGCGCCGTCTTCATTGATGCCTTCCTGCAGCAACTGCCCCTGACGCGACTCCTTGTAAGGCATGATCTCGCCGGCATCCATCGGTTCGTACTTCTGCCCTTCCGGGGCGTAGATCCCGACCTGGCGGAACATGCCTTCCATGCCGAAGGTGCGGGCCTCGTCCGGTACGATGGGCACCAGGCGGGGACCAATCGCCTTGTTACGGGCCACCGCGACCATCAGGCGCACGAACGCCATGGTGGTCGACAGGGTACGCGTGCCGCTGTCTTTCAACAGCGCCTCGAAGATCGAGAGATCGGGCACCGACAAGGTCTCGAAGGCGCGCGGACGACTGGGCAGATACCCGCCAAGCGCCTGGCGCCGCTCATGCAGATACTTCATCTCGGCTGAGCCGGCGGGCGGTTTGTAAAATCCCGCCGCTTCGACCGTGGCGTCGTCGACCGGAATCTGGAAGCGCTCGCGCAGTTTCTTCAGCTGCTCGACGCTGAGCTTCTTCTGCGAGTGACTGATGTTCTGGCCTTCGCCGGCCTCGCCCATGCCGTAGCCCTTGACGGTGTGCGCCAGAATGACCGTGGGACGGTCGACCTCCTGGCCGGCCGCAGTGTAGGCGGCAAACAGCTTCTCCTGATCGTGCCCGCCGCGGATCAGGTCGTAATAAATCTCGTCGTCGGTCATATCGGCGACCCGGGCCTTCAGTTCCGGATACGCACCGAAGAAGTGCTCGCGGATGTACGCGCCGCCCTTGTTCTTGAAGTTCTGGTACTCGCCGTCCACGCACTCCATCATGCGCCGGTGCAGCAGCCCGTCGGTGTCGTTGGCCAGCAGCCGGTCCCAGCCCCCGCCCCACAGCACCTTGATCACGTGCCAGCCCGCACCCTTGAAGTTACCTTCGAGTTCCTGCACGATCTTGCCGTTACCGCGTACCGGCCCGTCGAGGCGCTGCAGGTTGCAGTTGACGACGAAGATCAGGTTGTCGAGCTTCTCGCGCGCGGCCAGCGCGATCGCGCCCTGCGATTCGGGCTCGTCCATCTCGCCGTCGCCGAGAAAGGCCCAGACCTTGCGCCCGGCGGCGTGCTGCTCGGCCGCCTGGGCCAGACCGCGGTGCTCGAGGTACTTGAGAAAGCGCGCCTGGTAGATGGCCATGATCGGACCCAGGCCCATGGACACGGTGGAGAATTGCCAGAAATCCGGCATCAGATACGGATGTGGGTAGGACGACAGCCCCTTGCCCGCCGCCTCCACGCGGAAGTTCTCCAACTGCTCGGCGGTGATGCGTCCTTCCAGAAAGGCCCGCGCATAGGTGCCCGGTGCCGTGTGGCCCTGGATAAAGACCATATCACTACCATTGGGGTGGTCCGCCCCCTTCCAGAAGTGGTTGTAGCCCACTTCGTACATGATGGCCGAGGACTGAAAACTGGCGATGTGGCCACCGGGTTCCGCCGGCTTGCGGTTGGCGCCCACCACCATGGCTGTAGCGTTCCAGCGCAGCGCGCGCAGAATCTTGCGCTCGGTCTCCAGGTCGCCCGGGTACGGCGGCTGCTTCGCCGCCGGGATCGTGTTGACGTACGGCGTGCGATCGGTGTTCGGCGGCTCGACGCCCGCCTCGTACGCCTGCTCGACGGCACTGCGCAACAAGTACTGCGCGCGCGCCGCGCCCTCGCGCTCCACCACCACATCGATGGCTTCGCGCCATTCGGCGGTCTCCTGCGGATCGACATCCTGCGTGTGCGACGTCAGCGACATGAAGCTTCTCCTCTTCCGCCAGATCGTGGCGAAACGTATCTATGTTGTTGTAACAACCCGCGCCCGGGTGGCGCCGCCGGGACAGGGTCGATCTAGAGTCCGCGCCAACCTAAACGGACGTGTCTTGCAAAAGGCTTACGAGCATCGGGACACAAGCCGAATGCGAAACGAGCCGGCCGGCCCGGCTCGATCTGCATACGCCAACCTTCGATTGCAGGCTTCACCACGGGCGGACCGGTCTGCAATGGCAGGTTCCGACCTCATGAATCGACCGGCGATTTGCACGGTTCGGTGCACGAACTCATGATTCCTGAAGGTATTCAACGTCGACGGTGTTTTCTCCCGGCGCATCCGTCGCCGATGCGAAACACTCGTCCAAAAGATAGACGATCGAGCGATATGGGATACCCGCGTGTCGCGACAAACCGATCTCGCAGGTGCGGCTGTTGGAATAGCCGGCCGCGCAACCCGATGGTAGCTGCGATTTCAGGCGGGACATCGCGCTCGCGTTCAATTCCGGGTATGAAAAGCCCTTGTCACCGGCAAAGCCGCAGCACCCCTCTTCCTCGGGCATGAACACCTCGTCGGCGCAACGCTTCGCCAGTGCGGCAAAGTCTTCAGCCAAACCCATTTTGCGCGCACTGCAGGTGATGTGCAGCGCCACGTGATCGCGTTTTCCGACCTGTTTCAGCCGCGGCAACAGGTGATCGACAGCGAAGCCGACGGGCTCCTGTACTCGCAACGGCCTTTTAAACTGTTCCAGCATACGGGCGACGCAGGGGCTGGTATCACACAACACGGGAAGGCGGCCTTGCTCCGAGGCCTGCCAAAGCGAATCTTCCACTCGCCGCACCGCTTGTTCCGCGCTTGCTTCGAATCCCTTGCTGCTGAACGGCATGCCGCAGCACAATCGATCCACCCGTTGCGGAATGACGACCTCGAACCCGGCCTTGGCCAGCAGCGACAGCATGACCTGCGGCAGATCGCGCGCATCCGGGTCGGCGCTCGCACTCCCCATGCTGCGATTCACGCAGGCGCTGAAATATACCACGCGATTTTTTATTGGCCCATAACTTTTGTTCTGTTCCGCGCCGCCTCGCAGTTTGCCGGTCGGCCGCGGCAGCCAACGGTGCCAGTCGGGCACCCGGTTACCGCTGATCTTGCGCATTCCCGCGGTCAGCCGTTCCAGGGTCGCGGTGCCGACCACTCGGCTGGTCCCGTGCGCCACGGCCAAACCGATCCGCGTCGCACCGGTCACTCCGGCCATATGCCCGTCGACCCAAGCGGCAACCCGCTTTCCCGTCGCACCCCGCTTACTGGCGCGCAGCCGTTTCATCATCGCGCCGGTGTCGATCTCGACCGGACAGCGCGTCGCGCACAACCCGTCCGCGGCACAGGTCTCCTCGCCATACCAGTCGAACTCCGCTCGCAAATGGCGCAGACGCTGCGGATCGCTGCCGTCACGTTCCAGGCGAGCTAGTTCGCGCAACACGACAATGCGTTGGCGCGGCGTCAGGCTCAGGTTCCGCGACGGGCATATCGGCTCGCAGAAACCGCACTCGATGCAGCGATCCACATGCGGGTCGACCGCTGGCATGGGTTTCAGGTTCTTGATGTGAATTTCAGGGTCATCGTTGAGGATGACGCCCGGATTCAGCAGGTTCTGCGGATCGAACAAGGCCTTGATCTCGCGCATCAGCCGGTAGGCATCGGCTCCCCATTCCAATTCGACATAGGGCGCGATGTTGCGTCCGGTGCTGTGTTCCGCCTTAAGCGATCCTTCGTACTTTTCCACGACCATATGGCAGAGTTCGTCCATGAACGCGTGGTAACGCCCCACCTCGGCGGGGTCGCCAAAATCCGGTGTGATGACAAAATGCAGGTTACCCTCGAGCGCGTGCCCGAATATGATCGCCTTGTCGTACCCGTGCTTGCGGAACAGGCCCTGCAATTCCACCGTCCCCTCCGCCAGGCGCGGTACCGGAAAGGCGATATCTTCGATGACCACGGCGGTACCCGCCGCGCGGACCGCGCCGACCGAGGGAAACATGCCCTTGCGGATCTGCCACAGCTTTTCGAATTCGGCGGGTATGTCGGTGAACTCGATCACCCCGAGGGTCGACACGGCCGCCAATGTGCGCTGAACTTGACCGATGTTGCCTGCGAGGCCGTCTTTGAATCCGGCGCGCGTTTCAATCAGCAGCGCGGCGGCATCCGGGGGTAAGGCCCGCAAGGTACCCGGCATGCCGGGTTTGTCTTCCACGGAACGCAGCGCGGCACGGTCCATGATCTCGACTGCGTCCACCGGTGCCTGCTTCAGCAGGGATACCGCCTCGCAGGCCGCACCCACGTCGGGGAAGAACACGAGTGCGCTGGCCTTGAACGGGTGTTCGGGTACGGTGCGATAAGTCACCTCCGAGATAAAGCCCAGCGTGCCCTCTGAACCGATCATCAGGTGCTGCAGCACATCGACTGGATCAGAAAAATCGACCAAAGCGTTGAGGCTGTATCCGGTCGTGTTTTTAATCCGGAACTTGTCGCGGATCCGCGTGCTGAGATCCGCGTTGTCGCGAGTGCGCGCCACGAGCGCTTCGATGCCGGCCACCAAGTCCGGCCTGCGTTTTCTAAACTCCGCCCGATTCCGATCGTCGGCCGTATCGAGCAGCGAACCGTCGGCCAGTATGACCCTCATGCTGTGTAGCGTCTGATAACTGTTTTGCGCAACTCCGCAGCACATGCCTGACGCATTGTTCGCCGCAATACCACCGATTTTTGCGGTTGCGATCGACGCCGGGTCGGGACCGATCTTTCTGCCCAGAGGCGCCAGGTACTTGTTCGCCTGGGCGCCGATGATCCCCGGTTGCAGACGAATGCGCTCGCCATCGGCGCTGATTTCGTAATCGCGCCAGGCGTCGCCTTCCAGAACCGCCAGTACCGAATCGGTGACGGCCTGACCCGACAGGCTGGTCCCGGCTGCGCGGAAGGTCACCGGCGTCCGGTGGGTATGGGCGAGAATCAGCAGGCCGACGACATCATCCTCGCTGACCAATTTGACGATCAGCCTCGGTATCAACCGGTAGAAACTTGCATCGGACCCGTATGCCAGTAGCCGCAATGGGTCGTCGATTATGCGCGCCGCCGGGATGAACTCACTCAGGGCCTCTTTGAGCCGACTGTACCTATCCGAGTCGCTGATCATCTTGCGTACGCCACGGCAGGCAGCCAGGTCACCAGTTGCGGAAACGCGAATACCAAGCCAAGTCCGATCAGTTGCAGAACAATAAACGGCACTACGCCGCGGTAAATCTCGGTCAGTTTGATGCCGGGCGGGCAGACGCCTTTCAAATAGAACAAAGCGAAGCCCACCGGAGGCGTCAGGAACGAGGTCTGCAAGGTGACGGCAACCAGTAAGGCGAACCACACCAGATTGGGGTTGTCGACCACGCCGTAGCCTTCAACCGTGAGATCGAGTCCGGCGACAACCGGCCCGAGCAAGGGCAGCATGATCAGGCTGATCTCTATCCAGTCGAGGAAAAAGCCCAGTAGAAAAATGAACAACAGCACTACACCGATCAGCGCATAGGGCCCGAGACCCAAACCCATAAGCGCCGACTCGATCAACTCGTCTCCGCCGCATTCGCGCAACACCAGGGCGAATACGGTGGCACCCACGAAGATTGCGAAGATGTACGCCGAGGTGTTCATGGTGTTGATAACTACCTCTTTTAACACACCGAAATCCAACCGGCGATAGGCCAGCGCGAGGACGGTCGCTCCAAGGGCGCCGATACCCGAGGCTTCGGTGACGGTCGCTACCCCGGCGAAGATCGAGCCCAACACCGCCACAATCAAGAACGCCGGCGGCAGAATATCCAGCATGACATGCAACACGGCCCCCAACTCGATGTTGCGGTGACCCAGCGCCAAGGGCGCATCGTCCGGCTTGATCAGACCGTAGACATAAATATAGATCACGTAGAGCAGCCCGAGTATCAGTCCCGGAAACACCGCGCCCATGAACAGATCACCGACAGACACGCCGAGTTGATCGCCCATGATGACCAGCATGATCGACGGTGGTATCAATATACCGAGGCAGCCGGACGCGGCAATCGTGCCGAGCGCGAGCGGCTTGTGATACTGCTGCTTGAGCATGACGGGCAAGGACATGACACCCAGCAACACCACGGATGCGCCGATGATACCCGTGGACGCGGCCAGGATTATGCCGATCAAGGTCACGGTGATAGCCAGACCACCCTTGACACCGCCGAACAGTTTCTGCATCGAATGCATCATGCGTTCGGCGACGCCGGACTTGTCTAACATCAGGCCCATAAAGATAAACATGGGCAGGGCGACCAGCACCCAGTTGTCCATGATGCCGAAGATGCGCCCGATCAACAATCCCAGTGTGTTGTAGTCCAGACCGGTAATCGTCCAGTCCATGGCGTCGGTCCAGTAAGCCACTCCCGTAAAGGATATGCCGACGCCCGCCAGTACCCAGGCGACCGGAAAGCCGGTAAACAGCAGCAGGATGAACGATGCGAACATCGCGATGACAAGGTAGTTCTCCGGCTCCAGGTGCATCACCGCTGCGCCTTGTCGTCTTGCTTGCCGTCAACGGATACATCCACCGATTGCAGGTGAAAAAACTGGCGCAGCGCGGTGACATTGCCGGGATAGAGTTCCTCCGGCTCTTTTCCATGATGGATGAGCAACAGGGTCTCCTGTATCAACCGGGCCAGCGCGGCGAGAAACATGAGCACAGCCGTAACCGGCACCACGGACTTGATGATCCAGCGGTAGGGCAAGCCGGTCGGGTTGGCCGAGGCCTCATTGGTGCGGATCGCTTCGAGGGTCCAGCCAATACTGTGGTGAAACAGTACCCAGAGAAACGGCATCAACAAAAGCAGAATGCCTAGAATCTCGAACACATGCTGCGCCCGCCTGGGCAGCGCCATGTGCACGACGTCCACGCGAATGTGCGAATCGTTGGTGATCGAATAGGCCATGCCGAACATAAAGGCGACCGCATAAAGATGCCACATCAGTTCCTCAAGCGGCACCATGCCGTGGTTGAAGCCGTATCGCATCACCACCTGTGTCACGATGACGGCGATCAACACCACGTTCAGCCAGGCCGTGGTTTCGGCGATTCGCCTGACGATACCGTTGAGAATCTCCACGATCGGTATGCGATACACAGGTGCTTCTGCGTTGGATGACATGACAATCGACCCTTGGTTTAGCAACACGTCACCACAGATCGACGTGTTTTAAGGCACGGGTAGGGCCGAGTGTTGACTCGGCCCTACCCGTGGTTTCGCAACCGCCCTATTGCTTGACGCGGACCGTACCGGGACGCGGCAGAAAGCCCCATTCGTTCCAGAGTCTGTAATCCGCCCGGAATGCCTGCAGGTTATCGTAGATGCGCTTGAATTCGGGGTCCTTGGCGCTTTCTTCGGTGACGACCTCATCCCATTTGCTGCGGAAGGCGTTCAGCATTTCATCGGACCAGTAACGATTCTCGATGCCATTCTCCGCGTTCGCCTTCATGACCGGGAACTGGATGGCTTCCCCCAAGGCGAGCCCGTCCAACATGGCCGCCTTGCAACCCATTTCGACGATCGCCTGCTGCTGCTTGTCCATGTCGTTCCAGGTTTCTTTGTTGATGATCAGGTCGAACATGGTGGCGGGCTGATGCCAGCCGGGGAAGTAGTTGTACTTCAGTATCTTGTCGAACCCGAGCAGTTTGTCGATCGCCGGCATTGAAAATTCGGTGGCATCGATGGCACCTTTTTCAAGTGCCGGAAAGATCTCCTTGGAGGGCAGCAGGGAGGTCGATACGCCCAGCTTTTCCATCACCAGTGCACCCAGACCGAAAAAGCGCATGCGCAGTCCGTTCAGGTCTTCGGGCTTGTCGATCGGTTTGGAAAACCACCCCGAGGTTTCCGGCGCGATAATGGAACAGGGAATGGAATGAACGTTGTATCCCGCTTTGTCGTAGACCTCCTGCCAAAGCTTGCGGCCGTCGCCGTAATAAACCCAGGCAAGAAACTCAGGTGCGTCGGGGCCGAACGGCACCGCGGAGAAGATGGCACCCTTCTGACCCAGCAACCCGGTGTTGTAGCCCGGTGTCGTCCAGCCCGCGTTGACCTGGCCTTTCGAAACCGATTCCAACATCTCTTTCGGTGGAAGCAACTTGCCCGGCTCGTAGATCTTGATCTTCACCGATCCGCCGGATGCTTCATTCAAATGCTCTGCCAGCCACTTTGGCGTGGATCCCAGACCCGTCAAATGCGTACCGAACCAAACCGGCACTTTCAGTAAGACCTTCTTGGCTGCGAACGCCGGCGCGGATACGGCGGACATCGTCAGAGCGGCGACCGCGCCGAACGCCAATAGTGACTTCTTATTCATACTTACCCTCCAAGCAGTTGAGAAATGAGTCAAGACCAAACTATAAATTGGTAAACTGGTCAGGCCGTGTGAAGTCTGGCATAGATTATCGCACTGTCAAGCCGCGTCTATTACCAGTTACAAAACTGCATATTCTAAAATATTTATATTTAACTAAAGACCGGTTTTTATATCATTTAGACCCTATTCGCTAAAATTCGTCGTCACTGGCGACTGATTTCGAACACCCGTATCGCATCACTTGAGTAATCTAAACGTTTCGTCTATCTTACATTGGGTAATTGGTATGACCATTTAGCATATGCAGCGACGAAAACTATCAGATCAGATCGCGGACCAGCTGCAGGGAATGATCGCCGACGGGACGCTGCAACCCGGACAACGCCTTCCAGCCGAACGGCAGCTCGCGGAACGACTCGGCATCTCGCGCCCGTCCCTACGCGAAGCCATCCAAAAACTGGCCAGCAAGGGCTTATTGAGCACTCGGCAAGGCGGTGGCACTCATGTCAGTGAAAGCTTGTCGAGCAGCTTTAGTGACCCCTTGCTCGCGTTGCTGAAAGATCAGCCCAACGCGGAGTTCGATACCCTGGAAGTGCGCAAAGAGCTCGAAGGCGTGGCGGCGTTCAACGCGGCGACCAGGGCAACCGACGCGGACCGCAAACGAATCTGGACCCGGTTCAACAACATGACCGAGGTCCATAAATCGAACGCAAGCGGAATCGAGAAACTGCGCGTTGACAGCGATTTTCACCTGTCGATCATCGAAAGTGCGCACAACATCGTGCTGCTGCACCTCATGCGGGCGGTTAAAGACGTGCTCGAAAACACGATCCACGACTACCTCGACCGATTCTATGCTGAACCGCGATTTGTCGAAAATCTATGCGATCAGCACCGCGAAATCGTCACCGCCGTCATGGACCGGGACCCGGAAGCGGCGCGCGATAAAGCCAGATATCACCTGACGCTCGCCTTTCACGCCTTCCGGGAGTTTAAAAGCATGGCCGATCTATCGCGCAACTCGGAGTTGTATTCGACCCTCTTCAACAATACGCGAGATAAATGACGAGCGGACCACGCGGGTTTCACAGCGCCTGAAAAGCAGCGACTACACTGCATCTGAATCTACCTGGAGAATCAACCGTGGCATTGCCTGACGCAATCTATTTTTTCGGTACCTGTCTGATCGATCTGTTTTATCCGCAAGCGGGTCTCGCAGGTATGGAACTCATCCGCAACAGCGGCGTCAGGGTAAAGTACCCGCCGGAACAAAGCTGTTGCGGGCAACCGCCCTTCAACTCCGGTTACCGGGACGATGCCCTTGCGGTCGCGCGTACCCAATTGGCCTGCCTCAAAGAACCGCTTCCGATCGTTGTCCCATCCGGTTCCTGCGCTGGCATGATCAAGCACCATTGGCCGGAACTCTTTGCCGGCCAAGCGGACGAAGCAGCGGCCAACGGCGTCGCCGCCCGGGTATACGAATTGACCGAGTTCCTGGTTGACGTCCTTAAAATTAAACTCACGGACCTGGGTGAACCGGTGCGAGTAGCGATCCACTCCTCGTGTTCGGCGCGCCGCGAGATGGGCGTCGCCGACCGAATTGGCCAACTGATAGACCAACTGGCGCGGGTGGAGGTCGTCCAACAGGCCCGCCAAGCCGAGTGCTGTGGCTTTGGCGGGACATTTGCGGTCAAGCAAGCTGCGATTTCCGGCGCCATGGTGGCCGACAAGTGCGATGCCATCGATGCCAGCGGGGCGGAGATCCTGGTCAGCCAGGACTGCGGCTGCCTGTTGAACATCGGCGGTGCCTTCGACAAACGCGGCACCGGTCCGCGTTCCGTACACATTGCCGAATTCATCCTGGAGCGTACCCATGAATCAAATGACTGAACTGCAGCGGCGAGTCGATGATGCGCTGAGCGACAACCAGGCACGCCACAACTTCCGCGAGGCCATGGACGGCTTGATGGCACGGCGTGCGGTGCAGTTTCCTGATGCGGGTCAGCTTGCCGCACTGCGCTCCCAGGGCAAGGCCATCAGGGCCAACGCATTGCAACGCCTTCCCGAACTGCTCGAACAACTTGAAGCCCGCCTGCAGGCCAACAGCGTCCAGGTTCATTGGGCCGAAACCGCGGCCGAGGCCAACGAGATTGTCTGCAAGATTCTGCAAGACAGTGGCGCCAAGACAGTGGTCAAGGGCAAATCCATGGTGACCGAGGAAACGGAGCTTAACCGCCATCTCGAACAGCACGGAATTGAGATACTTGAATCCGACCTGGGTGAGTTCATCCTCCAATTGGCGGGCGAGACGCCGTCGCACATTGTCGTCCCGGCGGTGCACAAGAATCGGCGCGAGATCGCCCGACTGTTCGCCGACAAATTCGACGACATCGAGTACACCGAAGACGTGGATGAGTTGACGCAGAACGCCCGACGGATACTGCGCCAGAAGTTCGAGAACGCGGACGCCGGAATTTCCGGGGTCAATTTCGCCGTCGCGGAAACGGGCACCCTGTGCCTGGTTGAAAATGAAGGCAACGGACGGATGTGCACCACCGCTCCGTCGCTGCACATCGCGGTGACCGGTATCGAAAAAGTCGTCGAGAAGCTGTCGGATATACCGCCCCTGATGAGTTTGTTACCGCGTTCCGCGACGGGGCAGCCGATCACGACCTACTTCAACATGATCAGTGCGCCGCGCAAACCCGACGAGAAGGACGGCCCGCAAGTTGTCCATCTGGTTTTGCTGGACAACGGTCGTTCTCGAATTCGCGTCGACAGCGAATTGATCGACACCTTGCAGTGCATTCGTTGCGGCGCCTGTATCAATCACTGCCCGGTCTATGTACAGGTAGGGGGTCATGCCTACGGGACCACCTATCCAGGTCCCATCGGCAGCGTACTGGAACCGCAACGCCTGGGTATCGAAAAGGCGGGCTTGCTGGCGTCCGCCTGTACGATGTGTGGCGCCTGCGGCGAGGTATGCCCGGTGCGAATCCCGCTGCCGAAGCTGATCAATCGGATACGCGCCGAAGCGGTTAATCGGCCAGACGCCGGAAGCACCGTCCGCGGTCGCGGCGCGCTGCGCAAGAACGCCGAAGCGCTGACCTGGTCGGCCTGGAAGACCCTGTACCGGCACCCTTGGCTATACCGAGGGTTTGGCTGGCTCGCCACGCGGTTGCGCGGCTTGACACCGAGTCGCCTCGGTGCCTGGACCCGCTATCGCTCGGCGCCCAGACCTGCCGCCAAGACCTTGCATGAGCTCGCCGCGCAGCGAGGCTACTGCCATGACTGACGCACGCCGCAATATCCTCGACCGACTGCGCGACGCACCGCAGCCGCAGGCCGGCCCGCTACCGCCCGCCCAGGTTGTCAGCCCTGCATCGCAGACCGAGCGGATCGAGCAGTTTATTTCCCTGCTGGAATCGGTGCGCGGCAAGGTCCATCGCGTCGCCGCGGAAAACTGGCGGCAGACGCTCTACAGCGTACTCGACGAACATCATGCCAAACGCGTACTGATCGCACCCTCGGTATGGCCGGGCAGCGATATCGCCGAACAACCACCGCAAGGTGTGGAACTGCGCCCCTACGACCGCCCGATCGAGGAATGGAAACACGGCCTGTTCAACGAGGTGGACGCTGCGGTGACCGGCGCGGCAGGCGGTATCGCCGAGACCGGCAGCCTCGTCCTGTGGCCAACCCCGGACGAACCGCGGCTGATGTCCCTGGTACCGCCATTGCACATCGTCGTGATGGATGCCGGGCGACTCTACGGCACCTTCGCCGAGGTGGTGGCGGATCAGGGCTGGGCCGAGCGTATGCCGACCAACGCGCTGTTGATTTCCGGCCCGTCCAAGAGCGCGGATATCGAACAGGTGCTGGCATACGGCGTACACGGACCCAAGGAACTAGTCGTAATACTGCGCGAGTGAGCCGCCCGTTTCGGTAGAACCCAAAACCCACGCTACCCGCAGGAATCAGCACATCGCCGGACGCAGTCTCCTCGCCCTGCGCGCAGTCATAGCGGTCCTGACCAAGGCTGCCAAGCGCACGACCTTGCAGCGAGCGGACGGGAGCGGATTCAGGTCGTGGTTGCGGCGCTACCGGTCACGAGGACGGCCCGAAAATCGTTGACGTTGGTCAGCGTCGGACCAGTGACAATCGAGTCGCCCAGGGCCGCGAAGAACCCATGGCCGTTGTTGTCCGCCAGCTCGTCGCCGGGCCGCATCCCCTTGGCCCAGGCACGCGCCAGAGTGTCGGGAGCGATCCGGGCACCGGCGATTTCTTCCACACCGTCTACGCCATCGGTATCACCCGCGGCGGCGTATACCCGCGGATGGCCGTCCAGCGTAATGGCGAGCGCGAGCAGGAATTCGACGTTGCGCCCGCCCCGGCCCCGGCCGCCGACGGTCACCGTGGTCTCGCCGCCCGATAACAGCACACAAGGCGCTTGCAACGGTTGATTGCGCCGGGCGACCTGTAGCGCCATACCCCCCATCACGGTGCCGACGTCGCGCGCCTCACCTTCGATGGCATCGCCCAGTATGTAGGCCGGAACACCGGCGGCGCGGGCCACGGCCGCCGCAGCCTCTAGCGCCATTTGCGGCGCAGCGATGATGCGGGTGGCGCTGCCGGCCAGGCGTAGGTCACCTGGCTTCACGGACTCGCCACGCCCGCTTTCGAGAATCTGCAGCGCCGCGGCGGGCGCCGGGATCGCGTAACGACGTACGATGGCAAGCGCGTCCGAGCAGGTCGTCGGATCGCCGACGGTGGGACCGGAGGCGACGTCGATCGGATTGTCTCCGGGGACGTCCGAGATAAGCAACGATAAGACCCGCGCAGGATGGCAGGCCGCCGCCAGCCGTCCGCCCTTGACGGCGGAGAGGTGACGGCGCACGCAGTTCATCTCGCGAATGGTGGCCCCGGATTTCAGCAGCGCCCGACTGATGTCCTGCTTGTCTTCGAGTGTCACCCCTTCGAGCGGCAACGGCAACAGCGCCGAACCGCCGCCCGATATCAGACTCAGGACGAGATCGTCTTCGCTCAAGCCGTCGACCATCTGCAGCATGCGCGCCGCGGCATCGCGCCCGGCCGCATCGGGAACCGGGTGAGCGGCCTCGACGATTTCGATGCGTTGACACGGAACCGCGTAGCCGTAACGGGTGACCACCAGGCCCGTCACAGACCCTGGCCAACGGTCCTCCACCGCGCGTGCCATCGCCGCCGAGGCCTTGCCGGCGCCAATAACGATCAACCGACCGGAAGGCGGCTCCGGGAGATTGGGAGGTACACAAAGCGCGGGTTGCGCCGACGCGACCGCCGCGTCGAACATGGCTCGCAAAAGGTCTTGCGGTGACGGATTCATGGCACCCTCCAGTGAAGCGTTACCATACCGGATGAATAAGCGGCTTGGCTACGCATCCCAGCAGGCCAGCCGCTGTCCGATGACGCGTTCGTCGGACGCAAGTCGCCGAGGGCGCTCGGATACTCCAAACGGCTGACGACGTTGCTGGCAGGCCCGGATGCGGGCGCCCCGGACGGCTCGTGCTCCCGGGCATACTGAGCTTTACTCACCAGATCGCGTCGAGGTAAGGACTCGGTGGATCAAACGCTGACCTACCGTCTACCCCCGGGGTCACAGGCCTTTTCGTACCGACGCGCCCATGCCACAGGCGTCGCTCTTCGCGCATTCACGCAAAGCGGCAATCGCATGCGCGATAATTCCGTCACATTTACAATTTCGGTGGCAGGATAAGAATTAATCGACTATCAGTGTTCGTTTTTTTTACAACAATAAAATGACGCTTTCCAAGCAATACGATTATCTATTTGTTTTTAAACGTTTTTATAATTATGGCCCGAAAACTGCTTCTAAACTCCTAGTTCTCTTAAGCGGCAAGCGACCAAATTAAAGAATAGAGTCGCTGATAACGTATATCGCCGCTTTCGGCTGGGGAACCAACATTAACGCCGACCTTGGTCGGCGTTTTGTTTTTTGCGGGTTTTGTGGATGTAACTCGCTAATTCTTCGATGGAATGACTGGTCGCGTCCAAAATTTCGAGACCGTGGCGCGCATAGATGCGGTTCGCGGCCTTGATCTCGCGCCGACATTGGTCCAACGACGCGTACGGGCTGTCGGGACGTCTCTGCTCGCGCACTTTGTGCAGTCTTTCTGCATCCAGGGTCAGTGCGATTATCTTATTTTTTACACTTTGCAGTTCGCTTGGCAGGTCGTCGCGGACGAAGTCGTCGTCGGTCAGCGGATAGTTGGCCGCCCGCATGCCGAAATGCATCGCGAGGTACAGGCAAGTGGGGGTTTTTCCGCAGCGCGAAACCCCGACCAGCACGATATCGGCCTCCGCATAATGCTCAAGCCGCTCGCCGTCGTCGTTTGCCAGGGTAAAGTGGATGGTGTCGTAACGGGCATCGTAGGCTTGATTTTCACGAAGCCCGTGGCTTAACCCCGGCTTGCCGCTCGGCGCAACGCCCAGCTCCTCGGTCAGCGGATCGATAAAGGCGTCGAACAACTCCAGGTACAGGCAGGGCGCCTGCCGTAGGCGCTGGCCGATGGCGGGATCGACCAGGGTGGCGCACACGATCGGCCGCAGTTCACTGTGGCGGTATGCCGCCTGCAGTGACTCGACGACCTCCGCGGCGCGCTCTATCGAATTGACGAACGGCACATACCGGATATCGAATGACACGCCTTCGAATTGCGACAGCAGGCTGTGACCCATCGCTTCGGCGGTAATGCCGGTACTTTCCGATAGGAAAAATACCGGGCGTGGCGCACGCGTGCCGGCCAGTTTGTCTTTTTTGCGATCCTTCAAGGGCTTGATGGCATTCATCCCGATCATCCCGTCGTCAGCGCAATGCCCGGTGAGTCTGCTGTCCGGTTACGCAACGATTCAGTTGTAATACAATTCGGACCAGCCGTCCCTGCGCTTGCATGGGTTGTCGGATTTCGCGCCAGATCGAGGGTGACTCGGCAACCGCTTGCATCGCTCCATCGAGAGTTTCGGCCACTTTGCCCTGTCCCGCCAGGCAAAGGCGCCCACGCGAGTCCCCCTTTAGCCAATAGTTTTTGAATCGGTTTTTGAATACTGAACATTTACCCTGATGATCTAACCCCTATTTTTTGGTGCGTTGCACAAACCGAAACGCAGCAGAACGCTCCCAATTACTTAAATTCACTCAGTACGTTAACACTGCGCCTGAGACGAGCGGGACAACTATTAACTCAATTGCAGCAAAATCTTCTTCTGTCCTTCCCAGCCATTTGTCTCTTTTGATTCAAGTCAATGCTGGACCGGGCTCATCGGCACCTGTACAACCGCATACACGGTCGCCGGTTTGGCCAGTGAACGTCGGGACCGGCAGCTGTACCGCTCGGGCAGGGAATAATCTGGCCGCGGGCACGTCTAGCTAGCAAGGTCACATGCACCTAAACCCACATCTACGAGGATGAACGAATGAGAACATGGCTGACCGCTGCACTGTTAATGACGACTTTGGCCGCGCAAGCGACCGACATGCACAAGGTTGTGTTGCACCTCGATGAAAATGATCCGCAGCGAATGAACCTCGTGCTCAACAACGCTTCGAACGTTAATAATTTCTATCAGGACAAAGGCGAAGAGGTCCAGATCGAGATTGTCGCCTACGGTCCCGGCCTGCACATGCTGCGCGCGGACACCTCGCCCGTGAAAGACAGGATCACTAGCTTCTCGCAAAACTATGACAACATCAGCTTCAAGGCCTGCGGCAACACCCACGCCATGATGTCCAAGCAGGCAGGCAAGACCGTCGAACTGGTCCCACAAGCCGAATTGGTGCCGTCCGGTGTCATTCAACTGATTGCCCGGCAAGAAGAAGGCTGGTCTTATATCCGACCCTGAGTCAAGGTTCGCCGGCCAGGTCGAGAAGGATACCCGCGCGGGCCGCAATCGCGGCCAGTTGATTTTTGGGCTGACAGGTGGCGACGACGCGAATTTCGCCGCCGCTGCCTCCCAGCCCAGGCCCTGGCAGATTGAACGGTTATTCCGGCGCCATCTCCGGCGGCCTGACCTGCGCGACCTTGCTGACCCTGGTGTTGACGTCGGCCCTGCTGATGCTCGGGAAGAACGTCTCCGCGTGGTGGCAACGGCGTCGTGCGCCGCACGCAGTCAGTACAGGCCCGGCGGCCGGCCGATCGGTTGGATGAACGGCGCATTACCCCGCATTTTTTCAAATCGGCGCGAGAGCTTTCACTACGCGCCAACGCGACTGAACCGATGCAGCAAACAAAGCCAAAACCGGATTCGCCAACTTTCATCACCGAGGGCGTGACCAAGGTCTATGGTGTAAGCCACGCCGCCGTGCATGCACTGCCTGGCGTCGACTTGCAGATACCACAGGTTGAGATGGCGGTGCTACTCGGTCCGTCGGGCAGTGGCAAATCGCGGGCGTGATCCCCTTTGGCATCGTCGATAACGCCGCAAGCATCGCCTATGCCGAGCGGGCCCGCGACCTGGCCAGTCTGCGCGTGATCGGCTTAACCAACGGCGAGGCGGCGTTGGTGCTGCTCGGCGAACTGGCCGTGGTCACTTTGGTGGCCCTGCCCATCGGCGCGATCCTGGGTGACTACCGTCGTTTGCGGTTACGGCCGGTTTCAGTACCGAGATATACCAGATACCCGCGGCGTTCTCCGCTGAAAGCCATGGTACGGCAGCGGTTGCTGTCATGCTCGCGGCCATCGCG
>CBDUNM010000020.1:0-51773 GCA_965368585.1 uncultured Chromatiales bacterium | reverse complement strand
GACCTCGAGGCCGCCCGGGAACTGGGTGTCCCGGTGACCAACGTCAGGGCCTACGGCACGCCTTCGGTCGTGCAGCACGTATTCGCACTGATCCTGGCGCTGACCACACGCCTGCACGAACATCGGTCGGCCGCGCGCGACGGCAGCTGGGAGCGCAGCCCCTATTTCTGCATCCTGGACTATCCGATCCGTGAACTGGCGGGTAAGACTCTGGGGGTTATCGGGTACGGCGAACTGGGTCGCGGGGTCACCGGCGTCGCCAAAGCCTTCGGCATGGAGGTGGCCGTCGCGCAGCGCCCCGGCGGCGCCAAGCAACCGGGCCGGGTCGATCTTGATGTGTTGTTGCGCGTCGCCGATGTGGTCAGTCTGCACTTGCCGTTGGCGGACAACACCCGGCACTTGATCGACGCGTCGGCGCTGGCCCTGATGAAGCGCGACGCACTGCTCATCAACACCGCGCGCGGAGGGATTGTGGACGAACAAGCCTTACTTGCGGCATTGACCAACGGCGCACTGGGCGGCGCCGGCGTCGATGTGCTGGAAACCGAACCCCCGGTCGGCGGCAATGCGCTATTGAGCGCGGATTTGCCCAATCTCCTCGTGACGCCGCACGTCGCTTGGGCGGCCCGGGAGTCGCGGCAGCGGGTGCTCGATCAGGTGGCCGAGAACATTCTGGCGTTTATGCGGGGCGAGGCGACGAATCGGGTCGTTTAGCACCCGTTGGGGTCAGGGTCTGGTAGGGCCTTCGGTCATCAGGGGGCGCATGGCGTGGAGCAGGTTGGCGAACAGGTTTTTGTGCTGTGCTTCTTCGCGTGCGAGCAGCGCCTTCATGTAGGCGCGCTGGGTCGGCGCGGAAAAGCAGGCCGGGCAGGAGTCGGGGACCACCGGCAGCCGCGCGGCGGCGGCAAAGGCGGCGGTTTGGGTCTCACGCGCGTACGCCAGCGGCCGAATGACGCGCACATCGCCCGCATCGTTGACGTAGTGGGCCTTCATGGTGCGCAGTTGGCCGCCGTGAAACGCCGATATCAGAAAGCTTTCGGCCAGGTCGTCGAGATGCTGTGCCAATACTAGTACGTTGCGGTTTTCCCGCCGGCATACCGCGTACATCATGCCGCGTTTCATGCGTGCGCAATAGGCGCAAAAAGAATCGCCCTCCATTCTGCTGCGGGCTTCATCCATGATGGGTTGACGTTCGAGGAACCAGGGGATACCCAGATTTTTGAAGTAGCCCGTAAGAGAGGCCGGGTTGAAGCCGTCGATCTGAGGGTCGATAGTGATGGCAGCCAGGTCGAAGCGTACCGGCGCATAGGTCTGCAGGTGACGGAGCACCTGCAGCAACGCCAACGAATCCTTGCCGCCTGAAACGCCGAGCAGCAAACGATCGCCCTCGCATATCATCCGGTAGTCGACGATGGCGCGGCCGACTTTTCGCAGCAGCGCTTTCGGCGGGCGTGCGTTCGCTTCGTTATTCATGAATGTTCGGTGTCGAATCCGCGTCGCGCGGCCGGCCGGGGCGAATCGGGGGACGCTTGCGCACGTCCCCGGCGTTGTGCCGCGGCAAGCGGACACCCGCCGCAGATGCTCGCAATGCTGCACCTGTTGCGCTGGAGGCGGGGATCACCGCGGCCCTGTGTGTCGCATCGGCGTCGCGCGGGCCGCCGGTAGGTTCTGTCACGTCAATTCCGTCGCGGCCCGGATAATCCCCGGCCAATGGCTTTAAGGTAGCCGAAATACTACCGCAAACCGTAAATGGCGTTAAAATCGGCGGGCTCGCTCGCCTGCTCGCCGGTTGGCCCAAAGCAGTCTGGCGGTTGGTCAGCGGGCCCCCGTGCGGAGCCGCTACGCGGGGGGTGGTGAGCTCACCACCCGCTGAAATCAATCCGCCAAGCGTGCGTGAAACGCGCTTATCGAGGAACAAGAATCACGTTCGGTTGCGTAGTCGGTACGGAAACGGGCCGCTGGTCGGGAAATTCGTCAATTTCATAGTCGCAGCGCCAAGAACACCGTTGTGTGTGGCGGCTTCCGCTGAAAAAATACGCCGGCCTCGCCGATCGGTGTCCTCATCGGGATTCCGGCGACCGGCTTAGGCAAGTCGTTCTGGATCGTTCAGTCACTACGGGGATAGTCTCGATGGATGTGGTCATCATTGCGCTGCTGGTTTTTGCTGTAGCTTTGGTCGTACTGGGCGTAAAACGCGTCCCGCAGGGTACCGAATACACCGTCGAACGCTTTGGGCGTTACACCAAGACGCTGCGACCCGGGCTTAATCTCATCATGCCGGTGATCGATCAGGTCGGCGCGAGGATGAACATGATGGAGCAGGTGCTGGACGTGCCCTCGCAAGAGGTCATTACCCGCGACAATGCGATGGTGGTCGCCAATGGCGTGGTTTTTTTCCAGGTACTCGACGCGGCGAAAGCGGCGTACGAGGTCACCAATCTGGTGCAGGCCATTCTGCAGTTGACCATGACCAATATCCGCTCGGTAATGGGTTCGATGGATCTCGACGAACTGCTATCGAATCGTGATCAGATCAACGCTCGGTTGTTGCGGGTGGTCGACGAGGCAACGACGCCGTGGGGAGTGAAAGTCACCCGAATCGAGATAAAGGACATCGATCCTCCGGAAGACCTGGTGATCGCGATGGCGCGCCAGATGAAGGCCGAACGGGAGAAACGCGCCAATATTCTCGAGGCGGAGGGATTACGCCAAGCGGCGATTTTGCGCGCCGAAGGCGAAAAGCAATCGGCCATACTCGAGGCGGAAGGCCAGCGGGAAGCGGCGTTTCGAGAAGCGGAGGCCCGCGAGCGTCTGGCGGAAGCGGAGGCCAAGGCGACGACTGTAGTTTCGGAAGCGATCGCCAAGGGCGACGTCAACGCAATCAACTACTTCGTCGCGCAGAAGTACACGGACGCTTTGGCTCAGATCGGTTCTGCCGCTAACCAGAAGGTGATCATGGTGCCGCTGGAGGCAGGCAGTTTGATAGGGTCGGTGGCGGGTATCGCGGAAATCGCCAAACAAGCGGCCGCCAACCGCCAGAGCGAGACCTGAATGGATACCTGGTTGCAGACGCTGGATTACTGGCATTGGTGGGTGTTGGCTGTCATCCTATTGTTGCTGGAAATGTTTGCGCCCGGCGTATTCTTCATGTGGCTGGGAATTGGCGCCGGTGCGGTGGGTTGCTGGCTGTTCCTGCAGCCCGAACTGGCGTGGCAGACGCAGTTTTTGATGTTTGCGGTATTCAGCGTACTGGCGGCGGTGGCTGGCCGCTGGTGGGTGGGACGACACCCGATCGCGACTGATCAGCCGCAGTTGAATCGCCGCGGTGAACAGTACGTCGATCGGATCTTTACCGTGGACGAAGCAGTGGTGAACGGGGTGGGTAAGTTGCGCGTCGATGACACCATATGGAAAATTCACGGACCCGATTGCAAAGCGGGTAGCGTGGTACGCGTGGTTGGCGTGGACGGTGTGGTTTTGCGCATCGAATGCGTTGACGAGCGTGCAGCACAAGGGTGATTGGATTGACACAGGCGCAGTACCAGATTGTATTGACAGGCGAACTGCTCCCGGGTATCGAGCGGGAGTCGGCGCTGAGCGGTATGGCGGATATGTTCCGTACGACGCCCGATTCCCTGCGTGATCTTTTCGATGGTACCAGTCATGCGATTGCTCAAGAGTTCACCGCGGAACAGGCGCATGCGGTCCGCGAGCGCCTGGAAAAAATCGGCGTCGACAGTCGTGTCGAACGACGCGCGAACCACGCATTGACCTTGAAGCTGGATACCGGCTTCAGTGGGCAGCGGCCCGGCGCCGCGGCCGAGGTCGGCGGCGCAGCAGGGTCGACGGTGGCTCGCGCCGTGTCCGCCGAGGCCGCGCGTCCGGCGGGGCGGCCGGCGCCGGACCCGAACAATCCGCATTGGAACCGGGGGTGGGACGACTTCGAAGACGACGAATCCGATGAGGTGCGTAACCTCACGCTGTTCATCGGTCCGGAAGCACCTCGCTTTATACGGGTGTTCAATCGCTTCGGGAGTCCGTTGCGGCCGCATTTCGCGCTCGGCTGGAATTGGGGCGCGTTTCTCAGCCCTTTCCTTTGGGCCATGTATCGCAAGATGTGGTTTTGGTCGTTCCTGATTCTGTTCACCGAAGTTCTGGTGCCGATGTTGATCCTGCTGCTGGATCAGCGCGGGGTATTGGTCGATCAGATGGCGCCCGTTGCCTATCTCACCATGGTCATCAATCGACTGTTCTGGCCCGTCGTGCTGGATTACCTCTATTTCAAGCATGCGCACGCCCGGCTTGCCCGATTGCACCGGATGTCGCCGACCAATCCGCACGAAAGCGAAATCGCCGCCGCGGGCGGTGTCAGTTCCATCGCGTCGGTGATCGGCGCGGCCTTCGCTTGCGTGCTGGTCTTGTTTACCTGGAGCCTGATCGAATCGATGGGTATCGGGACGACGGCGCTGGAACGCGGCGGCTACGGCCTGGACATCGGGAGGGACACAGCGGACAGTGACGACGTGCACTCACCGCTGCGGCAGTCGTCGACTATGACCGGTCAACCCCAATCGGGCGGCGCAGCGACGAACAACTGGGGTAAGACGCGCACCCAGCTGCGTTCTCTTGCCGCGCAGATCAACAGTTGGTTGGCCGAGAACCAGGGTGACGCGAACCCCACGGTGCTGACCTTGTTCAAACTGCGCGAGCAGGTAGGCATATCGGAGGCCGGGCTGCGCGATGCTTGGGGCGCGGATATCCAGTACATCCCGGGTGTGGAAGGGTACCGGTTGATTTCCTCCGGTCCGGATCAACTGTTCGGTACGGCCGACGACATACAGTTCAAGCAGGTGTTGGGTCGTTGACGTACGCAGCCGGCAGCGCCGCCGAGCATCGACTCAAGGGACAGCGCTGAAGCGCAGCGCTGCGACCCGCCAGCGCCTTTGGCCAACGCTGAGGATCAGGCAGGACGGTCCGCCGTAGGTCCGACTGCGACCGGCGGCGCCTGGATTGAGCACCCAGGGCAAATCCAGGTCACAGGTGAGTCGATGGCTGTGGCCGTAGACGATCGCGCGGGCATCGGGGTAGCGGCTGCGGAGCTTTTGATGACGGTGTTTGGCGGGGTTGACACCGTGCCCGTGTTCGACGACCACCCTCCCGCCCGGCAGATCCAGTTGGGCCTTGTCCGGTAGCGTTGCCAGGACGGCGCCGTCGTGTGGCGGCCATTTATCCGGCGTATCGTTGTTTCCCGTGACCGCAATAACCTGACTGCCGCGCGTTTTGAGTTGCTCGAGCACCGCCGCGTTGCCGATATCACCCCCGTGCAGCGCGATATCACAATCGGCGGCTGCCGCGGCAACGCGTGGATCGAGCGTGCCGTGGGTGTCCGAGAGGATACAAATTCTGGTCACTGCGGGCATACTGCGGTGCCACCTCCAGGTCGTTTCGCTCGCCAACCGGCGCCCGCACGGTTTACCGGAAGTATGGTGCCGGATTTGTCCGATTGGCTAGGGAACGAGTACCAGTTTCCCCAGGGTGTGCCCTTCTTCGAGCTTACGATGGGCCTCAGCGGTTTGCTCCAGCGGTAGGCTGTCACTGACTACGACACGTAGTTTACCCTCATTCATCCATTCGGCGCAGACGCGCAGGATCTCGCCTTGGTGCTGGCGCGGGTCGGGGAGGTCACGCAGCATCGGGGTCAGCATCAGGGTGAAGGCCAAGGTCAGGTTTCGCGTGCGTGCCTCGTCGAGATCCAGGTCGACGCCGGGATCCAGCAATGTGACCAGGGTGCCGTAGTGCGCGACCAATGGTATGGAACCGCGAAACACCGCCGGTCCGACGGTGTCGAAGCACAGATCCACGCCGCGTCCGCGGGTCCAGTCTGCCACGGCCTCGGCCAGATCGTCTTCCCGGTAATTGACGACGTGGTCAGCGCCGAGTGATCGAACGAAGTCGGCTTTTTCCTTTGAACTGGCGGTCGTGATGACCCGCGCGCGGCGGAGTTTGGCGAGTTGGATCGCCAGGTGCCCGGTACCTCCGGCGCCCGCATGTATCAACACGGTTTGTTCCTCCTGGAGGTGTCCTCGATCGTACAGCGCTTCCCAGGCCGTGATGAGCGCCAGAGGTCCGCCGGCGATCTGGATCGGTTCGACATGGTGCGGCGCGAATTCCGCCTCGGCTTGCTCCAACACGGTGTATTCGGCGTAGTTGCCTGGCTCCCGCCCCAACCCGCCATGACAGAACCAGACATGATCGCCGACATTGAAGCGGCGCACCTCCCGCCCGGTCGCAACGACCTCGCCGGTGCCGTCGCACCCCAGAATCGCCGGTGGCTGAGCGCCGTAGAACAGGCCCCGCCGCCGGATCTTGCCGTCGACGGGATTGACCCCTGCTGCCGTCAATCGCACCTTGATCTGGGTGCTTGACGTGATTTCAGGTTCCGCCACGTCGCCGTAGACCAGCACGTCAGGTTCGCCTAGGGCGGTCAGTTGCACAGCTTTCATGTGGTTTCCTCCGGGTCGGCGGTGTTCGCGGGAGTTCAGATGGCAACCGGACAGGCGCATCATGACCGACGTGGCCTGGTGGTTGCATCTCGTCGTACGCTTCAACAAACTGTCACGGATGCAACATACACTACAAGCCATTGCCGATCATCAAGCGGCGCTGCGTGCTTGTCGGCGCTGTCCGGCGATGTTCCCACCGGTGATCACCGGGCAGGCGATCGATTCGCCGGTGATGCTGATCGGTCAGGCGCCCGGTGCGCGCGAGGGCGATCTCGGGCGACCCTTCGCCTGGACGGCCGGTAAGACGCTGTTCAAGTGGTTCGCCGACATCGGTTTGACCGAGGCGGAGTTCCGTGCGCGGGTATATATGGCGGCGGTCTGCCGCTGTTTCCCCGGTAAGAAGCCGAACGGCGGCGACCGGGTGCCGTCCCGGCAGGAAGTCGGACACTGCCGTGCTTGGCTGCATACCGAGTTCGAGCTGCAGCGACCGCGGCTCATCATACCGGTGGGCAAACTGGCCATTTCCCAGTTCGTGTCCGTGCCCCGGCTCCAAGGGGTGATCGGCAACAGCTTTCGTGTCGATCACCAGACCCTGGGTGCTGATCTGGTGCCGCTGCCACATCCGTCGGGCGCCAGTACCTGGCATCGGACCGAGCCCGGCAAGACGCTGCTGCAGCAGGCGCTGCGCTTGATCGAAAAACATCCCGCATGGCGTGAGATTGGTCGCATCTCACCAGGCGGCGACGCCTGAGCACTTGGGCGGACGGGTTCTTCTCCTCGCAGTGATATTCGCCGCTGTCCGGGCGTGGCCGCTCGATGTGCGCTTGCCGGGCGCATAAATCGCTGAAAGCGGTTGCAAACTGCCTGAAGGACGAATCAAAATCCCGACTCGATGCAGATAACGGTTCCAGGCCGGAGGAGACCAGATGAAACGATTGATGGCGGTGTTGTTGGCCGGTTACGCAATGACGGCGCAGGCGGAAGTCCAGCACAAGGCGGTCAGCTATCAGGACGAGGATACGAAACTGACGGGTCATCTCTATTGGGATGACGCACAGCAAGGCCGGCGCCCCGGTGTCATGGTCGTCCACGAATGGTGGGGCCTGAACGACTATGTCAAGCGGCGCGCGCGCATGCTGGCGGAACTGGGCTATGTCGCGTTCGCCGCGGACATGTACGGCGACGGCCGCGTCACCGACCAGCCCGCCCAGGCCAAGGAGTGGATGCAGGAAGTCACGGTCGACGTGGAGATGTGGCGTGAACGGGCCGCCCTGGGCCTCGCCCAACTGCAAGCCAGCGGCATGGTCGAGGACGACAAACTGGCGGCGATCGGTTACTGCTTCGGCGGCGGTACGGTATTGCAAATGGCCTACGGCGGCGCCAATGTCCGGGGTATCGCCGCTTTTCACGCCTCCTTGCCCGCGGCGCCTGACGAGGCGCAAGGCAAGATCGATACGCAGATCCTGGTGTTGCATGGTCAAGCCGACGGCTTCGTCGCAACGGAAGTGGTGCAGAACTTCCAGCAGAAACTGGACGCGGCGGGCGCGAACTGGGAAATGGTGGTGTACGGCGGCGCGCGGCATGGGTTTACCAATCCGGATGCCGGCGATTACGGCATCGCCAATCTCAAGTACGATCCGCAGGCCGATCGGCGCTCCTGGTCGCGGATGCAGCAGTTCTTTGACGAACTGCTCCGGTAGTCACTAAAACAAGCTGAGTTGCGCGGTCGTGTCGGGGCGTATGAACCTGTGGCATGCGAGCGGAGCGATTTTCCGGAACCCCAGTTTCTTGTAGGCGACTCGAAAGCGCTGTGCCAGCAAATCGGCAAAGGCGCCTTCTCCGGTCATTCGGCTGCCGAATCGGCTGTCATTGTCGCGCCCGCCGCGCGCGTCGCGTATCCGGTTCATGACATGCGTCGCGGCGTCCGGCGCGGCGGTTTCCAGCCATGCTCGAAACAGTGGCGCGACCTCTCCCGGCAGACGCAATAGCGCATAGCCCGCGTCGCGTGCGCCGTGTTCCCGCCCGGCGCGCAGCAGCGATTCCAGTTCAGGTTCCGTCAGGACGGGGATCACCGGGGACACCAGGATGCGGGTCGGAACGCCCGCCCGGCCGAGTCGCTCCATCGCCCGGAGTCGCCGGGTGGGTGCCGCCGCGCGCGGCTCGAGGCGCCGGACCAGTTCGGGTCGCAGTGAGGTCACGCTGAACGCGACTTCCACCAGGTTCTCGGACGCCAGTTCGGCCAGAAGTTCTAGGTCCCGTTCAATCAATGCGGACTTGGTCACGATGGTTACCGGGTGACGGACTTCGAGCAGCAGACGCAGCAGGCCTTGGGTGAGCTTGAGATTGCGCTCGATCGGTTGGTAGGCATCGGTGACGCCGCTCAGTGCGAGCGGCTTCGGTCGATAGTTCGCGGCCGCAAGTTCGTCGCGCAGGCGTTCGACAATCTCCGGGCGTTGGAACAAGCGGCTTTCGAAATCCAAGCCTGGCGACAAATCCAGCCAGACATGCGTGGGTCGCGCATAACAGTAGACGCAGCCGTGTTCACAGCCGCGATATGGATTGACCGACGTCTCGAACGGAATATCCGGGGAGCGGTTGCGGCTGATTGCGTGCTTGGCGCGATCCACCTGAACGGTCGTCCTCGGCGCGATGTCGTCCGCTTCGGTCCAGTCGTCCTCGAACGGCTGGGTTGCGAAACCGTGATAGCGATTCGGGGGGTTGACGCCACAGCCTCTGCCCTTCGACGCGGGTTGTTCGCCACCTTTGGATATCTTGCGATCTGTCATGCTTGCAGCTTAGCTTACGGCGTCGAAAAGGGTCACCCGATGCGGTGGGTAAGCGGTGCGATGAATGCTGCGTGTAAAGATCCGTCGACGCCCTATCGAATGCCGTGGAGTGACAAACTGAGCGGCTGCCAAGGTGTGCCAATGCCGCGGCATTGGGGGGATTTCTTCAATAACTGGCTGAGCAGATTGTGTACGTCGTCGACGCGATCTGACCGCAGGTAAAGCTCGCTCAACGCCGTCGGATGCGCGCATCGCCCGGTACCTCATCGATAATTCGTTAACCGAGATACCCATTGAGAAATTCGTCGATTCACACAGGCTGGCGTGCCTTAGCCGCCGTGGGCGGCAGGTCGCCAACCTGCTCGCCGAAGGTTTGTCGAATGCCAAGGTGGCGTCTCGACTGAATATCAGCGTCAAGACCGTCGAAACCCACCGCAGCCGGACCTTCTCGAAACTGGGCATCGGGCATGTGACCGATCTTATTCGTCTTGCCATCAAGGAGGGGTTGATCGAGCTGTGATGCGCCCTGACCATCGTTGGCCAGCGCACGGCCCGCAGCACACTCAGTCGACGGGCTGATCGGTTTCCGCGAGCAGGAAGCTGCCGAATACCTCGGCCGCCAGCGGCGGACTGTACAGCCAACCCTGTGCACGGTCACAGCCTTCGCGGACAAGAAATTCGCGCTGTTCGGCGTTTTCCACACCCTCGGCGGTCACCACCAGGCCCAGACTATGCCCCATGGCGATGACTGCGCGCGCGATCGCTTCGTCGTTGGGGTCGAGCGGGATATCCCCGATCAGCGAACGGTCGATCTTGAGCTGATCCACCGGCAGGCGCTTCAGATATCCGAGCGACGAGTAACCGGTGCCAAAATCGTCAATCGCCAGAGTGACGCCCAGTTGCTTGGTGCGGGTGAGGACGTCGACCGCCTGGTCGAGGTGCGCCATGATGACTTCCTCGACGATTTCCAGTTCGAGATACTCGGCGTCGAGTCCGGAGTCGCGCAGTGCCCGGGTCACGATATTCGGCAGATCGTCCTGCTGGATCTGCCGGCCTGCCAGATTGACCGCGACGTGCTGTATCGGCAGACCGCTATCCAGCCAGACTTTGGCCTGACGACAGGCTTCGCGCAGTACCCAGGTGCCGATGTCGACGATTAGCCCGGATTCCTCCGCCGCATTCAGAAACCGCGCCGGCGGTACCAGGCCCATCTCGGGGTGCTGCCATCGTATCAGTGCTTCGGCGCCGATGATCCTGCCGCTGGCCAGGTCGACCTGGGGCTGATAGAAGAGCCTGAATTCCTGTTGTTCCAGCGCGCGTCGCAGATCGGCCTCCAGGACCACTTGCTGGTACAAGCGGCTGGTCATCTCGGGCGTGTAGAACTGGTAGCTGCAACGACCGTTGTCCTTGGCCTTGTACATGGCGGTATCGGCGGCCTGCGTCAGTTCATCGACGGTCGTACCGTTGTCCGGATAGATGCTGATGCCGATACTGGCGGAGATGTAGATAGTCTGCTCGTTGACTACAAAGGGTTCTTTCAGCAATTCGATCAGCTTGGTTGCCACCCGGCCGACATTACGCAGGCTGGGCGAATTGCCGAGTATGATGGTGAATTCATCGCCGCCGATGCGTGCGACCGTATCTTCGCCGCGCAGGTCTTTTACCAGGCGCTTGGCGGTCGCCAGCAGCAGGTTGTCGCCAAAATTATGGCCCAGGCTGTCGTTGATGTTCTTGAAACGGTCCAGATCGATGAACAGCAGCGCGATCTTCTCACCCGAGCGCGCGGCGCGGCCGATCGCCTGCTCGATTCGATCGCGGAACAGGATGCGGTTCGGTAAGCCGGTCAACGCGTCGTGATACGCGAGGCGGTGCAGTCGTGCTTCGGACTCCTTGATCGGGGTAATATCCGAGAACACCGCGACGTAGTTGTCGACCTCGCCATCGGCATTACGCACCGCGCTGATGTCCAGCCATTGCGGGTACACGTCGCCTTGTTTGCGGCGGTTCCAAATTTCACCCGACCAGTTTCCTGCATCCAGCAGTTGCCGCCACAGTTGCTCGTAGAATTCCGCGCCTTGCCGGCCGGATTGCAGCAACGCCGGGGTTTGTCCGAGCGCGTCGCTGCGAGTGTATCCGGTAATCTTGGTGAAGGCGTTGTTGATGGCCATGATGTGTCCGTCGCGGTTGGTAATCATGACCCCTTCCTGGGTGTGCTCGAATACCGCTGCGCTCAGCTTGAGCTCGTACTCCATGGATTTGCGAGCGGAAATGTCCGCGTGTGTTCCGACCACGCGCAGCGGCCGACCGTGCCGGTCCTTTTCGACCACCTTGCCGCGGCTGAGCACCCAGGTCCAGGTGCGGTCCTTATTGCGGATGCGGTGTTCGGATTCGTAAAAATCGCTGGCGTTGGACAAGTGGCCGTTCATTTCCGCCATGACGTGGTCGAGATCGTCGGGATGGATCAGTTGTTCCCAGGTGACGACATGGTTGGGCAGGTCGCCGGGCTGAAAGCCCAACATGGTTTCCCAGACATGGCTGAAGTGCAGCGTGCCGGTGGGGATATCCCAGTCCCACCAACCTTCGTTGTTTCCGAGCAGGGCCAGCTTCAACCGTTCTTCGCTGGCGCGCAAGGCGTCCTCCGCCAGTATGCGGTCGGTGATATCGATCAGAAAAGCGTTCAGATGCGAGGCGCTGCCGTCGGGTCCGTAGTGGACGGCGGTCGTCTGGTAGATCCAGCGGTAGCTTCCATCAGCGTGCTCGATCCGGTAGGGCTGATGCACGATGCGGCATTCGTTACCTGCCACGGCCGAGCGCACCTCTGTCAGTAGTTTGTCCAGGTCGTCGGGGTGGACCAGCGAAGCAAAGTCCGTCTCGTTGCGCACGAATGATTGCGCGTCGCGCCCGACGAGGTATCGAACATTCGGCGTGACGTGCGTGACGGGCAGGCGGTTCGAAACAGGCGATGTGAACACGATCACCGGGCCGTGGTTGCACAGATCCGCGTAGTCGGTCACGTCGCGCTCCAGCCGAACGCGCTGCTCGGCCTGGCGGAGATTGATCATGACGCAGTCTTCTCCGCCCATCAGCAAGGCAGCGCTGGAATCGTCCAGCGTGATCGGTTGGTTGCCGCGGGTCTTGAACAGCAGTCGCTGGCTGGCCCGGAGCGTCTGCAGCGCCTGACGGTGATAGCAATGCCAGGCGTCCAGGTCGCTGATGGTGATCGAGATGTCGAAGATTTTTTTGCCGTTAAGATCGGGGTGAGCGTAACCCAACAGATCGCAGGCCGGTTGGTTGGCGCTGACTATACAGGCGTCCGACACCCGCACCAGGATGAGCGCTTCACCCATGGCCTCCAAGAAAGAAACGACTAAATCGTCGCTCTCGACCTGGGATGGGGTGGCGTGTTCGGAATTTAGCAGATTGATTGACGACATATCGTTAGCGGTTCAACCCGACCGGCTTCTACAGGGCCGATGTCGAACAACTAGCGGCCTGGACGCGGCTACCTTAAATGACAGTCGCGTGGGGAGTACTGCCTCGATTGGCCGCGTCTTGACGTGTTTCGTTCAGGCCGATTCCGGTTTTGGCACGCAGACTCCGCTGCCGCCCAGCCCGCAGTGACCGGTCTAGCCCCCAGCATAACGGTCGGCAGTGGTGTATACGCCCTGCAGGTGCCAGAAGCGCCGTGCGGCGCCCCTAAAACACCCCATGCCGAACGTTGCCTGTTCGAGTTCGGGAGGATAGGGTGGCGCCAACGGCGTATAAAGCACGAAATGCGTGCCGGGCACGATCGTGGCTGTTTGGCGACCCGGCAGGGCCTGATCGATGGTCGGCATACTGGTTTTCCGCGATAGCAAAGACATGGTATTTCGTCCGGATGTAGGCTATCGACCGTTTCGACCGTGGTGACAGAAAAAATCTCCCCCCGGATTTTCAAGGCGGTGCGCTGCCCGAAGCGCGCGGTGCGAATTGGGGTTCAAGGCGCCATGTCCGAGTCGCGCTGCAGCCAGTGCCGCAACAACGGGCTCAGCGCGAACCAGAAAATCAGTATGCCGATCACGTCCGCGACGAAGTCTGCGAACGACGCCGTGCGGTATTCGACAAAGGTTTGCAGGAATTCGATGCATGCCCCGTAGGCGGTGAGCCAGACGGCCGATATCCTGTCGAACGGCTTTTCCGGGCGCGACCCGTCGGCCAGAAAAGCGAGCGCCACGAAGGCCGCGATATGGGCCACCTTGTCGTTCACGCCCACCATGTCGACTTGTGGCGCGGGCTGTACGGCCAACCAGGTGATCACGACCAGCGCCAGGGCCAACAGCAGCCGGAATCCCGTCGCACCGTAGCGGCCGCATGGTGTGTTCAGTTCGCCTCCCTGGCGATTGCGCGATAGCCGATGTCATTGCGATAGGACATGCCCGGCCAGGAGATCTTTTCCATGGCGCGATAGGCGTTGCGTTGTGCTTCGCTGACCGTCGCGCCCAATGCCGTGGCGCAAAGCACCCGCCCGCCGGCGGTCACGATCGTGCCGTTCGCGTCGGTGGTACCCGCGTGAAAGATCTTGGTGGAGTCCGCGTTGGGCGCATCGAGCCCTGCAATGACGTCGCCCTGACGATACCTGCCCGGGTAGCCCTCGGCGGCCAGGACCACCCCGAGGGCGGGGCGCCCGTCCCATGCGGCGGTTTCCCGGTCCAGCCGACCCTCGACTGCGGCCAGACAATGGGCCACCAGATCGGAGCGCAAGCGCAGCATGATCGGTTGGGTCTCCGGATCGCCGAACCGGCAGTTGTACTCGATCACCCGCGGCAACTTCCGCCCCGTCTCGTCTTCCGCGATCATCAGGCCGGCATAGAGGAATCCGGTATAGGGCATGCCTTCGGCCGCCATCCCCGCGACGGTGGGCATGATCACCTCGTCCATGACGCGTTGGTACACCGCATTGTCAACCACCGGTGCGGGAGAGTACGCGCCCATACCGCCGGTGTTGGGGCCGGTATCGCCGTTGCCGATTCGTTTGTGGTCCTGGCTGGTCGCCATCGGCAGGATGTGCTCACCGTCGACCATGACGATGAAACTGGCCTCTTCACCCTCGAGGTATTCTTCGATAACCACGCGAGAACCGGCCAGTCCGAACACGTTTCCGCTCAGCATGTCGCGAATCGCCGCTTCTGCCGTCGCCAGATCCAGCGCGACGATCACGCCCTTGCCGGCGGCCAAGCCGTCGGCCTTGACGACGATGGGCGCGCCCTGCTCGCGTACGTAGGTCAGGGCGGGGTCGATTTCGGTAAAGGTGGCGTAATGCCCGGTGGGAATGTTGTGCCTGGCGAGGAAGTCCTTGGTGAATGCCTTGGAGCCTTCGAGTTGCGCGGCCGCCCGGGTCGGGCCGAAACAGCGCAGGTCGGCTTGACGGAACCGGTCCACCACGCCGGCCACCAATGGCGCTTCCGGCCCCACGATGGTCAACCCAATGGCGTTTTCTGCGGCAAACCGAACAAGGGCCTCGATATCCTCGGCGCCTATCGCGACGTTCTCTACATGCGGTTCACGCGCGGTGCCCGCGTTCCCTGGCGCGACGAACACCTGGTCGACCAGGGGTGATTGTGCACACTTCCAGGCGATCGCGTGTTCCCGGCCGCCGCCGCCGATAATCAGTATCTTCATGCAGTCGTCAACCTGGTTGGGTATCCGTATATCGAGTGATGGCCGTCAAAGCTCTTCCCGGGTGCGTCGGGAAATCAGTCCGCGCTGACTATTTCCGGCGAATTCGATGATGGTTGCGATCTCAGGCGTAGGCGGAAGCTGCCTGAGTTCCTCCAGCGCCTGCGCGGGCGTCAGTCCGGCGAAGTACAGAATGCGATATGCCCGCTTTATGGCCATCCGCTGTTCGGCGGCGAAACCGTTGCGTTTCAGGCCTATGAGGTTCAGCCCGACAAACCTCGCATATTGCCCGTTGGCCGTGACGTAGGGCGGAATGTCCTGCCGTACGCCGCTGATGCCGCCGAGCATGGCATAGGCGCCGATGCGGCAGAACTGGTGGACCGCGGTGTGTGCTGACAGCACACAATGGTGGTCGATGACAACGTGTCCGGCGAGCGTGGCGGTGTTGGCGAATATGTTGTGGTCGCCGACGATACAGTCATGCGCGATATGGCAATTGAACATGAACAGGTTGTGGCTGCCGATCACTGTGCCGTGATCTTCCTTGACGCCGTGGCTGATGTTCACGCCCTCCCGGAACACGTTGTGGTCGCCGATGGTCAGTCGTTTGGCGCGCTCGTACGTATAGCTGATGTCCTGGGGGTCTGCTCCTATGGTTGCGCCGTGGCAAACGCGATTGTGGCTTCCCATGGTCGTCTTGCCGTATACGCGTGCGTGCGATTCGACAACACAGCCCGGGCCCAGCACGGCGCCGGCCTCGACGATCGAGTATGGACCCACCGCGGCGGTCTCGTGCAGTTCCGCGCCCGTTTCAACGATCGCGGTAGGGTGTATGTTCGCAGCGTTGGCCACGGGCTCGTTGTTCTCCTAGGAGTCTGTCGGATTATGGATGAATCTACTGCGAAGATGGCAGAGCGGTCCAACTATCCCCGATATGCGCCTCAAATCCGGAAACATTTGGCCTCGCTCTCCCACCTTCTCGCTACGCTCCCTCATAACCCCACAGCCTCCTAGTGACGGAAATGCCGCATCCCGGTGAATATCATGGCCATGCCGTGTTCGTTGGCCGCGGCAATGGCCTCTTCGTCGCGCATGGAGCCGCCCGGTTGGATAACCGCCCGCACGCCTGCGGCCGCCGCGTTGTCAATACCGTCACGAAACGGGAAAAACGCATCCGAAGCCATGACCGAGCCTTCGACCTCGAGTCCAGCGTGCTCCGCCTTGATGGCGGCGATCCGGGCCGAGTTGACCCGGCTCATCTGTCCCGCGCCGACGCCGATCGTCATCCGGTCTCTACCGTAGACAATCGCGTTCGATTTGACAAATTTCGCCACCCGCCAGGTAAACACCAGATCCCGCATCTCGTCATCGGTTGGTGCGCGCTCGGTGACCACTCGGAGTTCTTTATTGAGTTGTAAATCCGCGTCCTGCACCAGCAGCCCGCCGTTGACCCGCTTGAAATCCAGCCGCCAGAGGTCTTCCCGGTTCCATTCGCCGCACTGCAACAAGCGCACATTTTTCTTGGCGGCGATTGCATCCGCCGCCGCGAGGCCGATCCAGGGCGCGATGATTACTTCGACGAACTGGCGTTCGACAATGGCCTCAGCGGTTTCCGTGTCGAGTTCCTGGTTGAATGCGATGATCCCGCCAAACGCTGATTCCGGATCCGTACGGAAGGCGCGGTCGTAGGCCTCCAGCAGGTTCCTGCCGACTGCGACGCCGCAAGGGTTGGCGTGTTTGACGATCACGCAGGTCGGGCCTTCGTCGAACTGCTTCACGCATTCCAGCGCGGCGTCGGTATCGGCGATGTTGTTGTAGCTGAGTTCCTTGCCCTGTAGCTGCCGAGTGGTCGCGATGCAGGCTTCCGTGCGGTCAGGTTCGATGTAGAACGCGGCGCGTTGGTGCGGGTTTTCGCCGTAGCGCATATCCTGCGCCCGATGAAACTGCAGATTGATAGCGTCCGGGAAGGGGTGTTTGCTGCCGTCGGGCCGGATACCCCCCAGATAGTTGGCGATCGCGCCGTCGTAGGCCGCGGAATGGGCAAAGGTCTTGACGGCCAACCGATAGCGCATTTCCGCGCTGATGCCTCCGTCGTGGCTGACCATTTCGTCCAACACCGCGGCATAGTCCTTGGGGTCGACGACCACCGCCACATCGCCGTGATTCTTGGCGGCTGCGCGAATCATGGTTGGCCCGCCGATATCGATGTTTTCGATCGCGTCGGCCAGCGTCGCTTCGGGATTGGCAATCGTTTGCTGAAACGGATAGAGATTCACGACGACCAGATCGATGCGGCCGATCCCATGCTCGTCCATGACCGCGTCGTCAGTACCACGGCGACCCAGGATGCCGCCATGAATCTTCGGGTGTAATGTCTTGAGGCGGCCGTCCATCATTTCCGGAAATCCCGTGTAGTCGCCCACCTCGATGACGCCCACGCCGTGGTCCCGCAACAGCCGCGCAGTTCCTCCAGTGGAGAGGATCTCGACATCGTGGGCGGCAAGTGCGCGAGCGAATTCGACGATTCCGGACTTGTCCGAGACACTGATAAGGGCGCGGGAAATACTGGTCATGAAACGATACCTGGTTAGCTGAACGCGAACGCGGCCCCGAGGAGGGCCGCGTGTTGGTTTTAGTCTGGGGTCTCGACTAGTCGATCCCGTACTGCCCCAGCTTTTTTCTTAGCGTGCTGCGACTGATTCCCAGCGCAATCGCCGCACGCGTCTGATTGCCGCCCATGTGCTCCAGAACGCAGGTCAGCAGCGGTTGCTCCACTTCGGACATCACCATTTGATAGAGGTCAGCGGGCGGGTGCCCGTCGAGCTGTGCGAAATAGGTTTCAAGGGCATCTTTGACGCAATCGCTCAACGGTTCGTAATGGGATTTTTTGCTCACCTTGAAAAAACCTTTTGCCGGTTGCGAGTCGGAATAAGCTGTCGTGAACGTCATGCTGCCATAGTCTCCTCCTGGTTCTGGCCAGTGAAGAAAGCCCGTACTTGCCGAAGTTGTTCTTCATTGGTTTGCGCGCCAAATACGGCGGCGCGAAATAGGGCGCTACCGGGAAGAGCGCGACTGTACCACCCGATATGCTTACGGGCGACTTTCACGCCGTGCTCCCGGCCGTAGAATGAATAAAGTTGTTCGAGATGCTCCAGGAGCACGTCGCGCACCCAGTGCGGCGAGGGTTCAGCAGGGTATTCACCGGTGCGCAGGTAACAGTCGATGTCCCGAAATACCCAGGGGCGCCCCTGTGCCGCCCGCCCGAGCATGACACCGTCGGCCTGGGTCGATTCCAACACGAACCGCGCCATTCGCGGCGTATCAATGTCGCCGTTGGCGATGACGGGAATAGCCACGGTGCGCTTGATGGCGGCGACGGTGTCGTACTCGGCGCGCCCACGAAATCCGCAGGCGCGGGTGCGGCCGTGCACGGCGAGCGCCGCGACACCGGAGTTCTCGGCCAACTGCGCGATGCGTACGCCGTTGCGGCTGCGATTGTCCCAACCGGTGCGGATCTTCAAGGTCACCGGGACCTTTACGGCGGATACGATCGCGTCGAGAATTCTTCCAACCAGGGGCTCGTCGCGCAACAGCGCCGAGCCCGCGGCAACCTTGCATACTTTTTTGGCGGGACAGCCCATGTTGATGTCAATGATCTCGGCGCCGTGATCGACGTTAATCCGCGCCGCTTCGGCCATCGCCGCCGGGTTTGCGCCAACGATCTGTACTGCAATGGGTGACGGTTCGCCGCGATGATCCAGACGCTTGACCGTTTTGCGCGTACCGCGCAAGCTCGCGTCGGAGCTCACCATCTCGGATACGGCCAGACCGGCCCCCAGCCGTCGACATAGCTGTCGAAAGGGACGGTCGGTCACGCCCGCCATGGGCGCAACGATCAGATTGTTGGTTAGTTCGATTGACCCGATACGCATGGAGCGACAGTCTCTTTTTATTTGGACCGTTTTTTGCGACGCAGGCAGGCCATGTTACGCCGATATGGCGTGCGTGCAAGCGGGTTTTTTTGTTGCTGTGCCCGGCGCATGTTGTGGGCCGACACGTCAGGCGCGGATCAATAGAAGCTGAGTTCAAACCCGGTCGCCTGCGGGCCTGGATCCTCCAAAGCTACGTCGATAGTGAATACTTCCTTTGGCGCCGCGAGTTGGCCGTCGAGGGTGGGTGAAGCGAGATATTCCCGGGGCTGCAGGCGGCGTCTGGCCAGCAGTTGCTCATTGCTGTCCAGAAAGGTGAGCTGCAGCAGGGGCAGGCGTTGAGGAACCGCGGCGCGGTTGACGAACTGTCCTTCCAGCACCAACACTCCGCGTTGCCCTGGCTTGGGTGCAAGGCTGCGCTGCAGCACTTCGTACTTGGCCGGATCACGCCACTCGGGCAGCGTACAGTTGAGCCGGTCGCACGCGCGCTCCAGCAGATCCCGGCTGCGGGGGTGGGAAAGCAGCCGATCGCGCTCGAACCAGGCCAGTTGTGCTGCAACTGACGCGACCAGCAGTAAGGCGACGACTCCGTAGACCCCGTTTCGCAGCGCGCGGCGCCGTGGCGCCGCGAGGGCGTCGTGAATGTCCAACACGCGGTCGCTCGACTCGGGCGCCACGCTCAACTCGGCGTCGAGCCGGTTGTCGGACGTGGGTTCATCGGGTTTCAGTGACGGCAGGTCCGATTTTACTTCGGTGCGGCCTTCCTGCTCCTCGATGAGCGGGAGCGGCTCTTCGTCGCCCGGGGAGCGGCTTAAATGTCTGAGCGCGTTGAATACATTGCGGCAGCGTGAACAGCGCACCAGGCCGTTGGCCGCCGCTAGCGTTTCGCGATTGATCTGGTAGCGCGTTTCACAATGTGGACAGAGCGTTTCCATGGTGCTTCAGCTAGCGTAAGGTTTCGTAATCAAGTGTCTTGCAGAATTGCCCCTTTCGCCAATATAAGGCGCAGGCGTGCAGGAGTTTTAGCGATGCTTGACGCCGTCGATGCGTATCCACTCGTCTCGCGGTTGGGTATGCAGACTGAACTGCCCGCCGTATGCCTGCCGCACTGTGTCCGCCTGCGCCTCCAGTATCCCCGACAGCACGAGTCGGCCGCCGGGTTTGACAAGTGCCGAAATAGCATCGCTCAGTTCCACCAGCACGTTCGCCAGGATATTGGCCAATACGATATCGGCAGGTACCGCTTTAAATCCACTGCTCAGCGTGGCGCTGACCCGACCTGCAACGCCGTTGGCCGCGGCATTGGCGGTGGTGGCGAGCACCGCTTGCGGGTCGTGGTCAACGGCGCAAACCGATGCAGCACCCAGGCGCGCGCCAGCAATGCCGAGAATCCCGGATCCGCAGCCGAAGTCAATGATCCGCTTACCCTTGAGTGCCGCGCCGTCGAGCCATTCGAGGCACAATGCGGTGGTCGGATGCGTGCCGGTGCCGAAGGCCAGGCCGGGATCGAGCGTGACGATGACCGCATTTTGCGCCTCTACTTCCAGCCCGGTCGGGCAGATCCAAAGCCGCTCGCCGAACTGCATGGGGTGAAAGCGTTCCATCCAGGCCCGTTCCCAGGCACGGTCTTCCAGAAACTCCAGGCGCACGACCTGGCGATCGACGCCGTGCAGGGCCTGGTCGAGCCGCGTCCGGAGTTCGTCCGGCTCCAGATCATCTGGAAACAGGCCCGTGGTGCAGGTGCTTCGCCAGATGGGGGTGGTGCCGGGCGGCGGCTCCAGCATGGGTTCGTCGGCCGCGTCTGTCAGGGTTACGGACAACGCACCCAGGTGTTCCAGAACCCGTTCTACCCGGGGGGCATGCGCTTTGGCGGTGACGATATGTGCCTGTAGCCAGGGCATGGTGGATGACGGGCTCCGGTCAGCCCACGAGCGGCACACTGATGTAGCAATGGCCGTCGGCAAAGGCCAAGTATGCGGTGCGGCACCTACTCACAACCCCAGCTTCTTTTCCAGATAGTGAATGTTGACACCGCCGGCCGCGAAGTTGGTGTCGCGCATGATATCGGCTTGCAGCGGAATATTGGTCTTGATGCCTTCGACGACCATCTCCGACAGTGCGACCCGCATGCGGGCGATGGCAGATTCGCGAGTGGCGCCGTGGGCAATCAGCTTGCCGATCATCGAGTCGTAATACGGTGGTACCGAATAGCCATTGTAGATGTGGCTGTCGAAGCGTATGCCGGGCCCGCCGGCGACGTGCAGCTGAGAGATCGTGCCGGGACTGGGCATGAAGTTGGTAGGATCCTCGGCGTTGATGCGGCATTCGATGGCGTGACCGCGTATTTCGATGTCTTGCTGCCGGTAGGCGAGCGGTTCGTCAGCCGCGATATTGAGTTGCTCTTTGACGATATCGACACCGGTGATCATTTCGGTGACCGGGTGCTCGACCTGCACCCGGGTGTTCATTTCTATAAAGTAGAACTCACCGTCTTCGTACAGAAACTCGAACGTCCCGGCACCGCGGTAGCCGATGCGGCGGCACGCCTCCGCGCAACGCTCGCCGATGTGGTTGCGCTGCTCGTCGGTGATGCCAGGTGCCGGCGCCTCCTCTACCACCTTCTGGTGGCGGCGCTGCATCGAGCAGTCGCGCTCACCGAGATGGATCGCGTTGCCGTGCGTATCCGCCAGGACCTGAAATTCCACATGGCGCGGATTCTCGAGGTACTTTTCCATGTACACGGTATCGTTGCCGAAGGCGCCGCCTGCCTCGGCCTTGGTCAGCGAAATCGCCGCCAGCAGAGCGGCCTCGGAATGTACCACGCGCATGCCCCGTCCGCCGCCGCCGCCCGCGGCCTTGATGATGACCGGGTAGCCGATGTCGCGCGCCAACCCGAGCGTGCGGTCGGTGTCCTCGTCGAGCGGTCCGTCGGATCCGGGTACGGTCGGAACGCCGGCCTCTTTCATAGCCTCGATCGCCGTGATCTTGTCACCCATCAGGCGGATCGTGTCCGGCCTGGGGCCGATAAAAGTGAAGCCCGACTGCTCGACGCGTTCGGCAAAGTCCGCATTCTCCGACAAGAACCCGTAGCCGGGATGGATAGCCACGGCGTCGGTGACTTCGGCGGCACTGATGATCGCCGGTACATTCAGATAACTGGCCGCCGATGCGGCGGGCCCGATACAGACGGATTCGTCCGCGAGGCGCACATGCTTCAGGTCGCGGTCGGCGTCGGAATGGACCGCCACGGTCTTGATGCCCAGTTCGCGACAGGCGCGCAGAATACGCAACGCGATCTCGCCCCGGTTGGCAATGACGATCTTCTCCAACATCCGATCGGCCTCAGGCGATAACAAACAGCGGTTGGTTGTATTCCACGGGCTGGCCGTTTTCCACCAGGATCTGCTTGACCGTCCCGGTTTGGTCGGACTCGATCTGGTTGAGGATTTTCATCGCCTCGATGATGCACAGCGTGTCGCCGGATTTCACGCTCTGCCCCTCTTCCACGAATGCCTTCGAGGTGGGGGAAGAGGCGCGGTAAAAAGTGCCGACCATCGGCGAGCGAATCACGTGGCCTTCGGGTTCCGGTTCGGCAATGGCGGGCGTTATCGCCGCCGCGACGGGCGCAACGGCCGGCGCCGGCGCCATCATCGCCATGGGGGTTGAAGAGGCGCGGCTGATGCGAACCGACTCTTCGCCTTCGTGGATTTCGATCTCTGCGACGTCCGATTCCTCGAGCAGTTCAATCAGCTTTTTTACTTTGCGGATATCCATGTATCGGTGACCCTTTTACTGTGATGTCAGGCGGCCGTCACGCGCGATAACGCGGCGTCCAGCGCCAGTTGGTAACTTTGTGCACCGAAACCACTGATGACGCCTACCGCCACATCGGCAAGATAGGAGTGGTGTCTGAAGGGTTCGCGGGCGAACACGTTGGAAAGGTGCACTTCGATGAAGGGTATGGCGACGCCTAGTAGCGCGTCGCGCAGCGCAATGCTGGTGTGCGTAAAGGCCGCCGGGTTGACCAGGATGAAATCGACGCCGGTTGCAGCGGCCTGGTGGATGCGCGAAACGAGTTCGTGCTCGGCATTGCTCTGGAAAAACAGCAACTGGTGCCCGGCCTGTTCCGCGCGGGTTCGCAGGGCGGTCTCGATGTCGTCAAGCGTCGTGTCGCCGTAGACGGCAGGCTCGCGCGAGCCCAGTAGATTCAGATTGGGGCCGTTCAATACCAGTATCAGGGCCATGCGGACGGGCGCCTCATCCATGCACTAAATAAGTGCACCTTCATATAGCTGAGATTTGCACCGATATGGCGCTAACTTGCGGTAAAGTCTGGGCTAAATAGGTAATTTTGTCCAGGTTTTTTACGATTTTGTTACGCTATTCGCAAGCTGGTGCAGGGTCGGGGCGATTTGATCGCGCGCCATGCCCCCCGCGTGTCGCAACACCACTTTGCCGTCCGGACCCGCGATGACCGTAAAGGGCAGTCCCTCGAACCGGTTGCCCAGGCTTTTCGATAAGGACACGGCGGTGATGTCGCCCAGTAGCACCGGGTAATTCATGCCATAGGTGTCATTGAAATCCTGAATGGGTTCGCGGTCGTCTATGGCGATGCCCACGAATTGTACGCCTGCCTCACGGTATTTTTCCTGGAGTTCGACGAACAGCGGCGTCTCCTCGCGGCAGGGCGGACACCAGCTGGCCCAGAAATTCAGAACCACGACTTTTCCGACCCATTCGCTGCTGTGGCGTTGGCGCCCGTCGAGATCGACGTAACTGAAATCGGGGATGGTGCTATGCAGCGCGGCGTTGGCGACCTGCTCCGGGTTGCCGTGCTCGTCCTGCCACTTCTTCCAGGCCGCACCGGTGATCGCACCCAGCACTGCGCCGATCACCGCCAGGGTGACAACCTGAGTCGGCTTCACGGCAACGCCCCTCGCACGTGCTCGGCGAACTCATCGGGTCCCATATAGCCCAGCAGGCGGTAGTTTCTTCGTTCCGCGCCGTCGGCGGTCCAGAAGATCATCGCTGGCGGTGCCGGTATCCCGATGTGTTGCTGCAGCGCCTTGTCGGCGTCGTCCTGCGCCGTGACGTCGGCTTGCAACAGCACCGTATCGGCGAGCGCCGACTGTACGGCGGCGTCGGGGAAGGTGTTTTTCTCCATCTGTTTGCAGTAGACGCACCAGTCGGCGTAGAAATCGAGCATGACTGAGCGGCCCGAGGCGCTTGCCGCAGCGATCTCCCGCTCGAGATCGGCGACGGTTTTGATGCGTTTGAACGCGAGGTGCTGCGCGGTCGACCCCGCATTGCCGCCGACGGATACGCCGCGCAGCGGCTGCAGTGTGTCTTTTCCACCCGCGGCCACGCCGACCAAGAACAGCGCACCGTAGATCAAAATGACGACACCAAGGCCCTTCCAGAGCTTGTGCCAACCGGACGCTTCGACGGGCAGCTGTTTGAGCGCGCCCATGTAGACGGCGGATACGATCAGCAAGACTCCCCAAAGGACCATGGCGGCCCCCTCGGGTAGCACCCGCTCGAGCAGGTAAATGGCCACGCCCAGCATCAAGACACCGAATACGGCTTTGATGGCGTCCATCCAGCCGCCCGCGCGCGGCAGCAGTTTTCCGGCCGAGGTTCCGATCGCGACCAGCGGGGCACCCATGCCGAGACTCATGGCGAACAGCGCGAGGCCGCCCAGCACCGCGTCGCCGGTTTGGCCGATATAGATCAGCGCGCCGGCCAGCGGCGGGGCTACGCACGGGCCGACGATCAATGCCGACAGCAGGCCCATGATGGCCACGCCGGTCAGTGTGCCACCTTCCTGCTTATTGCTCATTTCGCTCAGCTTGCTCTGTACGCTGGATGGCAGTTGCAGTTCGTAAAACCCGAACATTGAGAAGGCGAGCGCGACAAAGATGGCGGCGAAAAAGCTTAGAATCCAGGGGTTCTGGAATGCAGCCTGCAGGTTGGACCCGAACAGCCCTGCGAGGACCCCGGCGATCGTGTACGTCACCGCCATGGCGATCACGTAAACCAGCGACAGGACGAACGCCTTGCGTGTGGTGATCTTGCTGCCCTGCCCCGCGATGATGCCGGAAAGAATCGGAATCATCGGGAATACACACGGCGTGAACGCCAATAACAGGCCAACGACGAAAAAGCTGCCGATAACGACCCAGGTGCTCCCGCCTGCCAGCATGGCTGCTATCTGGTCCTGTTCGGCAACGGGTTCTTCCGCCGCAACGGCCATTGCGGCGGGCTGTGCCTCCGACATGACCGGGGGCGACTGTTGCGGTGTCGTCGCGGCGAGCATAGTGTCGTCGACTGCGGGCAGGGTCAGCTTGACCGTCTGGGTCTGCGGTGGGTAGCAGATGCCACGTTCGGCGCAACCCTGGTACTTGACCGTCAAGGTCGCGTCGGTCGCGTCCCCCGGGGCCGTGCGTACCACCGGCACCGGCAGGTCGATTTCGTGCAGGTAGACCGCGACGTCGCCGATGGTTCCGTCGGGCTTGATCGAGTCCTTTTTGATCTTGGGCTTCGGCAGCTCGAATTCACCCAACGCCACCCCTTGGCCGCTCAGCGCGAGCTTGACCTGGTCCTGGTAAAGATAGGTGCCATCGGCGATCTGCCAGTACAGCTTCAGTGTCTGGCCGTCGAGGGGTTCAGCGTTGAACTTAAAGGCCTCTTCCGGGGGCAGTATTTCGTCTTCTCCGTCGATCCCCAGGCTGTCTCCCAGCGCGGCCAGCTCTGCCAGCGGGTCGGCTTGCGCCGCAGGGTCGTCGCTGCCGCTAGTGGCGGCAATCGCCTCTCGCATTTCAGCGACCGTATCGGGGTCCACCGGCAGCGGCGCATCAACCGTTTCGGATAAGGCGACCAGGACGGTTTGGGTGTGCGGCGGGTAGCACAGACCCGCATCGGCACACCCCTGCGATCGCGCCTTCAGCGTCAACATGTCCGGCGCGTTGTCGGCGACCTTGACCGGCACATCGATGACGAGGTCGCCGCGATAGACCTCCACGTCACCAAAGATCGGATCTTTTTTGGTCTTGCTCGGGGGGAGCGTGGCTGTGCCCAGTTCAAGGCCCGGCGTATCGGTCAGGAAGCGAAACTTGCTGCGATACATGTAGTAACCGTCAGCGATGCGCCACACTACGCGGATCACGCCGTTGTTTTCATCATTGGCTGAAATGACAAAGGCTTGATCGGGCGTCAGGAATTCCTCGTCGGCGTGCGTCGCGGCGCACAGGGCCAAGGAGATTGCCAGCACCCAGAATGGGAGTATCAGTCGTCTATTGTGCATTCGTTTACCCACGTCAGGTATTCCGGCAGGCCGTGGGTCACCGCCATGGCGATGATCTCGGGCACGTCGTAGGGGTGTTCGGCCCGCAAAAGTCGTTCCAGAGCGGGATAGGACCCGGTCGTAGTTTTGATCAGCAGTGTGCGCTCGTTGGCCCGCTCGATAGTGCCCTGCCAGGGATACACGGAGGTAACCACAGGTCCTATGTTGACACAGGCCGCGACGCGTGCGCGCACCACCGTTTCGGCGACACGCTCGGCGCTGCCGTCGTCGGGGCAGTTACAGAGTACCATCAGCACATTGGTTTGCATGAGGCGCAAGATAGCCAACCGTCAAGCTTAGGTAAAGCATTGACCGACCGCGCCGGCTTGAAGTCTTGCCGGCGTACACCCATGTTCGACAAAGCCACTGACGCCGTTTATTGTGGGACCATGCCACCGCTGCTTATATTTCTCGTTATTTTCGTCGGGGCTCCGTTGGTGGAGCTATACGTTCTGATAGAGGTCGGGTCGAAAATCGGGGCGATATCCACAATCGCGCTGAGTGTATTCACCGCCGTCTTGGGCGGGCTACTGGTTCGCTGGCAGGGGCTGTCGGTGTTGTACCGCGTGCGCGAGATCGCGGCTCGCGAAGAAATGCCCGCGGTCGAACTGCTCGAAGGAGCGGTGCTGCTGGCAACGGGCGTACTGCTGCTCTTGCCCGGCTTCATCACGGATGCGATCGGCTTCGCGTTGCTCATCACCCCGATACGGCGCAGGCTCATTGTCGCTTGGTTGAAAAGTCGCGGCGTGCTGAGTCCCGCTGGCTCAGCGCAGAACGACGCCGATGCAGCGGCTACAAAAGGTTACATCGAGGGTGAGTTTCGACGCGATGACTAGTTACGAAAAGCGCCGTATGTGATGTTCCTTCGCCTGGCCGTCGAACCGATAGAAGCGGCGGATTTCGTTCAACAACGCGGTGTCCGGCGGCCACACACAATGGCGCCGGTGCAGCTGTTGACAATAGGATTCCGCGAGGTGGCTGGCGCGGCGGTAGCGACGCTCTAGCGCCGGAGGAAGTCCGTCGCGCAACCGGGTGCGTCGGAACAGCAGATGTTTGAGCGACGCGAGCGACGGCGACCCGTGCTGCTCGCCCAGGGCGCAGGCGGTCAAGATGAATTTGTCGATTTCCGCCTGCAGTTCCATCTCCAGTGCGGTGGTGGATCGATCGCGTTCTGCGCGCCAGACCACGCAGAGAAAGTGACTGACGCCCTCCAGTGCCTGCCACCAGTCGTTCAGGCCGGCGGCGCTCCAACGCGCCGGCGACGAATCGCGTTCGGCAAGCCTTTGCAGCACGGCATCGTCGACGAACAGGCTCAAATCCAGCGCATCTTCGGATTGGCGAATGAACAGGGTTTCCTCGACCTGGTCCGACGATCCGCCGAGGTGGCGCGCCAATGCCGCGTCGGTCACCAGAAAATCAGTGACCCGGTACGGCAACTGCAGATCGTAAAGATCCTGTAGTTGCGTTTGGATCGCGTCCAGCGGCATTGCTCAGTGTAACCGGTCCGGCGAGATCAGCTCGAAGCCGAGCGACTGCAGGCGGCGTGCGGCCATTGGGCTGCCGGTCGCCAGCCAGTCCTCGTACAGCTTGATCAGGCCCCGTTCGTCATTGACCCTTCTGTACGTGGCGGCGGCCAGCAGTTCGACGAAGCGGTCGAAGTTTTGCGCCAATTCACCGAATATCTCGCCCAGGGCGCGATCGCGGACCGTGCTGTCTGCTGTCTGGTGCAGGTACTCGTAGGCGTTGCCGCCCATGGCAATGCAATAGTCGATATCCGTGAGGCGGCGTGACAAGCGGCCGGCGAACAGGCCGCCGATAAACAGCGCGAGATCACCGAGTCGGCGCAACCACAGGCGCTGTTCCTGGACCGACGAGGCGTGCAACGCATCGCTGTAGAGCATTGCCAGCGGCCGCATGCCGACCCCGTCCCGGGTACGATCGAAGACGCGATCCGCGTGCGCGTAGTCCGTCAGCAGATGAGTCAGATAGTGCATAGTCGCATCACCGGCATCGAGCCGATGGGTGCGTGCGGCGCGCTGCAGGGATCCGTGAAAAAAGGCCTGCAGGTTGCCACCCTTGATCAACTCTTGCTTGTCCACGGGGCTGGCCATACTGCTTCTCCTAACCGTAATGGATGATTCATCTTTATTACGATTTCGACGCATCGTCAAGAAACTTCAGTATTATCAGCAGTTTGAGCAGTTGAGTGCTAATTCGGGGCGCCGTGGGGTGAATGTCCGGCAGTGAGGGCTATTTCGCGTCGGGTGAATCGATGAAGGCAGATAGCAGGCGCGCGTAGTCCGCGTGCTCGCTGATGCTGACGTGATCGGCTCCCGCGAGGGTGTGAATCCGCCGTTGCGTCGGCGGCAGTGCCTGACCCAGACGGAGTGCGTGTTCGGGTTCGATAAGGCGATCCTCGGCGGCGATGAGGAGTAGCGTTTCGGCTTGCACCTGCGGGGCTTTTTCCACCGCGTCGAACCTGTCTTTCAACATCAGGGCGATCGGATAGACGGGGTATTTCGACTGTGCGACGGCGGCGATGCTGTCGTAGGGCGTGATGAGCGCCAGTTTGTCGATCTTCCGTTCGGTGGCCAAATGAACGCCGATTCCGGAGCCCAAACTCCGGCCGATGGCGGAGACACGATCGTGCCGGGCGGCGATCCGGTCGTAGACTGCGACCGCGTCACTGTAAAACGCCGCTTCGGAAGGCTTGCCGGAGCTGCCGCCGTAGCCGCGGTAGTTGACGAGGTAGATGGTGTGGTCGGGAAACAGGGAGGCGAATTCTCCGGCGTTATGTACGACCGCCTCCGCATTGCCCCCGAAGTAAAGAATTGCATCGGACCGACCGGCGTTTACCGCCCACACGAGGAGTTTTTCGCCTTCGTTTTCCAACCACAGCTTGGCCAGATGCTCGACTTCGTAGTGTGCGCTGGGAAAATAAAGAATGTTGCGCTGGAACGCGTACAGGTACGCGCCGAATCCGAGGTATACCAGCAATGCGGTCGTCACCATACGCTTGATCGATCGGGCCACACTGGCTGAGGCCGTACTTTCTGCGGGGCGCTGGGACGGGCGCATGGATTAGACCAACCGCGGCACATGGGGGTGGAGAAAATAATAGGCTAGAAAACTGAGGATGCCGACCAGTACCGGCCTGAACGCCAAGCGATGCTCTTCCGGATCCTGACGGAAACTGAGCAGCACGCCGGTGGCGGCGCATACCGTACAGACTAAAAACAAAACCAGGCCCAAACCGAAGTCGATGACGTCAGCCAACCCATACGGCTCGCCATCGGTCACGGGGATGACCCAGTACAACGTTGCCCGAAACAACAAGGCACCGAGCGCCATGGCCATGGCGAGCATTTCCAGTTTGACGGACAGCCGCTTGAGACCTGTGCTATTCACCACAACGAAATCTGATACCCCTATAGTTTGTCGATTGACGGCCGCTCCAACTTATCGCAGGCGGCGCCTTATCGCCAGTAGGCGGATGTACCTGGCACTTGCCTGCGCTGGTCGTCATGCGGCAGGTGGCGGGTCGCTTTCGACGCGAGGTCAGTTCCGCACAGGCAATTTGGAATCGCTTAACCATCCACTCATAGTCTTTGCAGAAACAAGCGGGGCAAATTTATAACATGCGTTGGGTCACGATATATCAAGGAAAAGTCATGGCGACGATACTACGAGATGCGTTTAGAGGCATTTCATTGTTGGCATTTTTCGGTTGCGCGCAGGTCTTCGCGGCGGTGCCAAATACCTTTGTCGCCGGCGAACCGGCACTTGCCTCGGAAGTGAACGAAAACTTCACCAACCTCGATACCAGGGTGACGAGTGTTGAAAGTCTGCTTGGCGCGGAGGCCAGCTACCTGGGCTATTCGTTGCCTTTTTCCGCATTGGGCGCGCCCAAAAACGTGGTCGTGCTGGCGCAGGATAACGGCAGCGGAGGGATCGCGTACGCCGTACGCAGCCGTTATGCTAACAATACCCAACAAGTGAGTGTCGGTGGCACGCTCGCGATTCCGCCTTACATTGCCAACTACGTGATCGTGGATACGGACGCGGGTGGCAACGTCGTGAGCATTTCCAACTCGTTGGAAACGCCTGAGAATCTGGACTATCTCGACTTCAATGTCGAAAGCTCTGTCTACAACGCGGACGGTACCGGCAAGACCGTCACGGACGATTCACAGCACCGTTCATTCAACTGCACCGGCGGATCGGTACACATCTGCGTCATTACGACCACGTCCAGTGCGGACGGCAGCTATCGGGATACCTGGGTACGTTCACGCGCGCGCCGCCTACTTGATTCATTCACCATCGGCCAGAACAGCTGGTTTTTTGATGACGTGCGTGTGGATTCATGGATTTCCAGCACCGGCGTCTACCGAATTTACGCCAAAGGGATCGGTGAGGTTTTTCGCGATGCGAGCGTTACCTCCGGCGAACGGTATGCGATTTACTACCGCGTCAATGGCGCGACCAAAGGATCGCTAGCGGGTACGCCGTTCGCCGCCGGCCAATCCTTGGAAGGGCGGTTTTTCTGACGCGCCGACCAGTCAGCGCCTGAGCACGTACCCGCAATCGAGGAGCAAGGATTTTGACGAAACCGGTTTCCGATCCCATCCGGACAAGCCGAGCGCTTGCCGTGATCATGTTATCGGCTCTTGTGCTGTCGCCGGCGGCGGCCGCATCCAGCCTGTGGGATTTCCTGATCTGGAATGACGACGTATGGGCGGCCGAGACGGCCCTCGATTCCGACGGCGACGGGGTGCCGGATACGGCGGATAATTGTGTCGATGCGTCCAACCCCGCGCAGCAAGACCTAGACGGCGATGGCCAGGGCGACGGGTGCGATTTGGATGTAGACGGCGACGGGCTAAACGCCGCCGCGGAGGCCGCCGCCGGGACCGATCCCCGCAATCCGGATTCCGACAGCGACGGTGTGCCGGACGGCGCCGATCCGCGGCCCCTGCTCAACGATGGCGCCATATCGCCGATCTGGATGTTGTTGCTGGACGACGCATAGGCACAGAGCAGCCAAATTCGTCGCCCGGTAGCCGCTATTCGTCGTCCAACAGGTGATTGATCACCGACATGACGGCGCTACGGCTGCCGGGATTCGATGTCGGATCCCGGGGGTTGGTGCCCGCCAGCACTTCGTCCAGGTTGTTTGTGCCGTCACCGTCGGCATCCTGGGTGGCGTCGGCCGGGTTCAGCGGGTCGAGCGACAGGCTGATCTCGATGACGTCCGATATCCCGTCGTTGTCATCGTCCGTGTCGGCGTTGTTGCCAATACCGTCAGAGTCTGTGTCGGTGGTTTCGGTTGGGTCGGAGGGAAAGGCGTCCTCGGAGTCGATCACGCCGTCGCCGTCGCTGTCCAGCGCCGTTATGCTCGATCCCTTGACTAAAATCGAAATCAAGCGGTCGCCATCGGACTCGCTGTTGGCCCCTCCGATGAAGTTCTTCGACGCATCCATGCGGAACGAGCCGACCGTCTCGCCGTCTATAGTGCCGCTGACCGCGCCGTCGCTGCTGATGCTGAAACTGCCGCTGGTAATGGGCGTGACCGTCCCGTCCGCTTCGACGTCCTCACCGCCGGTCACGGCGCCGGAACTGTTTACCGTGAAAAAGCTGCGCGTCCAGCCCGGATCGTGGCCGGCCTCCCGGTCTTCGAAACTGAACGCGTACCAGGTACCCGCCAGGTCGGCGGTCGAATAGCTGTTGCCGGCCTTGATCATCACCGCGATCTCGGCGTCTTCCACGTCGCCAAATACGCCGCCGATCACATTTTTGCTCGTCGCCATACGCAGCGAATCGATGACGAAGAGTTCGCTGCCTCCCGAGTCCGTCGCGGTTACGGATAAAGTAACCGCGCCGTCGATGTTGACGCTCATCGAGCCGGTCAAGGTGAAGGTGCCGAGGTCGGATTCAACGCCGGAGCCGCTGATGATCACGCCGCTGGAATTGACGGTGATCGTCGCCCGGGTCCAGCCGGCAGAGCCAGTCGAGGGTGCCTTTTCATCGAATAACGAGACGAAATGCCAGGTGCCCGCCACGTCGCTGGTGACGAAGCCGGTGCCGCCCTTGGCCGCGAGTACGAGCGCATAGTAGCCGTCGAGCGTTGTATCCAGCCCCAGGATCACGTCGTTGTCTGGCGACAGGCGGAAGGCGCTGAAGCTCTCGGTGCCCGATATGTCCCCGGTGTAGACAAGCGACCCGTCGACTTTCCCGTCCGTGTCGACGGTGAGGGTGCCGCCGGAAAACCCACCCGAATCGTCCCAACTGTCCGACCAGGTGCCACTGGTGATGCTGCCGCTGGTATCGATGGTCAGTGTCGCGTCTTCGGTTCCCGGGTCGTTGGCACTCGGCAGCGGTTTGTCCGAGAAGGTCGCGAACCGCCAGGTGCCCGCCAGGACGCCGGGGTCCGCCGCGGTCGCGGCCAAGGCGCTGCCTGTGGCCAGAGCGACGCCGAGCATCAATGCAGCTGCGCAAATATTGGTGGCCGGTGCCGGCATTGTCGTGCCCTCTGGTGTTGGATCGCACGCTGCAGCCGCAACAGAAGTTTGCCGGCGGGAGACGTGACCGATGCGGCCTATTCTCGGTTAGCTTGCGGCCCAGGGTCAACGAAGGCTGACCACAACGACGAAACCCCGCTTCTCGACGCGGCGCTTGTCGCGGCCTGCGCCAAGGCAGTCCAGCGCCACGTCGGGCGGCGGTCTGTCGACCTAGTCACTCAGTAAGGTGTTGATTGCAGAAATAATCGCGTGTATGCGTGCGGTCTGCTCGGCGGGGGTCAGAAACGGATCGGAGCCCGCCAGATATTCTTCGTAGTTGCTGATTCCGTCATTATCCGAGTCGATCAGCGCGTCCGATGCATTTAGCGGGTCCAGCCCGACGTCGGCTTCGAAGGCGTCCGGCATCCCGTCGCCGTCGTCGTCGGTATCGCAGTCGTTACCCTGGCCGTCGCCATCGGTATCGAGTTGTGACGCATTCGCTTTGTTGGGGCAGTTGTCGTCGACATCGATCACGCCATCGACATCGCCGTCGATGGCGGCAACATTCAGGTCGAGCAGGACGCTTTCGTCGCCGACGTCGACCGCACGGGACATGCTGGCCGATCCCATACCCCCGCCGGTAAAGGTGATGCTGAAACTACCGGGCGCGGCCATCGGGATGGCGAAACCACCCGCGACTCCTGTTACAGCGAAAAAATCGCCGGCGTTCGGCTTCACCGTCACGTTGGCGAGACCTTCACCCGCGTCGTATTCGTCGTCACCGTCCAGGTCGTTCCACACCGTGCCGACCAGAAATCGATTGTGATCGCTGCCGTCGGCGTGACAGTAGGCACCACTGAACACCATCGGTCCAACCGATGTTGCTGGATTGCTCTCCTCGACCAGGGCCAAGCCGACGTTGGACAGCGAAACGTCAAAATCGCCCATGATTGCGTAGCGATGCCCTGGCGGATCCTGCACGCCGCCGGTGGCCGCGGTGCCACCCCAATCGATATTCAACGCCGCGTGCCCGTACAGCGCGCTGCGGGCAAACGCGAAGACACTGAATCTGCCGCCGTTGCAGTCGAAGCCCGAGTTCGTGACCTTGTCGATCTGGCCGGTATGGTCTTGCGTGTCGCGGGCGATCAGATCGAGCGAATGCGCCACGGACGCCGCATGCAACCGGATATCGAACGCGGCCGGTGCACGCGCCGGGAAGGCGCCAAAATCGCTCTTCAGCAAGGTGGTGTCGACATTAAAAAACTCGCGGCCACCGGCGATATCGTCGTGCTCCGATTCCGCCAGCCATACGCCTTCGGCGACCGGGTTGCTGCGCGCCCGGTTCATGAACCAGAGCATTTTCTGTTCTGCGGCACTGGGTGCGCTGCCGTCTTCGCTCTTGTGCCAGGTCCACTCCGTCACGCCGGCGGCCGGTTGTGCCAGTTGCGGCGCGCTTAGGACGTCGGCCCACCTCGGCTCCGGTGCAACGGTTGGCGGCGACAACGCTGGATATGCATCCGCCAGACAGGTGATGGGGGTGAGTGCCAATAGGGTTGGTACGATTGTTGAGAATCGCTTCGATCGTGACATCAAAAGGCTCCGCCGCGTGGGTCAATGCGTCGCTGTTGTCGCGCAACAGGACATGAACTGGGATACAGGGGTTTTCGGCGGTCTTGCCAAGAATTGAAATCTCCCCGGGAGAATCTGCGCCCAGCCATCGCATCGGGCGTCGTGACGGATCCCGGTAATCGGTTAAATCGTCTGTTGCGCTTCGTGGCGGCGCTTTTTCACAACGGTCTTCCATCTGCGGTGCAGCTTACGTAGTCTGGAACAATTGGCAGATTCCCGATTCGACCACCTGCAGGGCAGATCAATGTCGCCGCGAAATGCACTTTTGATAAGGTTTTCAGAGGTCTTCCAGCAGCTGACGATGACCGGACTGGTGCTATTGTTCTCCGCTTGCTCGATAGGCCGGGAAAGCGAACCGGCGTCGCCGTCATCGCCTGCCGCCTCGGCGCTGCTGCAGGAGGCGACGCAAAAGGGGCAGGTGCGCGTCATCGTGTCGTTGGCTATCTCGTCCGAAGTACCCCAGGCGCCAGCCGCCATCGCTCAGGCCCAGGGACGCCTGCTGCAGGATCTGTCGGCGTATCCGGTCGAAATTGTCAGGCAATATCGAACCCTGCCTTTGCTGGCGCTCGAAGTGGGATCTTCGGCGCTGCGGTACCTGCTCGAGCATCCGCTGGTGCGGTCGGTCGAGCCCGACAGGCCGCTGCGCACCATGACACCCTTGGGCCGATAGTACCAACTTCGTTCTGAAGCCCCGCCAAATGGAAGCGAATGGGAGAGCACGATAATGGAATGCAACCGCTTCAGATCCACGTCTTTTATATTGCGTTCGGTGTTGCTGGCAGGCGTCGTGGCGTGTCCGCTGGGATCCCTAGACGCGACCCCCGCCGCGCCCGAGTATGACTCGGGACCGGCGGCGGGCCAGGCGCTCAAGGAACGCGCCGTCACGCAGGGCGATCTACCCGTCATCATTCGCTTGAAGTTCGGGGCCGTTCCCGAAGGCGTGCTCAAGTCACAAGCCGCGGTCGTCGCCCAGCGCGCGGGGATTGCCGATGCCGGTGACCGGTTGATCGAGCGACTCAGGCAATACAAGGTGCAACGAGTCAAACGGTTCAGGCACCTGCCCTTTGTTGCCGGCACGCTGGACGCCGCCGGGCTCGACGCGGCGCTGCGCGACCCGGGCGTCCTGGAGGTCTACGAGGATAGGCTCAGCCGGCCAACGCTCGCGCAGAGCGTGCCCCTGATGGGCGCCAGCGCCGCGTTATCGTCGGGTTTCGGTGGCAGCGGGCAGGTCATCGCCGTGCTCGATACCGGGGTGGACAAGCTGCACCCCTTCCTCGCGGGCAAGGTAGTACATGAGGCCTGCTTCTCTTCGAACGAACCACTGTACGGCGCCTCTTCGCTTTGTCCGAACGGTCAGGACACGCAAGTAGCGGCGGGCGCGGGTGTGTCGTGTGGCAGTATCGACGGTTGCGATCACGGTACCCACGTAGCGGGTATTGCGGCGGGCTCGGCAACGACTTTCTCCGGCGTGGCGCCCGATGCGGATATCATGGCGATTCAGGTGTTCTCCCGCTTTGACAGCGCGCAGGACTGTTATTACCAGTCGCCCTGTGTATTGTCGTTTACTTCCGACCAGATCGGCGCGCTCGAGCACGTCTACGAACAGCGTGGAAACTACAATATCGCGGCGGTCAACATGAGCCTCGGTGGCGGCAGTTATGCGGCTGCGTGCGACGGCGAACCCGCAAAAGCCGCCATCGATTTATTGCGCTCGGTGGGTATCGCGACCGTGATTGCATCGGGAAATGACAGTTTCACGACCAGTATTGGCGCGCCGGCTTGCATCTCCTCGGCGGTCAGCGTGGGTTCCACGACCGAATCGGATGCGGTTTCGAGCTTTTCCAACAGTGCGCAGATACTGGATCTGCTGGCGCCCGGTTCGGATATCACGTCTTCGGTTCCCGGCGGCGGCTACGCCAGATTCAACGGCACCTCGATGGCCACGCCGCACGTAGCCGGCGCGTTCGCCGTGTTGCGTTCGAAGTCGCCGACGGCTTCCGTCGATCTGTTGCTGAGCGCGCTCAAGACCACGGGGCGCCCGGTTACCGACACCCGCAACGGCATCGAAAAACCGAGGATTCAACTCGATACGGCGCTCGACGCACTCGATGCGTCGGAGGATGGGCTGTTGAACGTCACGCCAATCGCCGGCTATAACATCTCGGGGGAAGTCGGCGGCCCATTCAGTCCGGCCAGTATGGCGTACACCGTCTCCAACAACGGTACGGCGCCAATCGAATTTGTGGTCGTGGAGAACGAGGCCTGGCTGGAGGTGTCGCCGCGCACGGGTACCCTGATCGCCGGCGCGGACGCGGTCGTCATTGCGTCGCTCAACGCCAACGCCGAAGGCCTCGACCCGGGGGACTACGTTTCGGCGATCTCGTTCGAGAATCTTACCAACGGTATAGGCAGCACCAGCCGGCCGCTTGGTCTCACGGTCGCCTATCCCAACGCGCAGAACGACAAATTCGCCAACAGCGGCGCGTTGCAGCAATCGTCAGGGTCCACGGTCGGCAACAATATCGATGCAACCAAGGAGAGCGGCGAGCCGACCCATGCCGATGTAGGCGGCGGGCGTTCGGTCTGGTGGCGCTGGGTGGCGACATCGGCGGGCGAAATCACGATCGACACGATCGGCAGCAACTTCGATACCGTGCTGGCCGCCTACACGGGCAACGGCGTGGCGGTGCTCACCGAGGTCGCGGGTAACGACGACGCGGCCGGTCTGCAAAGCCGAATCACCTTCCAGGCGCAACCGGGTGCCGCGTACCACGTCGCCGTTGACGGCTACGGCACGGCGAGCGGCAGTATCGTACTCAATTGGAACTTCACACAGTCCACGACCCCGGACACACCGATCGAAATCACGCCCGATACGGGGTTCGGCGCCGCCGGTCCCGTGGGTGGCCCGTTTGCGCCGAGCACGGTTTCCTACACCCTGACCAACAACAGCAGCAGTGCGACGACGATCGAACTGGTGGGAGTCCCGGACTGGCTGACGGCGACGATCGGTTCGGGAACGCTCGCGCCGACGCAAAGCACTTCGGTCGCATGGACGATCAACGGCGCTGTTGCGAGCTTGCTGCCGGCGGGCAACTACACCCAGTTGGTGTCGATCAACGGCATTGGTCGGTTGGTGTCGCTCACCGTCACGTCCGTGGGCGACAACAACGACGCTTTCGGCAATGCGACGCCGCTCAGCGGTGCCGACGTCGTGACGGGCGGGTCGAATGTCGACGCGACCAAAGAGGTTGGCGAGCCCGATCATGCCGGTGACAGCGGCGGTCGCTCCGTGTGGTGGCGATGGGTTGCGCCGACCTCCGGTGCGGTGATCCTCAACACTTTTGGAAGCAACTTCGATACCACCCTGGGTGTGTATACCGGTACCAACGTGGCCGCCTTGAGTGCGGTGGCTGCCAACGACGATGCGTCTGCGGGCGGATTGCAAAGCGAGGTCGCGTTCACCTCGGTAGCCGGCGTGGGTTACTACGTCGCGGTTGACGGATACAACGGCGTCAGTGGTGCCATTCGGCTGAACCTGACCTCGACCGGCACGGCCGCGCCGCCCGCCAACGACGCGTTCGCTCAGGCGATCACGCTCAGCGGCAATCCACTCTCGATTAACGCGACCAGTGTCGGCGCGACCAAGGAGTCAGGCGAACCGCTTCACGCGGCAAACGCAGGCGGGCGTTCGGTGTGGTGGCGCTGGACGGCGGCCGCCACCGGACCCGTCGAATTCAGTACCCTGGGCAGCGATTTCGACACCACGCTCGGCATCTACACCGGGGCCCGGGTCGATACCTTGATCGAGGTTGCCGCCAGTGACGATTTCGATTCGCTTGCGCAGAGTCGGGTCGCGGTCGCGGTGACCGCCGGCAGTACCTACTATGTCGCCGTCGACGGTTTCAATGGGGCGAGCGGGGCCGTGGTGTTGAACGTGGCGCCCGCGGTACCGCACAACGATGACTTTGCGGATGCAATTCCGCTCAGCGGGCTGGCGGATACGGCGACCGGTTTCAACGTCGGGGCGACCAAGCAGCCGGGGGAGCCTGACCATGCCGATCAACCGGGTGGCCATTCGATCTGGTGGCGCTGGACGGCGCCGTCAAATGCCGTGGTGGAAGTCAATACGATTGGCAGTGATTTCGATACCACACTAGGTGTCTATACCGGAGCCAGTGTCAGATCCCTGATGAGAGTCGCGTCGAACGACGATTTCGCCGCCGACTTGCGCAGCAAGGTGTCGTTCGCGACCACCGCCGGCACCATCTACCGCATCGCCGTCGACGGGTTCGGTGAGAACACCGGTATCGTCAAGTTGAACCTAAGGCAGGATTACGGGATTCTGCTGGTCGACGATGACGATAACCTGCCCGACGTGCGCGCTTTCTACACGGATACTCTGGAGGCGATGGGTATCGGCTATTCGGTTTGGGATACCGGCTTGTCGGATTTCGAGCCGGGTAGCGCGGATCTGGCGCAGTATCGCCTGGTCATCTGGTTCACGGGGGGCAACGAAAGTGGTTCCACCGGCCCGGGTCCCGCTGCTGAGTTGCAGCTGCAAAGTTATCTCAACAGCGGTGGATGCCTGGCGATCAGTAGTCAGGATTACTTCTTCGCGCGTGACCTGACGGCGTTCATGCGCAACTACCTGGGGGTGGCGTCGGTGATTGCCGACGTGCAGCACACGGTGGCGGGCGGTGCGCGCGCATTCGCAGATCTGCCGTCTGCGCCACTCAGTTACCCTTTTGCCAACTGGAGTGACGCCTTAGTGCCTGGCGCAGCGGGGGCGGTCGCGTTCAATGGCGACGCAGGGGTTGCAGGGGTCCATAAAGAAACTTCGATCTACCGGACGGTGTTTTCCGCCTTTCCGTGGGAGGCCTTGCCCTCGCTGGGGCAACGCGAAATACTGATGGGCGCGCTGCTCGAGTACTGCGTCGGTGGACCCGATGGCGATGGTGACGGGGTGCCTGACGGGCAGGACAATTGCCCCGCCGAGGCCAATGCCGACCAAGCGAATTTCGACCATGATGCGCTTGGCGACGCCTGCGATCTTGACGACGACAATGACGGGCTGCCGGATACCTGGGAGTCAGATAACAATCTGCATCCCAGGAACGCCGCCGACGCACAACGCGACTTCGATGGCGACGGCGTCATCAATCTGGTCGAGTACCAGTTCGCCATCGATCCCAACAATCCGGATTCGGATAGCGACAACGTGGGCGATCGGGAGGAAATTGAGAGCGGTCGAAACCCGGCGGTCAACGAAGGCGCGGTGATTTCTATCTTCCCGCTGTTAATGGAATAACGTTTGCCCGGCGTGACGTCGAGTCGGTTCCGACATCAACGCAGTCGCGGACCGGCCGCCCGTCAAGCAGACGTCGGTTTGGCTGCATACCGACAAGTCGAACGAGGCGAATGTAACGATCCACACTTTTTAGTAGACTCAAAGTTAAGGTTAATTTTCTGAACCCGATGCTCATGTCAGGAACGACCCGATTGCACTGCGCTTTTCCGTGCACCACGAAAGACCGGTTCGTCAAAACGCACCTCTTCCGCGGGTTCGTCGTTGCGGTGTGTTCGTTCGCCGGACCGGTATGGCCCGGGCCGGCCGATAGCGATCGCGGTCGCCTTCTGTATGAGAATCACTGCCTGGGCTGCCACGAAAGTCAGGTGCATATCCGAGGGAATCACATGGCGCGGTCGCCGCACGATGTGTACGTGCAAGTGGCGCGCTGGGCGGCGGATCAGGAACTTGCCTGGCAAGACAGCGAACTCAACGATGTAGCGCGATATCTCTTCCGGACTTTTTATGCCGGCAATTTCGATCGTAAAGGTGAAGTACGATGAAGCTTGCTTCTGCGGTGTTTACGCCGCACGGACCGATTCCGTCGCGTTTTACTTGCGACGGAGCGGATGTCTCGCCGCCGCTTACCTGGTCGGATGTTCCTGCCGATACCAGGAGTCTGGCGTTGGTCGTCGATGATCCCGACGCCCCGGACCCGGCGGCGCCGCAAATGACCTGGGTTCACTGGATCTTGTACAACCTTCCGGCAGGCACAAGGGCATTGGCGGAAGCCACGGTTGCGGACAGCCTGCCCGCTGGCGCGCTGGAGGGTCTGAACGACTGGCAACGAGCGGGTTATGGCGGTCCTTGCCCTCCCATCGGGCGGCATCGTTATTACTTCAAGCTCTTCGCTCTGGATGTAGTGCTGCCCGACTTGCATTGCCCGACCAAGGTAAGACTGGAACAGGCGATACAGGGTCACGTGCTGCAGAGTACGGAACTGATCGGAACCTACCAGAAATAGCCGTCTAACGCGCTCGTTTGCCCGAGGTGCGGCCCGAGTCCAGCCGTGACGATGTACATGTCTCTGAACGCCCACATCGCGATGAAACTGCAAGAGATGTCCGATCTGCTGAATCAGCAGGGCGCCAATCCGTTTCGTGTCAAGGCTTACCGGAACGCGGCGCTGACGCTTGCCGAGGCCGGCCAGGATGTCGGCGAAATACTCGAACAACAGGGAGTACAGGGCCTGGAGGCAATGCCGGGCATCGGTCACGGCATAGCGGCGGCGATCGTCGAAATGATCGACACGGGCCACTGGTCGCAGTTGGAGCGGCTGCGTGGCAGCCTGGATCCCGTCCGCCTGTTCCAAACGGTTCCTGGTATTGGTCGCGAATTGGCGACCCGAATCCACGACGAATTGCACGCCGACACCTTGGAGGCGTTGGAGGAGGCGGCCTACGACGGCAGGTTGGAAAAGATCCGGGGAGTCGGCACGCGGCGTTTGGCGGCGTTGCGTGCGTCATTGTCGGCCATGCTGCAAAGGCGCCGCTGGCAACGTCCTTTTTCGCCAAAGGAAGGACCACCGGTGTCGATGCTGTTGGAAGTCGACCATGATTATCGGGTCCGTGCCGAGGCGGGGGAACTCACCACCATCGCACCGCGGCGTTTCAACCCGGAGGGCGGGTCCTGGCTGCCGGTGATGCATCTGGAAGAGGCAAACTGGCATTTTACGGCCATGTTTTCGAACACTGCTCGTGCTCACCAGTTGCACAAGACCAGCGACTGGGTGGTGATTTATTGTTACGACGCCCACCACCATGAAGGTCAATATACCATCGTAACCGAAACGCACGGTCGGCTTCTTGGTCGTCGGGTGGTACGCGGGCGGGAAGCGGAATGCCGGCGGTTCTATGACTTATGATCGGCCGATCAGATCATCTAAGGGGTCAAGTCTAGTAATATGTAGTCGATAGCCTTTTCCAGTTCCGCATCGTTTTTCATACGCTGGCGCACCGTCCGTATCGTCGATCCAGCGCTTGCATAGCTCGCCAGGTCAAAAGCAGCCGCGATCTCACGGAGCGTCATATCGCCGATGCGTTGACACAGGTACATGGTTACCGCACGAGCCGGATTACGGCAGCCGCGCCCCCTCGTTTTGTGCCAGATGGCCTGCTCATCCACATCGAATTTCCGGCACACGCCCGCAACGATAGCAGCCAGCGTAGGTGCGGGGCGTTCCGACCTGAGTTCGGGAACATCCACCGAATCGGCGTATCCGGCGAGCACTTTTTCACGAAAACGATCGTTCCCGAGAATCGCACCCTGGCGTGCATTCCCGTAAAAGGACGTTACTTCATCATCGATGCGCTGCTCGACGAAAGCAGCATAGCGCGTCGTACGTTGTCGTTGTCCGGCGGCTTGCAAAAGATACTTGGTCGTCAACCAGGGGGGCGGCTCGGTTAGCTCGATATACGCGCAGTAACTCGACCAGGGATAGTCTGCCAACCGTTGCACCAGGCCGGCTTCCGCCGGATTGCGGTGAACATAACGCGACAGTTGCAGCCAATGGCTCTCCGCGTCGACCAGTACCGCTTTGTAGCGCCCCCGGAAAAGCGGGCCGTCCCGTTTGTGACTGCGATTGAAGTACTGGGTGTAGAGCCCGTTGATGTGGCGCATGATGCGTTGTAGCTTCCCATCCGGAGTGCGCAACATCAGATGGTAGTGATTGCTCATGAGGCAATATGCATGCCATTCGGCGTTAAAACGGTCGGTGGCGTCCGCGAGGAGAGAAAGAAAATAGTGGTGGTCCTTGTCGGAGCGGAAAATCCGCCGCCGTCCCAGTCCTCGGTTCATGATGTGATACCAGGCTCCAAGGTACTCGATGCGCAATGGTCGGGACATCTTTTCAGATTAGCTCGACTAACTATATATTACTAGACTTGACCCCAGTGAATTCCCTAGAGCCCGTGGATTTACCATATGGTACGCTCGAAGCCAAGGAGTAGGGTGCGAGGTTTGAGGTACATTAAGTGGCCGTGCGTTTCTTCGACTATATATTGCTAGGCTTGACCCCTGCTGCCGTGTTGGTTGCTATCGCGTTGTCCGCTCAAGCCGACGCTCGGGGTTGGGGGCAGCGCGAACACCTTTTCATCGTCGGATCGTCGACGAGCTTTCCGATTATCGGTGCGATGGTCGAACGCTTCTCGCGCAGCAGCGCGTTCAATTCGCCGGTGGTAGAGTCCACGGGCACGGGCGGCGGGTTCAAGTCTTTTTGTGGCGGAATAGGTGCGCACACCCCGGACATAGCGATGGCATCGCGGGAGATCAAGCCCTCGGAACGGCATCTATGCGAGCAGAATCTGGTCACGGACATCATCCGGCTCAAGATTGGCTACGACGGGATTGCGGTCGTCCACGCTACCGGTCAACCGAGGTTTCACCTGACCCGAAGTGCGCTCTACCAGGCGTTGTCAAAGTACGTGCCGAGCCCGACGGACCCTGCGCGGCTGGTGCCCAATCCGTATACCCATTGGAACCAGATCGACTCGGAACTGCCGGAACTGCCGATTTTGGTATACGGGCCGCCACCTACCTCGGGTACGCGCGACATCCTGGTCGAGAAGGTCATCGAGCAGGGTTGCCTGACCTTTCCCATTGTTGCCGCAAAGCAGTACGCAGCACCCGCCGAGTTCCGCCAAGAATGCCATGCCCTGCGTGAAGACGGCGCGTATGTGAATGCCGGCGAGAACGACATGCGGCTCGTGCGCAAGCTGGTCTCTGAGCCCAAGGCGGTCGGCATCATCGGCTACAATTTTCTGGAGCGGAACATCGACAAGCTTCAGGCGACCGATATTGAGGGGATCGTGCCGGCGTTCGAGGAGATCGAGTCCGGACGGTATCCCATATCACGACCGCTCTATCTCTACATCAAAAAGGCGCACTTGGATTTGACGCCCGGATTGCATGAGTTTCTGATCGAGTTGACCCGGGATCAGGCGTGGGGTCCCGATGGCTACCTGTCGGATAAGGGCCTGATTCCGTTGTCGGACGGTGAACGAGCCGCGTGGCTCAGCGAGCTGATCTCCAGCCTCGAACACTGAGCGTTGGGCATCGCGCGTCGTTGAATCGCGCCTTGAAGCAGCGTGCACACGCGCTGTCCGCCGCGACGAAGGTTGATGCCGGCTTCAGCGAATCTTCAGTGATTTCTTCTTCTTCGTTTGGTGTTCGTCATCCTGCCAGGTGATGCGCACGGCAACGCGGTTGCGGCCGTCTTCTTTGGCGGCGGTGACTTTCAGATGCAGCAGGCCTTGCGGCTGCATGACGATTTCTCCGTCCTCGTCGCTGAAGGAGAGTTTGCCGCTCGCTATACCCCGGGTCAATGCTTTGAGCAGCTGCTGAATAGTCTCGGCATCCTGCAGGGATTCGTGCCTGAAGTCGTGCTTTTCTTGCTGATGGGAATTTTTCATCGGGTATCGTCGCGGTTTGGTTGCTGAAAATCGGCCGGTCGGAACACTTTCGCATGGGGGGCGTCGGTGCTTATGCCCAGCACCGTCCCCTCAGGCCGAATGATGGTGACACCCACCCCGTAACCGTCGAGTCCCTCCTTGCGGCGGGAGTTGCGGTCCATGGTGATGTCGCTTTCGATGTGCAGCATGCCATGGCGCGGCATGATGCGCTGTCCCTCGGAGAGGTTGCGGTGACCGTGAACCACGGCGTGAATACCGAGGCGATGCATCTTGGCCACACCGTGTCGAGTTAGCGGCATGTTGACCTTGCGATACTTGGTACGCAGCGTGTTGGCGACCGGGCCGTAGTAAAACTCAAACGGGTCGTGGTGGGTCTGGTAACGGTAGAGCGCGTTGAGGTAGCTCAGGCCTCGTTCCGCCATCAGGGCCGCGATGCGGTCGTCGAAACCCGCGTGAATCAGCAGGAACGATCCCTCCCGACGCGCCAGTTGCATACGTTCGAAGAACCAGCCGAACTCGCCGCGAGGATCGAGGAAGAGTTCGCGGCATTTGAGCGCCGTTGCGTAGGCCATGCGCATCGACAGCTTGGCTTCGGCGCACTGCTCGGCGAACAGGTCCAGCTTTTTGCGCATGCGGTTCGTTTCGCGTTCCACCGCTTCGTTGGCCATCATCCACTCAGCCACCTTGGGGAACTCGTCGAACCAGTGCTTTGACGGATAGAGCTTATGGCGGCATTTCTGCTCGTCCGGAACGCCGCGCAGGCTGTATCGGTTACCCTTGAGGTAGTGCTTGTATACCTCCTTGAACAGTGGCACCACTTTCGGGCCCATGCGCAGAAAAAAGTGCTCGGTGCGCGGGTCGCGTTTCATGTCCAGCACGCGCAGGCCCAACAGCAGGCGTAGGTCGTGGTTTCCAGCTAAAAGGGTTACGCGCGCGCCGCTTTCCATCAGGGCCTGGACGCTTTTGAGCAGCGCCAGGTTGCTGGGACCCTTGTCCAGGCAGTCGCCGCCGATGACGAAACGCCCGAGCCGACCGGCCTTGGTGAGTCTGAAGTCCTGATGATCCGGCCCGGTCTTCTTGACGCCGCCTGAGGCGACCAGTGACGCAGCGAACGCCTCGGCGTCGGCATGCGGATCTGTCACGAAGTAGACCGGTTGCTTCGGCCACTCCCAGGGCGCGTGCTTCAGCGCATTTTGTACGGCCCGGGCTACGGTGGCGTGGTCGTTCCTGTCCTTGCCGGTGGGCGGGTGGTCTTTTTGCACCCAGGGTTTGGACTTTTTCGGCAGTCCGGTGCGTATCCATTTCTTTCCGTGGTAGACGGGAAGCGTGTGTGAGCGTGATTTTTTTGGCATTGGATTGTACGGGTCGCAGATTGACTGAGCATTGATTGATCGATCCCGCGTATCTGGCTGCGGAACGCCGAGACTACCTGACCGCGCGCCCGACGGCGGCATCATGGTGGCGGTGATCGGGCGATTGCTCTTTGGCTTGACAAGGTAATCTCTAATAGTGGCGTCTTAATCCGGTGACTCCTGGGCGGCGCGTATCTTCCAATCGCCGGTCACATGGCGCCAGACGCCGTCGGACAGGTACTCCAGGTGGATGGGTTGTGCATGAAACATACTGAGCTGCGCAATCTGCTCGAACTCCAGCACGCCAAGGCGGTAGGCGGCATGGCGGAAAGCGGCACCGTGGCCGACGAACAGCTTGAGCGTGTCGCGCGTCGCTTCGTGCTTGCACGCGCGCATGCGCCACTCTAGGTGTTTCGCGACCCGCGACCCGGCCTCGAGCAGCGACTCGGCGCCTTGTAGAGGAAGCCGGTAGTGACTGTTCGACTTCCAGTCGGGTGGCGGCAGTTCGCAGCGGGGATCGACCTCGAGGACTGACTCGATCTGCTGCATTGAAAGGTTGGCGGCGCTGCCCAGTCCGCGCTCCGCCAACTCATCGAAGCTTTCCACCACCGGCGCGTCCGGCAGGAAGGGGGCGATCTCCTTTGCAATGATGTTGGCGGTTTGCCACCCGCGCAGCAGCCGGGAGCTGTCGATGACTGGGTGAAGTGCCCAACCGTTGACAGCCAGGGCTTGTTGCAGCTTCGCCACGCCTTGGCGCGCCTGGTCTTCGCCCCCCGCGGTCAGCGGAAAGGGTTGATGGGCACTGGGTGTGTCCGGCAGCTGGTGGTAGTCGCCATGGCGCATCAGAGCGGCGATGACTCGGGGCATCAGTTTAACCGAGTCTCCGCACCAGTTCCTGCACCATAGGCACCAGCTCCCGCTGCTTGAGGCACGCCTGAGCCTCCCCGGGCGAGACCCACTTGCGGCCCCGGTGACGCTCCTCCCATTCTGCTTCGGGCACCATGCGGTCGACCCGCATGGGATGCACGGTTACGGTGCACTCGGCGCCCCATTTGTCGTAGACGTACTGGCCAAGGGGTTCCGTCAGGACTTCTCCCTCCACGCCGGCTTCCTCCCACGCTTCCTTGGCGGCGGAAGCCTCGGCGGTCATACCCGGGTCGTGTATCCCCTTGGGAACCACGAAGTGTTTGTTCTTGCTGGAGGAGATCACCAGGATTTCGATGCCGTTCTTGGTCAGGCGAAACGGAATCACCGACGACTGCGTGTAGTAGTAGAACGGCCGGTCCCGAAGATCTTCGCCGTCGGGCGCGGGGAACGGAAACTTTTCCGGCAAGGTCGCGGGTCGCACCAGATCCTGCAGCTCGGCGCAGCCCGCCACAAGGTTCTGCCACGCGTCGGGCATTGCCAGACGGGCCAGCGTGGCGGTGGGCAGCAGCTTGCCGTCGCTTGGTGTCGGTACCCGTTTCGATGCCAGGTAGTCGAACAGGTCTTCCATCCCCGGATTGTGGCCAACCAGCATCACCCGGCGGGCGTCGGAAGGGCAGGCCGCGAGCACCTTGAGCAGCTCCTGCCGCGTGGCCAGATAGATGCGCCGGTCGGTAACAATGTCGCCGCTGCCCAGCCCCATCGCCTTGCAGGCCTTGCGCGCCGTCTCGATGGCGCGCTCCGCAGGGGAACTGATGACGTAATCGGGTACCCGATTGTGCCGCATCAGCCAGGTGGCGATGCGCTGCGCGGAACGCTTGCCGCGATCCTTGAGCGGGCGGTGAAAGTCGTCGGTGCCGGTGTCCCAGTCCGACTTGCCGTGGCGCAGTATCAGCAGTTCGCGGGTCATGCCTCAGGTCTCCAGTGACGCCAACAGTTGGTTCAGAACCACGCGCTCCAGGTCTTCGAAAGCGACGCCGCCGCACGCCTCGTAGACCGGCATGCCCTTCAGTTGCGCAAGGTAGGTGGCGGCATCAAGCGCGGTATCGTCGCGGTAGAAGGTACCGTCGGGGTATTGGTAGAAAGGCCCCGGCGACTTCATGATCGCCCCGAGCAGTTCGCGGCGCTGTTCCAGCTCGACCTGTTCGACCCGCAGCGGCGCGTTGCTGTCCCGTTGCCAGTTGAGCACCAGAAAGGCCGCTAGCGGCGCGGTAGGGGTGATACGGTTTGCACCGTAGACCCCATCGACCAGCACGTCGTACTTGTCTTCCAAGTGCCATAGTTCATCCGCCGGCAATGCCAGCAGGGCTTCGCGCTGCGCCTGCGGAATCAGCCCGTGAAGGCGGGGATTGTGCACGATGGTTCCGGGATTCACCCGCGGCAGCTTGGGTATGCCCACAGTCTGCACCGTCGTGCCCGCGCGGCGAATGAACAGCCGATCGTTGGTCAGGTAGTTGACGTCGGGATGTTCTAGCAGACGCAGCATCAGGGTGGATTTGCCGCCGCCGGAAAAGCCCGCGATACCCAACGCGCGTCCTGCATGGACCAGTCCTGAGGCGTGACAGATATGCCATCCCTGGTGCTGCAGCCAGTTCATATACTGGGCGTTGATGAAATTGATGACCTGATTGTCGTACTGACGGCAGGGTCCGGCGGCGATGCGCGTGTTCGCGCTCTGCAGAAACACCATGCCGGTACGTACCTTGCGGATCAGGCGTGCGCCGTGAAGATTGACGTAGCTGTCCTTGCGTCCCGCCTTGCCCGGTTCGCGTTGCCAATCGGTGAAGGTCACGCCCAGGTCCGAATCCGGATCGGGCGCCGCCCGCTCCACGGCGATGATCTCCAGGGTGGGGTCGGCAGCGGGACCCACCACGTGACCGAAATAGGTGCGCAGTTGCGCCAGGTGTTCCACCGAATTCGAACGTATGCGGATCCGGCAGGCTCCCAGCGCGAGGTGCAGTGCCTCGTCGGCGAGTTCGGCGCCGGCCAGCAAGGTCTTGGCGGCGGCCTCGGGGGAGGGTAGGCGGGATGTATTCATCGGGCGCTGAGCTCCTGCAGGGCGTATTCGACATAGCGTGCCGCGGCGTTGATGCCGATACCTTCTTTGGCGCCCCGGAAGCCGCCGAACGCCGACACCTCGAAAACGATCGGTCCGTCGGCGGTTTCGGCCACGTCCACCGTGGTGAAATCCATGCCGAAGGGCGCCTGCGCGCGCCGTGCCAGGTCGACGAGGTCATCGGGCGGAACAAAATTCTCGTAGCGGCCACCGCTGTTGATGGTGGTATTCCAGGCGTCGGTCTGCGGCACGCGCGCGTAGGTGCCCAGGTACTCGCCGCCGAGAAAGACCATGCCGAGGTCGCGCCCGGGCAGATCAACGCGTCGTTGTATGTACATCATGGGGTTGTCTTGCCGAAAGGTGCGGATTGCCGCTTCGCGCGCTTTGTCTGCGGCGTGGACGACGCACATGCCGCGGGCCTTGGTGGAGAACAGCGGCTTGAACACCGCGCTGCCGAAGCGTTCCACGGCGGTCATGGCCGCCCCGAGGTCTTCGGTGACCAGGGTCTCCGGCATCGGGATGCCGGCGTTGCGCAGGGTGACCGTGCAGCTCAATCGGTCGACCAGGCGTAATATCCTTTCGGCGCGACTGAACACCCGCACCCCGGCATGTTCCGCGACCCTCAGCAGTTCGAGCCGGTCCAGGGTGTTGGGGCTATACTCGGCGCTGATCTTCTTGACCAGCAGGCCGTCCAGTTCGCACAGGTCCAGCTCGCCGTAGTTCAAGCGGCCGCCCGTCAGGTCGAGCGCGACGCCGCCCATGTCGATCACACTGCGATACCCGGTACGTGCCTCCAGCTCGTCGGCCAGCGTTTCGGTGGACCATTTGCCCGGAATGCCGATGACGCCGATTCGGATTCCCTGGTTCGAAGGTCGTTTGGCCGAACTAGTCAACGAAGATCTCCTTGACCGGAATTCGGTAGTCGGCGGCACGCTGCGGCTCGACGGCCAGTACCTGCTCGATGAGGTAGCGGGCGCGCAGAAACATCCGTCTTGCCAATGATTTATCTAGAATAAAGCGGGTCGAAGTGGCGAAGGAGCGTGCCAGGCCAAGCGCGAGGCGCAGATCGAAGACCTCGTCGCCCTGCTGCTGCGCAAACTTGCGCGCCACCGTATAGAACTCCTTGGCCAGTTGCATGATCCGCCGGCGCAGCGGCGCGTCGAGAATCTGCAGGCGGTAGTTCGAGACCATGAACACTGACACGTCTTGCACATAGTCCATGTAACGGGAGCGGTGCAGGTCGATGAAGTTGATGCGTTTCTCCAACGGGTCGTAAATGATGTTATCGACGTTGAAATCGCCGTGTATGTAGACCGAAAAGGGTGCCTGCAGGTTTGTTTCGTACGCTGCGGCCCGCTTGAGCAGCGAATCAAAACCCGGCGCGCGAACACCGCAGACCCTGGCGTCGCGCTTGGCGAATTCGGGGTGAATGGCGTACACCTCTCCCATGCGTTTGGAGGTCTGCCGCATGAAGTGGGCGTTGATCGGTTTCTTGGTGCGCGTTTCATGCCATACCGAGCGCAGGGTCTTGCCCAGGCGTTGCAGGGCTTCAGCCAGCAGTTCGGGCGATTCGTGGAGCAGGATCTGCTCGAAGGTCTGACCCGCGAGGTGTTCGACGAGCAGCGCCGCCGACTTGCCGCGCTTTTGATACGAAAGAATGCGCGGTGCCAACCCGGGGTAGATTGCGTGCCAGCTCTCGACGCCCTGACGCTCCTCTTTCAGCTTGCGTTTTTCGCCGTCTTTGTAAATGGCTACATAGTCTTCGCTCTTGCCACGATACCCGCCTTTGCCGCGGTGGTGAGGCCGAGAGATACCGGAAATGGCGCTGCCGGAGCGCGTCTCGGCGATCGGCTCGACCGACAGATCGTCCATCTGCCGGTGGCTTTGCAGTTGCGCAACCGAGGCCCGAATCGAGTGGTAGCGTTCCATACTGACCGGTTGCCCCAAGTTCGCGGAGACAATCGATTCGCCGATGCTGCGCAGGGCAATCCCCATCTGCGCCACGGTGCGGGCGATGAACAGGCCGGCGATCAGGTCTTCAGTGTATCGCTTGCTTTTCAGGTCCGCGCTGTAGTCTTTCAATATCCGTCGATAGTCCCGGTCTACTTTGTCTTCGATCTTCTCGAGCTTGAGCGCCAGACGGGTATCGTTTTCCGCGATTGCCGCTTCGACCATCCCGACGCCAAGATCAATGCGCTGCAACACGGGCACGAATCGTTTGGGTTTCACATGCCTGCGCTGTTCGAGGGGCATCATATGCCGCACGCATTCACGGCAGAGTTCGGCGATGCGATCGAGGTCGGTGGCCACGAATTCCATTGACCGGAGGGCCAGCGTACCGACTTCGCCGTCCTCGTTGGCGGCGAGGCGGCTGACGCAACTTTCGTGGATCCGAAGTTTCAAGTTACGGGCATAACCGCCACGGTCGAGCACCCGCAGGGCAACGGCGGGCGAGCCGGTTTCCGCGTAGGTGCCCAGATTCTTCATTTGGGAACTGACCTCGGCGATGAGAAAGCGCAGATTGTTGCGGATACTCCGAGCTACGCGCATGGTCAGTCTATGATGCCGAGGTAAATCAGGGGTGCCGCGGCGCCGTTCAGGCGGTGCGCCATTGAAGCGGGCTGGAAAGGGAGGTTCGCCAGGTTTCTCTGCGGTACCCAGACCACTTCCATCTGGTGCTTATCGGGTCGGTGGCCGTTGTGTGCGCGATAGTCGGCCGGTACGTCGCAGGCGAAGAGAAATTCAACCACCTGGCGGGTACTGGGCGGGACGGTGCTGCGGGGCTTGAAATAGTCCGCCACGTGCAGCAGATCGCGCACCGCGACATCGGTGCCAATCTCCTCCAGGCATTCGCGCGACAAGGCCTGGTGCAGGGTTTCACCGGGCTCCTGGGAGCCCCCGGGCAGCGCGTAGCGCTCGCCTTTGACGTCGTCGTGCTTGCGCAGCAGCAGCACGTTCTGGTCGCGCACGATGAATGCGCGGGCGGCGTTGCGGATCGGCGTATCGAGTTGTGTATTCATTGGTCGGACTTTGGTCAGCGGTGATTTTGTAACCTTAGCAGCCGGTGGTAAGACAGGTGAACGTCCCCTGGACAGGACCGGCGTCGGGGGTGGGTTCATGCCTTCGCTATCGCACCGCATCGAAGAACCGCCGCTGGTCGATGTCCAGCTCCGGTCGCGACGCCGGCGCGGCGACTATTTTCGGTCAATCTTACCGACCGGGAATCGAGGCGATTTCCGATGGTATTGATATATGGCTGATTGATGCAAGATCATTTGCACGCAAAGGGGAGATTCTCGGCGGCTGCGATATCGCCACCGAAACTCTTGGCCTGATCT
>CBDUNM010000019.1:0-51814 GCA_965368585.1 uncultured Chromatiales bacterium | reverse complement strand
CTCGTGTATGTGCTGAGCTGTGAGCAGGATAGTTCGACCAGCGTGCGTGCGGACGCCCGGTATGTGAAAACGACCGCTGGCGGCAACTGTGGCGACGATCGCCGCTACGAACCGGCCTGGGCGCTGCGGGGGACCCCGCCGCGCTTCCTGCTGCGCGCCGACCTCGAGATCCTCACGGAGCTGCGCCGCGTGGCCGGGACGCTGCCCGTATCGCTGCAGGGTGCGCGGGGCGAGCGCATGTTGCGCGCCATGCTGGCGACCGGACGTTGTCATTTGAACAGCGTTGGTGGACGCGCGCTCGCACTGGCGGAACCGCAGCCGGTGAAGCCCTGTTGGCAATTTGACCGCCATGGCGGTCAACGCTTGAGTTGGGACAAGCAGCCGGTCGTGTTGCTCGCCATGCCGTGGTATCTGGACGAACGGCGGGCCAGGTGCGTGCCACTGCAGACCGATATGCCCGCCGACCTCGTCGGAACCTTGATGGCCATGGCGCCGGTGCCCCCAGAACAGGTATCACGCGTCACGAACGAATTGCGGCGGCGCTATCCCGGTGTCGCTTGGCCTGCGTTGCATGACGTCGTCATCGAGGACTACCCGGTCACCAGACCTCGACCGTGTTTGCAGCTGTGCGACCGGGGCGGGCCTGTGGCCATGCTGTCGTTCGAGTACCACGGCATCCGTGTCGGTCGGCATTCGCCCGCGGCAGTGTTCGTCGATGCGACGCTCAAACGGCTGCCGCGCGACGAACAGGCCGAACGCGGCGCCCTGGAGCAATTGGTTGCTTATGGCCTGTCCGTGCAGGACAAGGTCCATCAGGAATGCGACTGCCTGACCTTGCAAGACGACCCGCTACCCTGGCTGGACTTGCAGTTTCGCGACTTCAACGCGTTGGCAGCGCAGGGTTGGCGCTGCAGCGTCGCCGTGGACTTTCCCTACCGGTTGGCGCGCGCCGAACACTGGTATGGGGAGTTGGAGACGCTCGAGGGCGATCGCTGCAGCGTAACCTTCGGCGTGAGGCTGGATGGTCGCAGGGTCAATCTGCTTCCGCTGCTGGCGCAATGGTTGCGCAGCCAGCCGCAGGATCGCCGCGAGCGCGACCCGGTCGAAGCGCGCGGCCTGCCGTTGCGATTGCCGGACGGACGCTTTCTGTTGCTGGGCCGGGATCGCGCACGCCAGATTCTGGACACGTTCTATGAATTGTACGACGAGCGCCTGGACGAACGGCAGCGCCTGCGGCTCGGTCGCTTTCAGCTCTTGCGCCTGGCGGAGCTGAGTGCCGATGCGGGTGACGACGAGCCTCTGCGGTGGTTGGGCCACGAACAGCTGCAGAGGTTGGCCGGTGAGCTGCGCAACATCGAGACCATCCCCAGGGTCGATGCGCCCGCAGGGCTGCGAACCGAACTTCGCCCCTATCAGCAACAGGGTCTGGACTGGCTGCAGTTCTTGCGGGAACATCGCCTGGCAGGAATACTGGCCGACGACATGGGGCTGGGGAAGACGGTCCAGGCGCTGGCCCATTTGCTTTGCGAGAAGGAGCAGGGACGACTGACCGGGCCGAGCCTCGTGGTCGTACCCACCAGTCTGTTGGACGGATGGCGGGGTGCGACTCAGCGGTTTGCGCCGGACCTGGCGGTAAGGGTCTTGCACGGACCGCAGCGACACGCGCTGTACGACGAACTGTCGCGGCTCGATCTGGTGATCACGTCGTACCCGCTGTTGCTGCGCGATCGCGAGCGTCTGCTGGCACAGGAATATTACCTGCTGATCCTGGATGAGGCGCAGATCGTCAAGAACCCGCGGGCGAAGGCGAGCGCGATCGTTCGCGAGTGCAAGGCAAGACACCGGTTGTGCCTCACGGGCACGCCGCTGGAAAACCACCTGGGAGAGCTTTGGGCATTGTTCGATCTTCTGTTGCCGGGCCTGTTGGGCAATGAGCGGCAGTTCCGCCTGTATTGCCGTAAGCCGATCGAAAACGACGGCGACGAAGGTTCGGCCGAGCGCCTGCGGCGGCGTATCCGTCCATTCCTGCTGCGAAGAACCAAGCAGGCGGTAGCTCCCGAGCTGCCCTCCAAGACCGAAATTCTGCATACGCTGGAGTTGACGGAGACACAACGCGAGCTTTACGAAAACATACGCCGCGACATGCACCGGCGGGTGCGTGCGGAGGTGGACGACAAAGGCGTCGCCCGCAGCGGCATGGTGATTCTCAGTGCCTTGCTCAAGTTGCGCCAGGTCTGTTGCGATCCGCGCCTGCTGGGTGTCGCCGCAGAGGGGCGGGCGAGAACGTCGGTGAAACTCGCCTGGCTCCTGGACGTGCTGCCCGAGATGATTGCAGAGGGGCGCCGCGTTTTGCTGTTTTCTCAGTTCACCTCGATGCTTGCGCTGATCGAACAGGCCGTGCAGGGATTGGGTATCGAATATGTCAAGCTCACCGGCGACGTGCGTGACAGATCGACGCCCATCGGGCTTTTTCAAAGCGGTGCGGTGCGCTTGTTCCTGGTCAGCCTCAAGGCGGGCGGCGTCGGCCTCAACCTCACGGCGGCCGACACGGTTATTCACTACGATCCCTGGTGGAATCCGGCAGCGGAACGCCAGGCCACCGACCGGGCCCATCGGATCGGCCAGGAAAACCCGGTTTTCGTCTACAGGTTGATCAGTACCGGTACGGTGGAGGAGCGGATCCAGGCGCTGCAGGCGCGTAAACAGGCGCTCGCCGACGGTTTGTACGATCGCGGTGGAGGCGCCAATCCGCAATGGACCGAGGACGATGTGGAAGAATTGTTCAGGCCGCTATCATGAACAAAGAGATACGCGACGCCGTTGACCGGCTGTTGCTGGAACAGGGCGAATATCACCCGCTGGAGCTCTTGCTGGCCGAGTGCCGGCTGGATTTCAGCGACTACGAAAGCTGGCGTGCCGGCGAGATCCCGCGTCTGGAACAGGTTTTGTTCGGTGACCCGGAGCAATTGGACCAATTGTTGGCGGAGGCCGAGAAGTACGCTGAAGCGTTGCGTCTGGCGCCCGAGCGGCTGACTTATCGGGGATGGGGCGCGTCGGGTGGTGCGCCGCTCAGCTACAGCGACAACGGTACCCGTGAGGAGCGTTTTCACACCGCATACCGCCCGCTCGCGCAGCAACCACAGATGGATTTGTTTATCGATGCCGCCGCATCCCGACTGGTCAACGGTATCGTCCAGTCACTGACGGCGCGCGACTATGCCGAAGCCGGCAGATTGCTCGACCGCTTGTTCGAGGCCGATCCCGGAAATCAGCGCCTGGGAGCGCTGGAGCAAATGGTCGAGGCAGGCAGCCGCCTGGCCGGGCCGGTACACGATTGCGAGCAGGAACTCCGCTATCTGCAGCAAACGCTGCAGCCGATGGCGGAGCGCGAATTGGGGCGCGACAGCAGCAGTCTGCTGGTGCCGCATTGGCGCCGACTCAGCGCGGCGCTGCAGGGTCGGCCGCTCGACGACGCCCAGCCCGAACTGCACGCGAGCTTCACCGCGATCCGCGCCTTCGATTGGGAGGGTGCGGTCAAGGCCGCTGAGTGCGATGCGGCATGGCCCGGGCATCCGCTGCTGCTATCCCGCTACGCACACGCCTGCGGGCGACTGCACCGCGAGGTCGCTGCGCTGCAGGCTTGGTTTCGACTGTGCTGGTCGTTTCCCGATCATGCCGCCGCCATAGCGACCGGGGCCGATTCGGCTCTGCAACGGTCGTGGCGCGAATTCGTCGCACTGGAACCGGCATTGGCACCCGCCGACTTTCCCGCCTGGTTGTTGTTGCTGCGGCCGGGGCTGGCAGGTCAGCTGGACGCTCGCGACAACGGCAGCGGCTGTCCGCCGGCCTACTTGCTTGTCCATCGGCTGCAAACCGAAGACTCGCGGAACCAGGCGGCGCCCCGCAAGGCGGCGATCGAACTGCGTCGTCAGTTGCGGGAACTGTCGCCGGACCTGTTTGTGCATTACATGCGCTCGAGGGAGCTGTGAAGGGCCGATTTTTTGCCCGTACCCTCATGTCGGGCCGTAAAATATGCCGGGCGCTGCGGCCCGGCATCGACATCGTGGTGTTAGCCCGGTCTAGCTCCCGAGCAGGTGTTTGACCGCTTCGCGCTCTTCGAACAGTTCCTGCTTGGTGGCGTCCATTTTGCCGCGGCTGAAGGCGTTGATTTCCAGGCCCTGCACGATCTCGTACTTGCCGCCTTTGCACACGCAGGGGTAGGAGTAGATGATGCCTTCCTCGATTCCGTAGCTGCCGTCGCTGGGGACCGACATACTGGTCCAGTCGCCTTCGGCCGTACCCAGCGCCCAGCTGCGCATGTGGTCGATTGCCGCGGACCCGGCGGAGGCGGCGGACGACGCGCCGCGCGCCTTGATGATCGCCGCGCCGCGTTGCTGAACCACCGGGATGAAATCGTCGGTCAGCCAGCTGTCGTCGACCATCGGTCGGGCCGGCTGGCCCTTGACCAAGGCGTGGTGAATGTCGGGGTACTGGGTGGCCGAATGGTTGCCCCAGACGATCATCTTCTGGATGTCGGTGGTGTGGCAGTTCAGCTTGGCCGATAACTGACTCAGGGCGCGGTTGTGATCCAGCCGGGTCATGGCGGTGAACTGGCGTCGATCCAGGTCTGGTGCATGATTCATGGCGATCATCGCGTTGGTGTTGGCCGGGTTACCCACGACCAGGACCTTCACGTCGCGGCTGGCGTGGTCGTTCAGGGCTTTACCCTGGGGACCGAAAATGCCGCCGTTGTCCATCAGCAGGTCCTTGCGTTCCATGCCCGGCCCGCGCGGCTTGGCGCCCACCAGCAGCGCATAGTCGACATCCTTGAATGCCACGTTGGCGTCATCGGTGCAGACGATGTCCTGAAGCAGTGGAAAGGCGCAGTCGTCGAGTTCCATGCGAACCCCCTCCAACGCGCCGAGCGCCGGCGTAATCTCGAGCAACTGCAGGATCACCGGCTGGTCCTTGCCGAGCATGTCGCCGGCGGCAATTCTGAACAACGTGGCGTAGGAAATCTGGCCGGCGGCGCCGGTGACGGCGACTCTGACGGGTTGTTTCATAGGGGGCTCCTCCGAGAATAAAATTGAGCCGCTCCCAAAACCATCGCGGTTTTGGAACACGACGCGTTTGAATTAGTCTGGGCGTCTTCCACTATAACCGTCGCAGCCGGTTTGCTGCAACGCACAATGAGCAGCAGGGCGTACTCCGGTGTTCAAGAATATGCCTTGCTGCTGCCCACAATTCTGGGTAAGCGCGCTCAGTTGCACTGCATCAGAATAGTCTCGATCGGTAAAAAAACAACCAACGCTTGCGCCGTCGTGACCGGGGACGCCGCAGAACGCCGTTGGCGCGCCAGACACGCCTGGGGCTTGCTCGGTGCGGTGGCCGTCGGGTTGGCTGGGGATCCGATCGGCGCGCGGCTGGGCCGAACCCGCCAAGCGCAACTTGCGCAACGTTGCCGTCGCGACTGGCCCGTCCGCGAGTCCTGGCGCGGGCGGCGTATGCGGAGTGATGCCGTTGCGGGGGCCCGAGCCTTGATGAACCGTTACATCTTGCCTGCAACTATCTGATAATTATATGAAAGGATTTTTCCCGGTGTGGTCGTAGCTGCGGCGCTAAGCGCGCGCTTTGACGTGTGGCGCCGCCGTGTTGAGTCCTCGCCATGGACGACCCAGGATACGCGGCTTGATCAATCTGCCGACGCGCGTCCCGGCGGTCCGCGAGGCTGGCCACCCGCTCGTCGTGGCGCGGCGTGCCAGCGCCACGGATAGCCGGCGAACCGATCGCGTCGCCTGCGGCGACATAAAGCGCGACGGCGGCTGTCCGGGAGCGTTTATTCGCCCGGTACGCGATCCGTTGTACACGCGATAAGGAAGTCACGGATCGTGACGCTATGAAGTACAGACATGCGCCCCGAGTCGCATGCCAATCCGTTGCGGCGACGGGCATGGGCAGATGCTACACTGCGCGCCGCTTTTCCGTCTGTACATTTTCGGTAGTGCGCCGACGACGATCGCGTTGCGAGCGGCGGCCGGCGGGTCGGTTGCCCCGGATACGGCGTGATCCCTGTAAACCTTCCATAAAGAACAATTCGAGAGTCTGCGGTTAATAGATAGTGCGCGTTCGAGATGCTATTCAATTCGTATGAGTTTATCTTTCTGTTCCTGCCAATCACGTTCTTCGTCTTCTTCTGGTTGGCGCGCAGATGGCACGAGCCGGCGCTGGTTTGGCTGGTCCTGGCGTCGCTGTTTTTTTACGGGTGGTGGAATCCCGTCTACCTGCTCTTGATCCTGACGTCGATGGCGGTCAATTTCGCCGTCGGTGAATGGTTGGCCGGGACCAGAAAGCGCGCGGAGCGAACCAAGGGCAAGGTGCTGCTGGTTGCCGGGGTCGCTTTCAACCTCGGCTTGTTGGCCTACTACAAGTACGCCGGCTTCATCGTTGCAAACCTGAACGCCGTGTTTGCCGGAAACATCGATCTTGGCGAGATCGTCCTGCCGCTGGCGATATCGTTCTTCACATTCCAGCAGATCGCCTACCTGGCCGACGCTTACCAAGGCATCACCAAGGAGTATCGCTTCACGCACTATGCGTTGTTCGTGACGTTCTTCCCGCAGTTGATAGCCGGGCCTATCGTCCATCACAAAGAGATGCTGCCGCAGTTCATGCTGCGGGAGAATCTCAGACCCAGGATGAGCAACTTGACGGTTGGCTTGACGATCTTCGCGATCGGATTGTTCAAGAAAGCGGTATTGGCCGATGGCGTGGCGGTGTATGCCACGCCGGTATTCGATGCGGCCGCCGACGGGGCCGAACTGGCGTTGCTCCAGGCCTGGGGTGGCGCGCTCGCATACACTTGCCAGTTGTATTTCGATTTTTCAGGCTACTCGGATATGGCAATCGGCGCGGCGAGGATGTTTGGGATTCGCCTGCCGCTGAACTTCCACTCGCCTTACAAGGCGACCAACATCGTGGAATTCTGGCGTCGCTGGCACATGACCCTGTCGCGTTTCTTGCGTGACTACCTGTATATCCCTTTGGGCGGCAACCGCAAGGGCAAGGGCCGCCGCTACCTGAATCTCATGGTGACCATGATCCTGGGTGGCCTGTGGCACGGCGCGGGATGGACTTTCGTGGTCTGGGGGGCCTTGCATGGTGCCTACCTGGGGGTCAATCACGCCTGGCATCAAATCCGCCGGCTGGGAGGCGGTGTGCTGGCCGGGCCGTCACCCTTGGGGCGCTTGCTGTCTTGGCTTATCACTTTTCTGGCAGTGGTTGTCGGCTGGGTCTTCTTCCGCGCTGCGGATTTTTCTGCGGCGATGGCGATAATCGAGGGGATGCTTGGCGTCAACGGCGTTTCCCTGCCGAACGCGATCTACGTGCGGCTGGGGCCGCTGGCGGAGTTCCTCGCTGCGCTGGGTGTCCACAGTGACCTGGGTGGCGGCCAGGTTTTTGTGTCGACCTACACCTGGGTGTCGGCACTGCTGTTCATCGCCCTGTTCATGCCGAATACCCAACAGCTGATGAAGCGTTTCAGGCCGGCGTTGTCGCGCCACCGGACTGCCCCGGGCGCGGCAATCGATGTGGCGCCGCGCGCATTGGCTCGGGTATTCTGGAAGCCCTCGCTGCGGTGGGCGTTGTTCAGCGGCGCAGTCGCCGCGCTCGGGGTCCTGGCGCTGACCAGCGTATCCGAATTCCTCTATTTCCAGTTCTAGAGGCTGTCGGATAATGGAGGATCGTGGCGAGAAGGTGGGAGGGCAAGGGCAAAATTTTCCGGATTTGAGGCGCAAAGCGGGCCTATGTAACGATAATCCGGGGATATTTGGGCCGCTCTGCCGGCTTCGCAGTAGCTTCATCCATAGTCCGACAGCCTCCTAGGGTAGACAAGATGAGCCATCGGCGCTTCTTTTGGTTGTGGGCGGTCGTATTCGTATTGGTGACCTCATCCGCCGTCCTGGCTAATTTTCTGATTGACCCCTATGCCCTGTTTGGTGCGCCCAGGATAGCGGGCATCAATGACCTGAAGCCTATGGCGGGGACGCGTGTAACCATTGTCAAGCCTTACCAGCTGGTTCGTGCATCGCCGAAGACGGTAGTCGGAGGCAATTCAAGGCCCGAGTTGGGGATCGATCCTGCGCACGACTGCTGGGGTCGAGACCATAGGCCCGTTTACAACGCCGGCGTGCCGGGGGCTGATCTCTACACGCAAGCGCGCCTGTTGCAGGCGGCGATTGCCCAGGGCGGCGTGCAGCGCATCGCCTGGGGGCTCGATTTCCGCGATTTCCTCAGTAGCGCTAGGCGAACCGATTGGCCAGGGGAGGCGAACGAGACGGACGCCCGCTTACCCGTGACCGCTGCCGGCGAACCCAACGGGGGTTATCGCTGGCAATGGTTGACCGACGCGCGCGATGCACTGCTGTCGCTCGGTGCCTTCTCCGACTCTTGGGTCACCCTCCTGTCGCAAGCCGCATCAAACGTGACGACGCGCCGGGCCGACGGCTTCAATCCGGCGCGGGACTACAGAGATATCATCGACCACGAAGGCCAGTTCGTGCTCTTTCAGCAGAAGAACCGAGAGATCGTCCGTACCTTTGCTCGACCGGGTTTGACCCTTTATCCACCGAGCGAGGATTGGTCGTTCAACTTCGAGAGCGTCAGGTTCCTGCTGGCGATTGCCGCAACGGCCGAGGTTGATGTGATGCTCTTTATCAACCCGTACCATGCCGATTATCTGGCCGCTATCGATGTTGCAGGTAAGTGGGCCATGTTCAACCGGTGGAAACGCAGGCTGGTGCAGTTGGCCGAAGCTGAAGGTGTCGCGGCGCTGTGGGACTTCAGCGCCTTTGATGCATATTCGACCGCACCGCCGCCGGGGTCCGGCGTAACAGGTGAGGCCTTGGCCTGGTTCTGGGAGCCCGCTCACTACCGCAAGGAACTGGGCGATTTGATGATCGAGCGCATGACGGATGGGGTGTGTGTGCGTGCGGGAGCGGATTTCGGCGTGCGTTTGTCGTCGGCTACCGTCGAAGATCAATTGCGATCGCTGGATGCCGGAAAGCGGCGGTATTTTCAGGATTTCCCGAAGCGGGTAAACGCCTTGCGGGAGATGCTGAGTGAGACAGTGCCGTGATGGCCGATCACTGAACATTGGGAGGGGGCTGGGGAATGGTGCGGCTCGACCACACCCTGGCGGTGGCGAAATTCGCAAGCCACGCGGCCCGACGAGTACAGCGCCGTTCGATCTGGCTGAGCTCTTGGTTACCCAATCAACAGTTTGCGCAGACGGCCGAAGTTGCCTTGCGGCGATGGCGCTTGGTTGAGAGTGCCTCTGACAATGTTAAATGTTTTCGTGAGGCCAAGGCGTGGCGAGTTCGAGAAGCAGGGTTTATTAGGCGTAAAGGCGTATGTGAGCAGCGCAGAAGGCCCCACAACGCGCGCTTCGCGGCAGAGTGGCGATTGTTTGGACATGCCTTCATAACGGGACCATGTAGAGTAAAACTTCGAGGGTCCCAGCGATTTGGTGCCGAGGAGAGGACTTGAACCTCCACCTGGTTTCCCAGACATGGACCTGAACCATGCGCGTCTACCAATTCCGCCACCTCGGCATCGAGAAGAGACGACGAGTTATCGTAGCCTCACAAGAACGGAATCGCGGATTCTACAGCGACACAGGCTACGTGGCAACGATACAATAGCCGTGTATTTTAAACGCGCCACATAACGGAGTGACCGTGCCGCAAAACAAAAAGCGCTCATCCCGCCTCGCCCCCAAAGATCCCTACCAGGCCCGCGAGGCGCGCAAGTACGAGAACCCGATTCCGAGCCGTGAGTTTATCCTGAGCCTGCTGGAGGAACAGGGAAAGCCTCTAAAGTTCAAAGACATCGCGGCAGAGCTGCAGCTCAGCGAAGACGAGGAGAGATCGGTCGCATTGTCGCGCCGGCTTGGCGCGATGGAACGCGACGGGCAGGTGGTACGAAACCGGCGCGGCGGCTATTGCGTGGTCAATACGCGCGACCTGGTGGCCGGCCGGGTCATCGGTCACGCGGACGGTTTCGGTTTCATGCGCCCCGACGAGGGCGGGGACGACCTGTTTCTGTCGGCGCGTCAGATGAAACAGTTGTGGCACGGCGACCGAATCGTCGCCCGGGTGACGGGAATCGATCATCGTGGCCGGCGCGAGGGCGCGGTGGTCGAGGTACTGGAACGCGGTGTCGAGCGCCTGGTAGGCCGGCTGCACCTCGAATCGGGCGTCGGGTTCGTGATCCCGGATAACAAACGCCAGATTCACGAGGTCTTGATTCCTGATGAACATCGCGGCGGCGCAGGCGATCGGCAGATGGTGCTGGTGGAGATCATCCAGCAGCCGGGTGATTGGAAGCAGCCGATCGGCCGCATTGTCGAAGTGCTGGGCGACCATATGGCGCCGGGCATGGAAACCGAGGTGGCGTTGCGCGCACACGACATTCCGGTGGCTTGGCCGGAAGCGGTCGAGGCGGAAATCGCCGATCTGGGCGAGCACGTCCCTGAACCGGCCAAGGCGGTTCGGGAGGATCTGCGCCATCTGCCGCTGGTGACTATCGATGGCGCCGACGCGCGCGATTTCGACGATGCGGTGTATTGCGAACGCAAGGCCAAGGGCTGGCGGCTGCTGGTGAGCATCGCCGACGTGTCCGCGTATGTGGTCCCGGGCACGGCGCTGGATGCAGAGGCGTACAAGCGCGGCACCTCGGTCTATTTCCCCGATCGCGTCATCCCGATGCTGCCCGAAGTGTTGTCCAACGGTCTGTGTTCGCTTAACCCGGAGGTCGATCGGCTGTGCATGACGGCTGAACTGTTCTTTGATCCGTCGGGCAAACTGTATCGATCACGTTTCTTCCAGGGGGTGATGCGCTCCCACGCGCGACTGACCTATGACGAAGTCGGCGACATGCTGCTGGAAGGGGATCCACAGCTCTGCCAGCGCCATGCCGCACTGTTGCCGCATCTGCACGAGCTCTACGCACTCTATCAGGTCCTGCACGCCGCCCGCAGCGTGCGTGGTGCGATCGATTTCGATACGACGGAAACGCGTTTCCGGTTTGGCGAGGACGGCAAGCCGGTCGAGATCGTCCCCTTGGTGCGGCATGATGCCCACCGCATCATCGAGGAATGCATGCTGGCGGCCAATGTGGCGGCGGCGCGCCTGTTGCTGCGCAGGAAAATACCCGCGCTGTACCGTATCCACGAACGCCCCAGTCCGGAAAAACTCACCGACCTGCATCAGTTTCTCGGTCAGCTTGGACTGCGGCTCGAAGGTGGTCTGGAGCCCACGGCGAAGGACTACGCGGACCTGTTGGAGCGCGTCCAGGGTCGTGCCGACGCGCACATGATTCAGACGGTGCTGCTGCGATCCATGATGCAGGCGGTTTACAGCGCAGAGAACGTCGGTCATTTCGGCTTGGCATTTCCGGCTTATGCGCACTTTACCTCGCCGATCAGGCGCTATCCCGATCTGATGGTGCACCGGGCGATCAACCACTTATTGCTGGACGGCAGCCGCGAGGACTTCGAGTATTCGCAAACGCACCTGAAGACCATGGGCGAACATTGCTCGATGACCGAGCGGCGTGCCGACGAAGCGACCCGGGATGTCGTCGATACCCTCAAGTGCGAGTTTCTGCTCGACAGGGTGGGTGAGTCGCATTGGGGTGTGGTTACCGGCGTAAACAGCTTCGGCATTTTCGTCGAACTCGAAGAAGTCTATGTGACCGGACTGGTCCATATCACGGCGTTGGATCACGACTACTTTCACTTCGACCCGATAGGGCATCGTCTGACCGGGGAGCGTACCGGTAAGACCTATCGCCTGGCCGATACCGTGCAGGTCAAGATCGCCGCGGTGAATATCGACGACCGCAAGATCGATTTTGTGTTGGCGGAGGGAGGCAAACCGGTGGCAGACGCGAAATCGCAAGGTGACCGGTCGAAACGCAGACGCGGGGCCGCCAAGCGCAGCGGCGGCAAGAAACGCGGAGCGGGCGGGCACGGCCAACGTCAGCAGTGACGGCCGTGGACGGCCACCGGATCAGCGGTCTGCACGGTGTGCGTGCGGCGTTGCGCCATGGCGCGGAGCGACTGACCCAGGTCTGGTTCGATGCCAAGCGCCGCGACCAGCGGTTGCGTGCTTTGTTGCGTGAGCTCATCGCGGCCGGCGTCAGGCCGCAGCCCGTCGCCAAGGTCGAGTTGGATCGATTGGCGCCGGGTGCCAACCATCAGGGTATCGTCGCCGCGACCCTGGCACCCGCGGCAGGGGACGAGGCGGATCTCGAAGCCTTGCTGCAGGGTTTGCAGGAGCCGCCGTTGCTGCTCGTGCTCGACGGCGTGCAGGACCCGCACAATCTCGGCGCCTGTCTGCGTAGTGCCGATGCCGCCGGCGCGCACGCGGTTCTGGCGCCGAAAGATCGTGCGGTCGGTTTGACCCCCGTGGTTTGTAAAGTAGCCAGCGGTGCGGCGGAAGCCGTACCCTTCGTCCAGGTGACCAATCTGGCGAGGACGCTGCGTTGGCTGCAGGAGGCGCGCGGGATCTGGCTGGTGGGTGCCGCGGGTGACGCGGTGCTTTCGCTGTTCGATGCCAATCTCACCGGTCCGCTGGCGTTGATCGTGGGCAACGAGGAAAAAGGCATGCGGCGACTCACGCGCGAGCGGTGTGATCAGTTGGTGCACTTGCCGATGGCCGGAACGGTCGAAAGCCTCAACGTGTCGGTTGCTACGGGCGTGTGCCTGTTCGAGGCCGTACGACAGCGCAACGGCCACGGATAACGGGGAGGTTGGGCTCCGGCGGTCTGCTCGGGGCGCAGGTTCTTGGATGCTGCCCCAACGTAGGGGTCGCCGCGGTCACCCTGCAGCCAATTGCGATTACAAGCAAACCTGTCTATAATCTCGCGGCTTTCAAGTCGGTCGTTCCGACTCTCCTTGCCTCATCACCCTGAGTGGGAGGCTGTTTAAACCGTAAGGAGTGACAATGCGTCATTACGAAATCGTGTTTCTGGTTCATCCGGACCAGAGCGAGCAAGTGCCTGCCATGATCGAACGCTACCGCGCGACGATCGAAGGCGCCGAAGGCAAGATGCACCGCCTCGAGGACTGGGGGCGTCGTCAACTTGCTTACCCTATCCAAAAGCTGCCCAAGGCGCACTACGTGCTCATGAACATCGAGTGCGATGCGGCCACCCTGGCCGAACTGGAAAGCGCGTTCCGCTTCAACGATGCGGTCCTGCGTCATCTCACGCTCAAGCTGAAGAAAGCGGTGACCGAACCGTCGCCTTTGGCCAAGACCGAAGAGAAAGACGACAGCGACACCAGTGTCGCTGCTTGATCAACCCGCAGGAGTAGATTGAAGATGGCTCGTTTTTTCCGCCGCAAGAAATATTGCCGCTTCACCGCGGAAGGCATCACGTACATCGATTACAAGGACCTGAACCTGCTGAAGCAGAATGTCAGCGAGTCCGGGAAGATCGTGCCCAACCGGATCACCGGCACGAGTGCCAAGTATCAGCGCCAGTTGGCTTCGGCCATCAAGCGGGCGCGGTTTTTGGCGTTGTTGCCGTTTTCCGACGGTCATTAGATTCAACGCGATAGCTGCCCCAGCCGGCCGGAACGGCGCAGCCCGGTCCATGGTTGAGCAGCGCCGCCGCATGGTTGAGGACACCGAGTGAAGGCCGTCGCTGCATTTTTGATGCGCGGGCGCACCCAGGCGGCGATGGTCGCGGTGACGTTGGCGGCGTTGGGGCTCATTTTTCCGCCTTTGGCGATCGGCAGTTCGGCCGTCATTGGCCTGGTGACGCTGCGCAACGGCCCGCGTGAGGCGGCGCTGGTCATCGCCATCGCGCTGTTTGCCATGGGCGCATTCGGGGCGTTGCTGCTGGGCAAGCCGTTCGGACTGTTGGCGATCGGCCTGGGTTTGTGGCTCCCGCTTTTGGTGCTGGCGTATGTGCTGAAGACCTGGCGCTCCCTGCCGATGGCGGTCGAGGCCGCGGTGGTCGGTGGATTCGCGTTGGTGTTGGTGCAGTATCTGGGTGCCGAGGACCCCGCCGCCGTCTGGTCGACTTTCCTGAGGGAACTGTTCGGCCAGATGGCCGGCAACGGCATGGCAACGACCGCTGAACTCGAAGGATTCATCGACGCCATCGCGCCCTGGATGGTCGGTGGTATTGCGGCCACCTGGGCGCTGCAGATCGCCGCCGCGCTGTTTCTGGCCCGCTATTGGCAGGCGTTGCTGTACAACCCCGGCGGATTTCGTGAAGAGTTCCACGCACTGCGGCTGGGCCGCTGGTTGCTGATTCTGGTTGTCGTCTTGCTGCTGGTGAGCGTTTTCGGCGGTGGCCCCGGTATACCCGGGCAGTTGGCGATGGTGGGGATGGCCGGGTTTTTTCTGCAGGGACTGGCTTTGGCGCACGGCTTGACGGCTCAGCTCGCGGCGGGAGTCGGCTGGTTGGTCGGCTTCTACGTGATCCTGTTCATCGGCTTGCCGCACAGCTTTACCGCGGTGTCGGCGGCCGGATATGCCGATGGGTGGTTTAATTTCCGGGCGCGGGCCCGAAAACGCAAAAAACCGAACGGTGACGAATAACGTTTCAGGGCCGGTGGGTTCTGAACCTCGAGGTAGAGAAAGATGGAAGTAATCCTGTTGGAGAAGATCGACAATTTGGGCACCCTGGGCGACAAGGTCAAGGTGCGTGCCGGATACGGCCGCAATTACCTGATCCCGACCGGGCGGGCAGTGCCGGCCACGGCGGACAATCTCAAGGCGTTCGAAGCGCAGCGGGCGAAGTTGGAGCAACAGTCGCAAGACAAGCTGATTCGGGCTGAGGCGCGCAAGGTGCAGATCGATGCCCTGACAGATGGCGTGTCCATTACGCATAAAGCGGGCGAAGAGGGTAAGCTGTTCGGCTCTGTCGGTACCGCCGACATCGCGGCCGCATGTGAAGCCATGGGTGTGGAAATCGCTAAGAGCGAAGTGCGGTTGCCCGAAGGCCCGTTCCGGGTCGCCGGCGAGTACGAGGTCACGCTGCACCTGCACGCCGACGTCAATGCGGTACTGCGAGTGAATATCATCGGTGAAGAGTGAGCTGCTCGGTCTCCCGTCGCGTCTGCTTTTAAACCGGCCATCGAATATTTCGGCTTCGCGGGTGGCGAGTTCCTTCGGCGAGGACGCTGTCAATCCATCTGTGCAGGTTTGACGGCTGCATCTCTGCCGTCTACGTATCGTCAACGGAACTCCACACCCGTTGTCAAACTATCGGACATTAAATGTTGCCGCGATAATGGTTTGCGCGCTGTTGGCAAGTATTTCGACCCCGCCCGTCTGACGCGGCGGGGTTTTGCGGTATTCTAGGGCGCATGACCTTCGAGCCAGCCATCGACCGCGCAATCCCGGAGACGGACACCTTACGCATCCCGCCGCATTCGATTCAGGCGGAACAGTCCGTGTTGGGCGGCCTCATGCTGGACAACGCCACCTGGGACCAGATCGCCGACCGCATCAGCCACATCGACTTCTATCGCCGCGAGCATCAGCTGATCTTCAACGCGGTGCGCGCCCTGGCGGAAAGCGATCGGCCATTCGACGTGGTCACCCTGGCCGAAGAGCTGGAAAAGGCGGGGACGCTCAACGACATCGGCGGTCTCGCGTATATCGGCGCCCTGGCGAACGATACGCCTAGTGCGGCCAATATCCGGTCATACGCGGACATCGTGCGCGAGCATTCGGTGAAGCGGCAATTGATCCGGGTGGGAACGGAAATCTCAGACAGCGGCTTTCAGCCGGAAGGGCGGGGTGTTGACGAACTGCTGGATACGGCGGAATCCAAGGTCTTCCAGATCGCCGAGCAACGGAACAAAAAAGGCCAGGGGTTCGAACCCATCAAGGGGTTGCTGGTTAAGGCCGTCGACCGGATCGAGACCCTCTACCAGAGCGACGACCCTTTCACCGGCCTCAGTACGGGATTCTCAGATCTCGATAACATGACCTCCGGGTTGCAACCGGCGGATCTGGTCATCGTCGCGGGCCGCCCGTCCATGGGCAAGACCACCTTTGCGATGAACATCGCCGAAAACGTCGGCATCAAGTCCGGCCGGCCGGTCGCGGTGTTTTCCATGGAGATGCCCGGCGAGCAACTGACCCTGCGGATGATGTCGTCGCTGGGTCGTATCGATCAGCACCGGGTGCGCACCGGTAAGCTGGAAGACGACGAATGGCCGCGCTTGACCTCGGCGGTCAGTATTCTCTCCGAAGCCAAGCTGTTCATCGACGATTCGGCCGCGCTGACTCCCACCGAAGTGCGCGCGCGCTGCCGACGGTTGATGCGGGATCAGGGGCAGCTCGGGCTGGTGGTGATCGATTACCTGCAATTGATGCAGGCGCCCGGATCGGCGGAGAACCGCACCAACGAAATCTCGATGATCTCGCGCAGTCTCAAGGCCCTGGCCAAGGATCTTGAAGTACCCGTTATCGCACTGTCGCAGCTCAACCGCAGTCTCGAGCAGCGCACCAACAAGCGCCCCATCATGTCCGACCTGCGCGAGTCCGGCGCGATTGAACAGGACGCGGATCTGGTGATCTTCATCTACCGTGACGAAGTCTACAACGAAGAGAGTCCGGACAAAGGCATCGCGGAAATCATTATCGGCAAGCAACGCAACGGCCCCATCGGCACCACCCGCCTGACCTTTCTGGGAAAGTACACCAAGTTCGAAAACTACGTGCAGGACGTGTATGGCGATCAGGGCTATTGATAAGCCCCGGGCGCGCAGGCGGTTGCGGGGCGCCGGCGGGCCTGGCCCATGGCGCTTTGACGCCCGCCCGGTCAGCGGCGCTTGAGCAAGGGGCCGAAGACCGTCTACGTCTGTTCGGCCTGTGGCGGGCAGTCGCCCAAGTGGGCGGGGCAATGCCAGGACTGTGGTGCCTGGAATACCATCGAAGAAGCCGCCGCGCCATCCGTGGCGCGTCCCGGCGCAGGGCGTTTCAGCGGGTTTGCCGGTCACCCCGGCGCATCGGCTGTGCGGAATCTTTCCGATGTCGCGGCCGAACGCACCGCGCGCGGTTCCACGGGACTGTCGGAGTTGGACCGGGTTCTGGGCGGGGGGCTGGTGCAGGGCTCGGTCGTGCTCATCGGCGGCGACCCGGGTATCGGCAAGTCGACGTTGTTGACGCAGGCGTTGGCCATCATGGCCGATACACTGCCGGTGCTCTACGTCAGCGGTGAGGAATCGGCGGAGCAGATCAGTTTGCGCGCACAGCGGCTGGGACTGCCGGTCGAAAGGCTACGCCTGCTTACCGAGACCGGCGTGGAAAAAATCCTGGCGCTCGCCGCCAAGGAAGGACCGCGCGTCATGGTCATGGATTCCATCCAGACCTTCTATTCCGAACAGCTGCAATCCGCGCCGGGATCGGTCAGTCAGGTGCGCGAATCGGCGGCGCAACTGGTGCGGTACGCCAAGCAGACCGGTACCAGCCTGTTCCTGGTGGGGCATGTGACCAAGGACGGCGCGCTGGCCGGTCCGCGGGTGCTCGAGCACATGGTCGATACCGTATTGTACTTCGAGGGCGAGGCGGGCAGCCCGTATCGCCTGGTTCGGGCGATCAAGAACCGCTTTGGCGCGGTCAACGAGCTGGGCGTGTTCGCGATGACCGATAAAGGCCTGCGGGAGGTGAGCAATCCTTCCGCGATCTTCCTGTCACATCATCAGATACAGGTGCCGGGGAGTGCGATCCTGGTGACGCGTGAAGGCACGCGCCCTCTGCTGGTCGAAGTGCAGTCGCTGGTCGATCAAAGCCCGTTGGCCAATCCGCGCCGCGTCGCCCTGGGCCTGGAACAGAATCGCTTGTCCATGCTGCTCGCGGTGCTGCACCGCCACGGCGGTATCGGCACTTTCGACCAGGATGTCTTCGTCAACGTTGTGGGCGGCGTCCGGGTTACCGAGACGGCGGCGGATCTGCCGGTCTTGTTGGCGGTCATGTCGAGTTTCCGCGATCGGCCCTTGCCGGAGGCGTTGGCGACGTTCGGCGAAGTGGGTTTGGCCGGTGAGGTTCGTCCGGTGCCGAACGGCGTCGAGCGCCTGCGCGAGGCGGCCAAGCACGGCTTCGAGCGGGCGGTGGTTCCGCAGGCCAACGCGCCAAGGCAGGGTATCAAAGGGATGCAAATCATTCCCGTCAATCGCATGACGGAGGCCCTGGAGGCGGTGTTTTGAGCGGCGCTGGTGTCGCGTTATGCTCAGGCAGTGTTCGGAAGTAAGCGAGGGAATGGGCCATGTTGATCAGTAATCTCGAATTCGTTCCCGGTAAGACCGTGGTCGAACATCTGGGCCTCGTGCAGGGGAGTTCGGTCAGGGCCAAGCACGTGGGGCGCGATATCATGGCGGGCTTGAAGAATATCTTTGGCGGAGAGCTGAAGGGCTACACGGAGCTGTTACAGGAGTCGCGTGACGAGGCGCTACTGCGCCTGCGGCAGCAGGCCGAAGCGGTCGGTGCGAACGCGATCCTGAACGTCAGGTTTTCCACCTCGAGTGTCGCCCAGGGGGCAGCGGAGATTTACGTGTACGGTACTGCGGTCGTTCTGGAGTAACGCATGTTCGATCTCATTGTCTTTTTAGTGCTGCTTGCACTGGGTTACGGGGTCGGGCAGTTTGCCGAAAAACGCCACTATCGATCGATCATCGAGCGCGAGGCGGTGTTCAACCAATTGCCCGCGATTGCTTCCCGCTATCCGCCCCAAGACCGGCGCTACGAGCAGGTGCTGGTGACGGGCAGCACAGTCGTTTCGGTGGACTACTTCAAGCGCTTCGTCGCGGCGCTGCGCAACTTGTTCGGCGGTCGGGTGACGCCGTACGAGTCGTTGCTGGATCGCGCCCGACGCGAAGCGGTATTGCGCATGAAGGCCGAGGCTCAGGCGCTGGGAGCGTCGCTGGTGTTCAACATCAAGTACGAAACCGCGTCCATCTCCAAGGGGGGCGGTTATACCATTGGCAGTATCGAAGTGCTGGCTTACGGCACGGCACTGATTCCGGTTTGACGGCCGATGAAATACCGTAACCCGGTCATGCGGGAAGGTATCAACGTCAGTCAGCGCCATCCGTTCAAGGAGTTTCTGCTCCTGAGCGGCGCCGCTTTGTTGTTGATCGCGGCGGGATCATGGCTGGTGGGTCAGTTCGGCGGGCATCTGATGCGCCTGATTCCATTCGAGAAAGAGGCGGCTCTGGTGCCGCCCGCCACCATCGACAGCGATGCCGGTCCGGAGCTTCAGGCGTATCTCGACCAGCTGGGTGTGCGCGTTGCCGCCGCCATGGATCTGCCCGAAGACATGCGGGTGCGGATTCACTTCCGCGCCGCCGACACCTTCAACGCCTTTGCGACCCTGGGCGGCAATGTGTTGCTGTACAGGGGGTTGTTGGAAGAGCTGCCCCACGAAAACGCGTTGACCATGTTGCTGGCGCATGAGATTGCCCACGTGCTGCGCCGCGATCCTATCATCAGCATCGGGCAGGGCGTTGCCATCCAGACGCTGGTCGGGTTGTTTTTCGGCGATACCCATCTCGGTGCGTTGGGCAAAGCCGGCATTTATACGCAGCTGCACTACGGTCGCGCCATGGAGCGCGGCGCCGATGCGGTGGCCCTGGCCGTGCAGCAAAAGGTTTACGGACATCTCAACGGCGGTCGGGCGTTGTTCGAGGTGATTCAGGAAAAACGGCACGCCGCGGGTGATGTGCAGGTTCCCGCCATCTTCAGCAGCCATCCCCTGGATGCGCAGCGCCTGCGGGCGATCGACGCGACCGCGCGCCAGAACGGCTGGTCGGACAGCGGGGCGATTACGCCGCTGCCGGACGGTTTCGCCGAGTGGTTGAAACCCGGAGGTGACGAGTGAAGCGGTGGCAGATGGCCTCAGATATCGCTGATCATCGCCGATAGTTCGCGCCCGAGCAGCGTTGCATCGCCCAAATTGACTTCGACGAGGCGCCGCAGATTCTCGCCGCTTTCGATGTCCATTGAATAAATGTGGGCGCCGATACGGCGATCGCCCAGGTGCGCGATTTCCGCCGTTACCCGTATGCAGGCGGCGGCGTTTGGCGATAGCAGTACCAGCAGATCAATGCGCTTGCCGATTTCGGGTTGCCAGTCGACATCGAAGCTCAATAGCGCCCCCTTGAGCGAAATATCCATGAGTACACAGTCGATCGTCTGGCCGTCAACGGATAACGTAGCCGCGCGCTCCAAGACGATGCGTTGAAAACGCCGCCGTTCAGCGGGAGCCGGATGGGACATGAAGCTTCTTCCTCAACGGGCAAATCGATGACACAAAGAGGCGGCCATGCCGCGCAAACCTTGAGTCCGATCGGGCAAGAGGCAATGCCAGATTTTTCGGAATACCGATCACGACAAAACGTACCGTCGAAGACCATGGCCTCAACGGACGCCAAAACCCGTGATTCGTGCACTCAACCCGCAGCATGATGTCCGCCCTCGCGCTACAACCTTCGGTTGGACGGTCTCCAGGGTGCGTTTCGCGTGGTGTCTGGCAAGGCTTTGCAAAGCGGAATAGCGGAACTGTTCCGGTCATTGTTCGACGGCGACGGGTGTGCGCCGGTCCTGCGGCCGGATACGCACCGTCTTGACGGCGTTGTCCTGCGCTTGAATGATCTCGATCGGATAGCCGGCGATCAACAGGCTGGTACCGGGCTCGGGAATCGCTTCCAGGTATTCGATAATCAGCCCGTTCATGGTTTTGGGCCCGTCGGTGGGCAGTTCCCAATGCATCGTGCGGACCAGGTCGCGTACGCTGGCGGTGCCATTGACCAGAAAGCTGCCGTCCTCCGTGGGTTGCACGTCCGAGATTTCATCGGATGGATCGGTGGTGAACTGCCCGACGATTTCCTCCAGCAGATCCCCGATGGTGACCATCCCCATGACGTCACCGTATTCGTCGACGACCAGACCGACACGGCGATTGTCGCGCTGGAAGTTGATCAACTGACGATTCAACGACGTACCCTCGGGAATGTAGTGCGGTTCGCGCACCAGTTGCTCGAGCGTCGCTTTGGTCAATTCGCCTTTGAGCAGCGCCTTCATAATGCGGCGTGCGTGGATGAAACCCAGGATGTTGTCGATATTGTTGCGGTACACCAGGCCCCGCGTGTAGGGCATTTTCTCCAGATCCTCGAGGACGTCGTCCAGTGGCTGCTCGATGTCGATGCCGTCGATCTCATGGCGCGGAATCATAATGTCTTCGACCGTCGCATGTTCCAGATCGAGAATGTTGAGCAGCATCTTCTTGTGCTTTTTCGGGATCATCGCACCGGCTTCGTTGACCACCGTGCGGAGCTCCTCGCGGCTCAGCGCGTCACCCTCGGCATCGTCCGGATACACCTTGAGCAGGTGGAGTATGGCATGCGCCATGCGATTGACCAGCCATACCAGGGGATAGGCCAGCCACATCAGCGGCGTGTAGATTGCGGCGGCGGGAAAGGCCACCTTCTCCGGGTTGAGCGCCGCCAAGGTTTTCGGGGTGACTTCGGCGAAGATCAAAACGACCAGGGTCAGCATGCCGGTGGCCACTGCCAGGCCGGCCTCGCCGCCGATGCGCAAGGCCATAATGGTGGTGATCGCGGACGCCAAGATATTGACCAGATTGTTTCCCAACAAGATCAGGCCGATCAGCCGGTCGGGCTGCTCCAGCAGGCGCGCGGCCAGCCGGGCGCCCCGGTGTCCGGCATCGGCCAGATGGCGCAACCGGTACCGGTTTATGGTCATCAGGGCGGTTTCCGAGCCCGAAAAAAAAGCGGACATAAGGAGCAGGCAAAACAGCGTCACGCCGAGCACGCTAAGGGGAATTTCGTCCAATTTGCAGTCTGTCAGATATATTCGGGCTTCCTAATCTAGAGTCCTTGACGAAGGTGTCAAGCGAAATACGCGCGTTCGGCAGGTGGCGGAAGTTGTCGAAATGCCGTAATTTTGACATTTTACTGCGATAATGCTTAACTTCCCGAGGCTCACGGACTTTAGTTTCGCAACGATCGATGCGCATTCGAGCTGATGCGTATGCAAACCCCAATCACGATTGAGTGTTGACGCTCAGGTGCGCTGCAGATGAACGAAACCAACGGAAAGGACCAGCCGCTGCGCAGTAACCGGATCGTGGTCGTGGCGCCTGAGTCGGCCACGCGTGACTACCTGCGGACGGTGTTCGAGTTCATCGACTGCGACGTGGATCTGGGTGATGACGCACAAACGGTGTCCAGGGTCTGCCGCGAACCGGGCGAACGCGCCGTAGCGGTATTCCTGAGCGCGCGTGCGGCGCCGGATTCACGTCAGTCCGTACTGGACGCAGTGGCCGCCGCCGACCCCAGGCCGGCACTGTTCCAGATCCAGGAGGAGGGTGACGACTCGCTGATGATCAGCGGCGACGTGCTCGGCGTGCTGCGCGTCCCGACGCATTTCGACGCGGTCTCCGGTTTGTTGCACAAATCCCAGGTATTCAACGAAAACCAACGTTATGGCGAGGGCGTACGGCGGCCGTTGGAGCTGTTCCGTAGTCTGTCCGGCAACAGTCGTGCGACGCGTCGGATCAACAAAATGGTCGAGCAGGTCGCCGGATCGGATGCAACGGTGCTCATCCTGGGCGAGTCCGGGACCGGTAAGGAGGTGGTGGCGCGTAAGCTGCATTACCACTCCAAGCGTCGCGGCAAACCGTTCGTACCCGTCAATTGCGGTGCCATACCCGGCGATCTGCTCGAGAGCGAATTGTTCGGGCACGAGAAGGGCGCATTCACGGGCGCCATCACGGCGCGGCAGGGTCGCTTCGAAATGGCGGAAGGCGGTACCTTGTTTCTCGATGAGATCGGGGACATGAGCCTGCACATGCAGGTGAAGCTGCTGCGTGTTTTGCAGGAACGCACCTTCGAGCGCGTCGGCAGCAACCGGACCATCCGCTGTGACGTGCGCATCATCGCGGCGACCCACCGCAATCTGGAGGCCATGATCGCGGACGACAAGTTCCGCGAAGACCTGTATTACCGGCTCAATGTGTTTCCGATCGAAATGCCGCCGTTGCGTGAGCGCGTCGAGGACATCCCCATCCTGATCAACGATCTGATTTCCCGGATCGAGCACGAAAAACGCGGCTCGGTGCGCTTGACGCCGGCTGCCACGACGGCGCTGCAACACTACGGCTGGGCCGGTAACGTACGCGAGCTCGCAAATCTGATCGAGCGTCTGGCGATTCTATACCCCTACGGGGTGGTCGATGTCGTCGAGCTGCCGGAAAAATTCCGTGCGGGTATTCCGGTCAACGAAAGCCTGGCGGAAGCGGAAGACCTTCCTGAGTTCACCGGTCCCGGCGACGATCCCGGTACGGTGGTGCAAATGCCACGCCTGCCCAATACGGGTATCGATCTAAAGGCCCATTTGGCCACGCTCGAGCAAAATCTCATACGCCAGGCGCTGGACGAGTCCAACGGCGTGGTCGCACACGCTGCCAAGCGGCTCAAGATGCGGCGCACGACGCTCGTCGAAAAACTGCGCAAATACGGACTGCAACGCGGCCATGAGCTGACGGGTCTCTGACGCGGGATTTCCGTTCTTTCCCTAACCTTTTGATAAATAAATAGAATTAACTTAGGCATACTGTTTGCATAGATTGGGTCAGATAACGACCCATTGGCACTACAGGTATGTCGTCAACAGTATCGACTGAAATCCACGACCCACGCGAACTGGTACGGGCGTTCGAACGATCCAACGAACTGTCGCTGAGCCTGACCCGCGCCTACGCAGCGCTGCAGGCCCGGATCACAGAGTTTGGTGCGGCGGCGTCTGCCGGCCGTTTCGCGCAACGCCAGGCGCAAGTCGCAAACCAGCAGTTATCCGATCGCCTCACCGGTCTGCTCGAAATTCTGCCGGCGGCCGTGTTGCTGGTCGACGGGCGTGGCCGCATCGACCGCTTCAACCGGGCGGCCGAGAAGCTCTTCCCGAATCTTGCCTGGGGCCGCCTTTGGCGGGAAGTTCTCCACGAGCGCCTGGTCGAGCGGGTAAACGACGGCGAATGGTTGTTGGCCGAAAGCATGCGGGTGAGCGTCAGCCGCCGGGTGATGGACGATCGGGGGCAGATCATGTTGCTGGTCGACGTCACCGAGCAGCGTCAGCTCGAAGCCCAGGTACAGCGCCAGGAGCGGCTCTCCGCGATGGGCGAAATGATGGCGCAGCTGGCGCATCAGATACGCACGCCGCTATCCGCCGCCGTACTGTATGCGAGCCAATTGGCCAGTGCCCGGGTCGATGCACCGGAGCATGCGCGCTTCGGCGAAAAGCTGCTCGGACGCCTGCGCCACACCGAACGGCTGATCGCCGATATGTTGAGTTTTGCGCGTGGCGGCCGGTTTATTGCCGCACCCATGGATCTGCGACGTGCGTTGCGCGAGGCGGTCGACACCGTCGGCCCGCGCTGCAGTAACGGCGGCGCGTCGCTCGAGGCCGATTTCGAAGGCGATGGCTCGCCGCTGACGATACCGGGTAACCGCGATGCGCTGATCGGCGTCATCGTCAATCTGTTGAACAACGCGATCGATCACGGCGGATCCGGCGTGACTGTCCGCATCGGCTTGAATACCGACGACGACCGTTACCGCATCGTCGTCAGCGACAACGGGGCGGGGGTGCCGGCCGACATTCGCGACCGGATCTTCGATCCCTTCTTTTCCACCCGTGACGGCGGCACCGGCCTGGGACTGGCCGTGGCCCAAGCGGCCGCGCTCGATCACGGCGGCAATGTGAGCTGTTCGGACAACCCGCAGGGCGGGGCGACGTTCGAGTTGTCTCTGCCAAGACCCCGCAGTGATGTTGATGTCTGGAGTAAACGAACATGATAGCCCGCATACTGATTGTCGAAGACGATTTGGATCTCGCCGAAGCACTTGCCGACACATTGCGACTGTCCGGCTACGAGACCCGTCTGGCCGCGGACGGTTACGCGGCGCTTGAGCGGATCGAGGCGGAACCCATCGACCTCGTGCTCACGGATGTGCAGATGCGGCCCATGGACGGCTACGCCTTGCTGAGGCAATTGCGTGCCCGCCATTCGTCCATCCCGGTGCTTGTGATGACCGCTTACGGCACGGTTGAGCGCGCCGTCGAGGCCATGAAGCTGGGTGCCGCCGACTATCTCGCGAAGCCCTTCGAGGCGACGGCGCTGATCGACAAGGTGCGCCGCTACATGCCGCGTCAGACCGAGTCGCCGCCGGAGATCATCGCTGAGGATCTGCGCAGCCGTGAAATCGTTGAGCTGGCGCGGCGGGTGGCGCAGAGTGACGCGACCGTGCTGATCGGGGGTGAATCGGGTACCGGGAAAGAGGTACTGGCCCGCTTTCTTCATGCCAATTCGGCGCGCCGCGACGGTTCGTTCATCGCCATCAATTGCGCCGCGATACCGGACAACATGCTCGAAGCGGTGTTGTTCGGGTACGAGAAAGGTGCGTTTACCGGCGCGACGCGTGCCAGTGCCGGGAAGTTCGAACAGGCGCAGGGCGGCACTCTGCTGCTGGACGAGATATCGGAAATGAGCTTGTCGTTGCAGGCCAAGCTGTTGCGGGTGCTGCAGGAGCGGGAGGTGGAGCGCCTCGGCGGCCGTGAACTGATACAACTGGATGTGCGCGTGCTGGCGACCACCAACCGTCGTCTGCGCGAAGAGGTGGCGGCGGGCAGGTTCCGCGAAGATCTGTTTTACCGGCTGAACGTTTTTCCGCTGACCATGCCACCGTTGCGCGAACGTGTCCGCGACATACTGCCGTTGGCGCGTACCTTGCTGGCACGCCATAGACGCGGCGGTTCGCCGGTGCCGCGACTGAACGCGGCGGTCGAGGCCAAACTGCTGGCGCATGGCTGGCCGGGTAATGTGCGTGAACTCGACAATCTGATGCAGCGCGCCCTGATTCTATGTGACGGTGGCGACGTGGGCGCAGAGCACATCCACTTCGAACTGGTCGACGGTATGAGCCCGGTCGAACCCCCCGAGCCGATGCGCCCCGGCGCAGTGGTTGGCCGCTTGGGGGCGGATCTCCGCTCGGTCGAAGAACAACGCATACTCGATGCCCTGAGAGAAGGCAAGGGCAGTCGCAAACACGCGGCTGAGGTGCTTGGTATCAGCCCGCGTACGCTGCGTTACAAGATCGCCCGCCTGAAAGAATCCGGCGTCGCGGTGCCATGACGCGCCGCCCGCGGCAAGCCTGCTTGCGGCGGTCTTCCACCGGGCGTGCACGGGCTGAACGGGCACGCATCAACGGATCAAAACCATGGCGCGATTCGTGCAGATATCCAAACGGTAGTTCGGCAACGACGGAAAAACGTAACGGGAAATAGAACAATGAGTACACCGGAAATCAGTCAGGTTCTCGCGCAGATGCGCGTCGTGGCGGCCAAGGCGCAGGCTGTGCAGCCGCAGCCCGTGGGCGACGCGAGTTTTGGAGATCTGCTAAAAAAATCGATCGACTCGGTCAACGCGACGCAACAACACGCCAACGCATTGAAAACGTCGTTCGAGCTGGGCGATCCCGATGTGGATCTGGCGCGGGTCATGATCGCATCGCAGAAAGCCAGTGTGTCCTTCCAGGCCATGAATCAGGTAAGAAACAAACTGGTCGAGGCCTACAAGGACGTGATGAACATGGCAATGTGATCGAATGACCGATGGCTGAATTAACCGATAACGTAACGGGAGGTGCGAGCGACCCGGTCGCGCTTGGCCCGGGCGGTTTGAGAGACAATCCGCTGGTCCGCCAGCTCGCCGTCATGGTAGGCATCGCGGCAAGCGTCGCGCTGGGCGTGGCGGTCGTATTGTGGTCGCAAAGTCCCAACTACGCGCCGTTGTACGGCAGTCTGGCCGACCAGGACGCGATGGAAGTGATGACGGCCCTGCAGCAGGCTGGCGTCGACTATAAGGTGGATCAGGCCACCGGCATGGTCCTGGTACCGAACGGCAAACTGCAGGAACTGCGCATGCAGCTGGCCGCGCAGGGGCTGCCCCACAGCGACGGACTCGGCTTCGAAATGCTGCAGCAGGAAACCGGGTTCGGCACCAGCCAGTTGGTCGAGCGGGCGCGCTACCACCATGCCCTGGAAGGTGAGCTGGCCAGGACAATCGCGTCGATTGCCAGTGTCAAAACGGCGCGGGTCCATCTTGCCCTGCCCAAGCAATCAGTGTTCGTACGCAAGCGCAAGCAGCCTTCGGCCTCCGTTACACTGGGCTTGTATGCGGGACGGGTTCTCGAGTCCGCTCAGGTCGAGTCCATTATTCATCTGGTCGCCTCGAGCGTGCCGGATCTGGAGCCCGGTCGGGTTACCGTCGTTGATCACAAGGGGCGCCTGCTCAGCGAAGAACGCGGCAGTAGCGAGATGAAGCGCTCCGGCTCGCAGTTCGAGTACACGCGCAAGGTTGAGGAACACTATCGTCGACGCATCGAAGACCTCCTGGCGCCGATAGTCGGTAAGGACAGCATTCGTGCCCAGGTCTCCGCGGAAGTGGACTTTACGGTGACCGAGCAAACCCAGGAGCAGTACAACCCCGATCAGCCGGCGTTGCGCAGCGAACAGGTCAACGAGGAGGCCAGTCGGCTGTCGGCCGTGCAGGGCGTGCCCGGTGCGTTGAGCAACCAGCCGCCGGCGGCCGGTAACGCACCCGAGCAGGCAGGGTCCGGCGCGGCTGGAGGCGACAACCAGGCGCCGCTCAATACCTCGAAGCAGGCGACGCGCAATTACGAACTGGACAGGGTCATCAGTCACACCCGGCTGGCACCCGCCAGTTTGCGGCGCCTGTCGGTCGCGGTGGTGGTGGACGACGTGCTGCAGCGCGGTACCGAGGGTGCGGTCGCGCGCCGCGAACGGACTCCGGAAGAGATCGAGCGCATCGCCCAGCTGGTGCGCGAGGCGATTGGCTTCAGCGTGCAGCGCGGCGACACCATCAAGGTGATCAACTCCAGCTTCCTGCCGCCGGAGGCGGTCGAGCCGCTGCCGGATCTGCCGATCTGGCAGCAGCCGCTGTTCTGGGACATCGCAAAACAGGCGGGCGGCGTTCTGATTGCTGTCCTGATCGTGTTCGGCGTGTTACGCCCGACCATGAAAAAGCTGATCAACCCGCCCCCCGCCGAAATGCCGGAGGCCGTCCCGGCAGGGGGCGCGACGGACGGTGCGGGCGGTGCCGAGGGGCGGATCGGCGAAGACGGCCTGATGATCGGCAGCGACGGCGAACCCATCAAGCTGCCGGGGCCTGCCGGTTACGAGAACGTGCTCGACGCGGCACGGCAGTTGGTCGACTCCGATCCCAAGCGGGTGGCGCAGCTGGTCAAGACCTGGGTTGCGGAAGATGCCGCCTGAGGCGCAGGACTCGCAGGCCGTCAAGGCGGCGGTCGCCAGACTCAACGGCCTGGAGCGATCCGCGTTGTTGATGCTCGGCTTGGGCGAACAACACGCGGCGGAAATCCTGCGTCATATGGGTCCCAAGGAAGTGCAGGAGATCGGTATGGCGATGGCCGGATTGTCGCAAGTCACCAGTTCCATGATGGAAACCGTGATGGCCGAGTTCGTGGGCACGATCGGCGAGCAGACGTCGCTGGGGCTGGGTTCCGACGAGTACATACGCAACATGCTCACCACCGCGTTGGGCGCCGATAAAGCCAGTGGCGTGATCGACCGTATTCTGCTGGGCCGCAACAGCAAGGGGCTGGAGCAGCTCAAGTGGATGGATCCGCGCGGCATCGCCGAGCTCATTCGGCAGGAGCACCCGCAGATCATCGCCATCGTGATGTCCTTTCTGGATCCGGATCAGGCGGCCGGCGTGCTGGCGGAGTTCCCCGAGCGGGTCAGGGCGGATGTCGTCATGCGTGTCGCCAGCCTCGACGGTATTCAGCCGGCGGCGCTGCAGGAACTCGACGACATTCTCGAAAAGCAGTTTTCGGGGCAGTCCAACGTCAAGTCGGCGACCATGGGCGGCGTCAAGAAGGCGGCGGAAATTCTCAACTTTGTCGACGGCAGCATCGAGTCGCAAGTGATCGACATGATCAAGGAGCAGGACGAGGATCTCTCGCAGGAGATCCAGGACAATATGTTTGTCTTCGAAAACCTGGTCGAAGTCGACGATCGTGGCATGCAGACCCTGCTGCGGGAAGTTTCCTCCGACCAGTTGCTGCTGGCTCTGCGCGGCGCAGCCGAGCCGCTCAAGGACAAGATCTTCAAGAACATGTCGTCACGCGCGGCCGAAATGCTGCGTGACGATCTGGAAGCGGCGGCGCCGGCGCGGGTCAGCGACGTGGAAGGTGCGCAAAAGGAAATCCTGTCCGCCGCCCGCCGCCTTTCCGACGCCGGCGAGATCGCGTTGGGCAGCGGTGGCGGCGATGACTTCGTGTAGCGATAGACTGGCATGAGCAAGGAACGAATCGGCGGCACGCGGATCATCCGCCCGGACGCCGGGGATGTGCAACGCTGGCGTCTGCCGCAAATGGATCAGCCGTCGGCAGACCAGCCCGATAAAAAGCCGGTGCAACGCGACCCCGAACCGGTTTTGCCGACCGCGGCCGAACTGCAGGCACTGCAGCAACAGGCGCGCGACGAGGGTTTTGAGCAGGGCCGCAACGAAGGCCATGCGTTCGGTCATCGGGAGGGTGTCGAAGAGGGCCGGCGGGAGTCTCTGCTGCGCCTGGCGCAGTTGGATCAGTTGATGCGCGCGTTACACAAGCCGTTCGAGCAGTTGGACGACCAGGTGGAGCGCGAGATCGTTGCTCTGGTGATCAGCATGGTGCGTCAGCTGGTCAGGCGCGAAATCAAGACCGACCCTGCGCATATCATCGGTGTCGTGCGCGAGGCGTTGTCGGTACTCCCCGTGGCGGCCCGCAACGTGCGCCTGTTGCTGCATCCCGAAGACGCGAGCCTGGTGCGCGAAATCTATGCGCTGGGCGAGGCCGAACAGAAGTGGCAGATTGTCGAGGACCCCGTCATCCAACGCGGTGGCTGCAAGGTGTTGACCGATACCTCGCAGATAGACGCGACGCTGGAGTCGCGGCTCAATGCCTTGCTCGCACCGTTGCTCGCCGGTGAACGCAACGCCGATGAGGACGATGAATCAAGCAACGCCTAAAGGCGCACCGCTCATCGATCGGACCGCGATCTGGTGCGAACGCATTGCCCGCATCGGCGAGCGCCTGGGTGACAGCCGCGGATTGGTCGTGGAAGGCAAGCTGACCCGCATGGTGGGCCTGACCCTCGAAGCCGTGGGCTGCCGGGCGGCGGTCGGCGGGCGTTGCGACGTCATCAACAACAGCGGCGAACGGGTCGAGACCGAAGTGGTGGGTTTTGCCGGTGAAAGCCTTTATCTCATGGCTACCGGCGATATCCGCGGTCTCGAACCGGACGCACGGGTGGCCCCCACCGGCCGGATGAGCGAATCGCCGGTCGGCGATGCGCTGTTGGGGCGCATCATCGACGGCTCCGGTAAACCGCTCGACGGTCGGGGCCCCATGCATGCCCGGGAAACCTGGCCGCTGAACGGCGAGGCCATCAACCCGCTGGCGCGCGATCCGATCCGTCGGCCGCTGGACGTCGGCATACGCGCGATCAATGCGCTGCTGAGCGTGGGTCGAGGGCAGCGGCTGGGCCTGTTCGCCGGCTCCGGGGTGGGCAAGTCGGTGCTGCTGGGCATGATGACGAAGTATACCGACGCCGATGTGGTGGTGGTCGGGTTGATTGGTGAACGCGGCCGAGAGGTGAAGGAATTCGTCGACAATATCCTGGGACCGGAAGGTCTGGCGCGGTCGGTGGTGGTGGCCGTGCCGGCCGACCAGCCGCCGTTGCGACGGTTGCACGGCGCCATGCTGGCAACCAGTATCGCGGAATTCTTTCGCAGCGAAGGGCGTAACGTCCTGCTGCTGATGGATTCGCTGACACGCTTTGCACAGGCGCAGCGGGAGATCGGGCTGGCGATCAACGAGCCGCCGGCCACCAAAGGCTATCCCCCATCGGTGTTTGCCAAACTGCCGCAACTGGTTGAGCGTGCCGGCAACGGCGACCGTGATGGCGGATCGATCACGGCGTTTTACACTGTGCTGGTGGAGGGCGACGATCACAATGACCCGATCGCCGATGCCGCGCGCGCCATACTGGACGGTCATATCGTGCTGTCGCGCCGCCTCGCCGAGGCAGGTCACTATCCGGCGATCGATATCGAGGCCTCGATCAGCCGTGCCATGAATGAAATTACGTCTTCCGAGCACCAGGCATCGGCGCAGGCGTTCAAGCGGCTATACAGTCTCTACCAGCAGAACCGCGACCTGGTCAGCGTCGGTGCCTACGAATCGGGTTCGGATGCGAATATTGATCTGGCTATTTCGGCGATACCGCAACTGGAGTCGTTCTTGCGGCAGGATATGCGTACCAGCTTTGACTTGCAGCAGAGTCTGGCGGAACTAATGACCTTGTTTCCACATGAACCAGCGACTGCAGCCGACTTGATGTAGCCGTACCAGAAGAAAAACCGGAGCGATAATGGCACCCCCATCGAAACGATTTGCACCGATCCAGCGTGTCGCCAACGACCGCGAGCGCAAAGCGGCGTCTGCGCTGGGGGAGTCCCTGAAACTGCGGCACGAGGCGGAAAATCGGCTCGGTGAACTGCGCGCTTACCACGCCGAGTACCTGGAGCGCTATCGTCGCGCGGCGCGCAACGCGCTGACCGCCGCGCAAATGCGCGACTATCAGGTGTTCATCGACAAGCTCGAGCAGGCGATTGCGCAGCAGGAGCAGATTACGGCCGCGGCCCAGCAGCAATGCGACACCAGCAAGAACCAGTGGCGCGATAAATACACCCGTACGCAGGTCATGAACAACGTCGTCGACAAACTGCGGGACACTGAACGGCAGGCGACCGACAAACGCGAGCAAGCCGAACAGGACGAACGCAATCAGCGACGTCGGTGATTGGCGGTGTTTGATTTCGCCTCGTTGTCGCAGATCCGCTCGGTCGCCGCGATTTCAGGGGGGGGGAAACCGAGGTGCAACGGGTGTCGAAAACCAAGGGCGGGGCGCCGCCTGCGAACGACGACCGCTACGTGACGTCAGGGAAACAGCGCAGCCAATACCGCGCGACCTTCGGTCAGCAGAATGTTATAAGTGCGGCATGCGGCGGCGGTGTCCATCACCTCGTAGCCGATGCCGGCGTCCATGAGGTCCATGAACAGTCGCGGGGCGGGGAACAGTTGCCGTTCGCCGGTTCCCAGGATAACGATTTCCGGTCCTTTGTCTATCAGCTGCGAGACGTGCTTCGCGGCCAGCTCGGCGACCGATGCGGGTTCCCAGTCGGGATCGACCCAATTCGACATAACCAGCAGACTCGAGCGGTAGGTCTCGAGACCGATCAGGACCGACCCCGGCTCATAGCCGCGTATAATCAGTGCACCACCGGGCGATTCGAGAGCGAATTTCATAGGCTGATGATAACGACAATTCGAGGTGGCTGGCCAGGCACCTGCTACAGGTCGGATAATCGTTTCCTAATCGTCTAATTTTATTGACATTTTAGCAATTTCTGAGGTAGCGTTGCGGCATCCGCCAGCCCGCCTTTACTACCCAGAGGTCGCCCGTGTCCGTTCCAGAAATGGAAGATTTCCCCAGAATCAAGCGCTTGCCACCCTATGTGTTCGCCATCGTCAACGACCTCAAGGCGGCGGCGCGCGCGCGCGGTGAGGACATCATCGATTTCGGCATGGGCAATCCGGATCAGCCGACCCCGCCGCACATCGTTGAAAAGCTGGTTGACGCGGCGCGGCGCGGCGATACGCATCGCTACTCGATTTCAAAAGGGGTGCCGCGGCTACGGCGGGCGATCTGCCGCTGGTACCAGTCCCGCTACGCCGTCGAACTCGACCCGGAGTCGCAGGCAATTGTCACCATCGGCTCCAAAGAGGGTCTGGCGCACCTGGCCCTGGCCACGGTTGGGCCGGGCGACACGGTGCTGGTGCCGAATCCGGCGTACCCGATCCATCCCTATGGGTTTATCATCGCCGGCGCGGATGTCCGACACCTGCAGATGACGCCGGATATCGATTTTTTCGAATCGTTGCGCAAGGCCATACACGAGTCGTGGCCGCGGCCCAAAATGCTGGTGCTCAATTTCCCCGCCAATCCCACGACGCAGTGCGTCGAGCTCGATTTTTTCGAACGTGTCGTGGCCATCTGCAAGGAGCACAATATCTGGTTGGTCCACGATCTGGCCTACGCCGACATGGTGTTCGATGGCTACGTGGCGCCGTCGGTGTTGCAGGTGCCGGGCGCAGACGAAATCGCCGTGGAGTTTTTCTCCATGTCGAAGAGCTACAACATGCCCGGTTGGCGGGTCGGCTTCATGGTGGGTAACAAGACACTGGTCGGTGCGCTCGCACGCATCAAATCCTACCTGGACTACGGCATGTTCACGCCCATTCAGGTGGCGGCCATCGCAGCGCTGGAAGGCCCGCAGGACTGCGTCTCCGAGATCAGGGACATGTACCAGCGACGGCGTGACGTGCTGTGCGATGGGCTGAACAATATTGGCTGGAATGTAGAGCGCCCCAAAGCGACAATGTTCGTCTGGGCGCCCATACCGGAGGTATACGGGTCGCTGGGGTCGGTCGAGTTTTCGAAGAGACTGATCGCGGAGGCTAGGGTCGCGGCATCTCCGGGTATCGGCTTTGGCGAATACGGGGACGGACATGTCCGGTTCGGCTTGATCGAGAACGAACATCGTACCCGGCAGGCGGTGCGCGGCATCCGGGACATGTTCCGCAGAGACGGTGTTCTTCGCGCGGCGGATTAGCCGGTGCGTGAGACAGATTCGAACCAAACTAACTAGGAGTTGAGTGAGTGGATCCGGTGAAGGTTGGCCTGCTTGGCCTCGGGACGGTCGGTGGTGGCACGATGAACGTACTGACCCGTAACGCCGCGGAGATATCGCGTCGTGCGGGTCGCGAGATTCGTGTCACGCACGCCGCGGCGCGCGAATACGATGGTTCCGCCATTGACGGTCTTGACGGTGTGAACATTTCCGACGACGCGTTCAGCGTGGTCAGGAACCCCGAAGTGGACATCGTCGTTGAGTTGATCGGCGGTTATTCACCCGCGCGTGAACTGGTGCTTGAGGCTGTCGCAAACGGCAAGCATGTCGTCACCGCGAACAAGGCCTTGATTGCGCTGCACGGCAACGAGATCTTCAGCGCGGCGCAGGCGCGTGGCGTGACCGTTGCGTTCGAAGCCGCTGTTGCCGGCGGTATTCCCATTATCAAGGCGGTGCGTGAAGGCCTGTCCGCCAATCATATCGAATGGATCGCCGGCATCATCAACGGCACGGGCAACTTCATCCTAACCGAGATGGAGGAAAAGGGTCGTGCGTTCGGCGACGTACTCGCCGAGGCTCAGGCGCTGGGTTACGCCGAGGCCGATCCGACCTTCGACGTCGAGGGTATCGACGCCGCCCACAAACTGACCATACTGAGTTCTTTGGCGTTCGGCATACCTCTGCAGTTCGACAACTGCTACACCGAAGGCATCACCAGGATCGAGCCGCAGGACGTGGTCTATGCCGATGAATTCGGTTATCGCATCAAGCATCTGGGGGTGACCAGACGCACGGACCAGGGCATCGAGCTGCGCGTCCACCCGACCTTGATACCGAAACGTCGTCTAATCGCCAATGTCGATGGGGTGATGAATGCAGTACTGGTCAAGGGCGATGCGGTCGGTCCCACGCTGTACTACGGCGCCGGCGCGGGGTCTTTGCCTACGGCATCGGCGGTGGTGGCGGATTTGGTCGACGTGACCCGTACCCTGACCACCGATCCCGAAAACCGCGTGCCGCACCTGGCGTTCCAACCGGGTGAATTGTCCGATGTGCCAGTGTTGAGCATGGAGCAGGTGGAAACTGCCTATTACCTGCGCATGCAGTGTGCGGACCGGCCGGGGGTGTTGGCGGCGGTCGCCGGGATCCTCGGAGATGCGGGTATCAGCATCGAAGCGGTCAAACAGAAACAGCTTGCCGAAGGGGACAGCGAAGTGCCGCTGGTCATGCTGACGCATCGCGTGCTGGAAGGAAGGATGAATCGCGCGCTGGAAGCGATTGCCGCACTGGATGGCGTCGACCAGAAGATCACCCGGATACGCGTCGAACACCTGGACGGGTAGCGCGTGCCTGCGCACCCCGGGTGTCCAGCCGCAGGTATGCCCGGCCATAAGTGCAGTCTAATTGGCCCGTGACTCCCGGGTGGGTCCGGGTAGTTCATTCATACAATTAAGTCAGATAGAGGTAACGTCATGTCCCTCCGACCCCGGTATACCGGCTTGATCGATAAATACCGAGACCGCCTGCCGGTCCATGACGACACGCGTGTCATCAGCCTGGGTGAAGGCAATACGCCACTGATCCGGCTGCACAATGTGTCGCGGGAGTTGGGCAAAGAGGTGGAGATCTATGTCAAGTTCGAAGGCCTGAACCCGACCGGATCCTTCAAGGACCGCGGTATGACCATGGCAGTGACCAAGGCGGTGGAAGCGGGCAGTCGCGCCATTATCTGTGCGTCTACCGGTAACACGTCGGCCGCCGCCGCTGCCTATGCGGCGCGCGCCGGCATTACGGCTTTTGTGGTCATTCCCGAAGGGAAAATCGCCATGGGCAAGCTCGCGCAGGCTATGCTCTATGGCGCGATCACCATTCAGATCAACGGCAACTTCGACGACGGTATGCAGTTGGTCAAAGAAGTAGCCGACCATGCACCCGTGACCATTGTCAATTCGATCAACCCCTATCGCTTACAGGGCCAGAAGACGGCGGCGTTCGAAATCGTGGAAGAACTAGGGCGTGCGCCGGATTACCACTGTCTGCCGGTCGGCAACGCCGGTAATATCACGGCGCACTGGATCGGGTATTGCGAATATTCCGCGCTGTCGGGCGAAGATGTCACCAAGGCGTGCTCCTTCTGCAACGGAAACTGCCGGTACGCCGGCGGCGTGGTGGGCAACCGACCGCACATGGTGGGCTATCAGGCGTCCGGCGCGGCGCCGTTCCTGCGAGGCGGACCTGTGCAGAACCCGGAGACCATCGCAACCGCGATTCGTATCGGCAATCCGCAGTCGTGGCACCAGGCCCGCAGCGTCGTCGAGGAGTCGCAGGGCTGGTTCGACGAATGTACCGACGAGGAGATTCTTCACGCACAGAAACTGCTCGCGCAGACCGAAGGCGTATTTTGCGAGCCGGCGTCAGCGACTTCGATCGCCGGTGCGATACGTGACATCAAGGCGGGAAAGATTCCCCAGGGCAGCAGTGTGGTCTGCACTCTCACCGGCAACGGCCTGAAAGACCCCGATACGGCCATCAAACAATCGACTTCGCCGGTCCTCACCGTCGATGCTTCGCTGGATTCCGTCAAGGAAGCGATTCTGGGCAATATGGCCGATTAGTACCCCGGCGCCACGACTGCGATGCCGCTGCACTGGGTGATCCCTGGCTTGTTCGGTCCGCCTGGACGTCAAGGTTCGCCGGGCGCGGTGGCTGCCCGCTTTCCTTTGCTCGAACGCGTTCTCGCCCGGGCCGATCGGTCTGGGGCGCCGAACGACCTGGAAGGTGTCCTGTTCAATCTGTTTGGTATCGCGCACGACGATGGGCGCGTGGGCTCCGCGTCACTGTGCTATCTGGCCGACACTGGCCGGCTTCCCGACGCCTGGGTTGCCCACGCGGATCCTGTGCATCTGCGCGCCGATCAGGATCGCCTGCTGTTGTTCGCCGGCGGTGACCTGAATCTGGAGGGCGAGGAGGCGCGGCGCATAATCGAGCGCCTCAATACGCATTTCGGCGCAGACCGGCTTCGGTTCGAAGCTCCGGTAGCGGACCGGTGGTATGTCCATGCCGACGGAGTGCCCGACATTCGTTTCACGGCGCTGGACGAAGTCGCTGGTCGGAACATCGACAGCTATCTGCCGCAGGGTGCGGACCAACGCGCCTGGCGACGGTATCTGAACGAGATCCAGATGCTGTTGCATGACGTGGATACCAATGTTGCGCGCGAATCCCGCGGTAATCTCGCCATCAATGGCGTGTGGTTCAGCGGCGGCGGCCGGGTGCCGACGCGCTGCGCGCCGCGGGTGCAGGCGGCCTGCGGTGCGAGTCCGTTGTTGCAGGGTTTGTGTGCGCTGACCAAGGTGGCGTACCAGGCGCCGCTCGTGCTACCGGTGGAGCGCCCGGCCGGCGATCAGTTGCGGCTCGAATTGGCGCCATGGCGGGCGCTGGTCAACGCCGATAGCGCCGCCTGGCGCACCGCGCTTGATGGTATAGAAGCGGTGCTCGGCGCGAGCAAATCGCCAGACGGTCTGCGCATCTATCCGTGTGACGGACGCGTATTCGACTACCGGCCGAAAATGCGTTTTCGGATTTGGCGCAAAGCCGGACCGTTGCCGGCGTGGTCGGATCAGACCTTGTAGTAGTCGCGATACCACGCGACGAATCGGGCGACACCGTCCTCGACACTGGTCGCGGGTTTATAATCGACGTCGTGTACCAGATCATCGACGTTCGCGTAGGTGTCGGGCACGTCGCCGGGTTGCAGCGGCAGCAGATTTTTCTCGGCCGTTTTACCCAGATTTTTCTCCAGTGTTTCGATGTAGTGCATCAATTCGACTGGCGAGTTGTTGCCGATGTTGTACAGCCGGTAGGGTGCGGCACTGGTCGCTGAATCGGGCTTATCGCCGCTCCATTCAGGATTGGGCTGGGCGACGTGATCCAGGGTTCGCACAACGCCTTCCACGATATCGTCGATATAGGTGAAGTCGCGGCGATGCTTGCCGTAGTTGAAAACGTCGATCGGCTTGCCTTCGAGAATGCGCTTGGTAAACAGGAACAGCGCCATGTCGGGTCTGCCCCAGGGCCCGTAGACGGTGAAGAAGCGCAGGCCCGTGGTGGGTATGTCGTACAGGTGGCTGTAGACATGAGCCATCAACTCGTTGGCTTTTTTGGAGGCCGCGTACAGGCTGATCGGATGATCCACGTTGTGATGCACCGAGAACGGCATGTTGGTGTTCGTGCCGTAAACGGAACTCGACGAGGCATACACGAGGTGCTCGACCCGGTTATGCCGGCAGCCCTCGAGAATGTTGCCGAAACCGACTAGATTGCTATCGACGTAGGCGGCCGGGTTTTCGATGGAATAGCGAACCCCGGCCTGCGCCGCCAGATTCACGACTCGCTGCGGCTGATGCTTTTTGAAGGTTTCAACCATGGCTTCGCGGTCTTCGATACGCTTGCGTACTTCGGTGAAGTTGCCGTGATCGCGGAACCTGTCCAGCCGGGCCTCCTTGAGAGTGACGTCGTAGTAGTCGTCGATACAATCGACGCCGATCACTTCGTCGCCGCGCTCCAGCAGGCGCATTGTCAGTGTTGACCCGATAAAGCCGGCACTGCCTGTTACCAGGACTCGCATGTTGTGCAATCTCCTTGTGTTGTTATTGGCGACTTCGGTTACAGGCGACCATCGGTCTGGTCTGCGGGGAACAGGTATTTGACGTCGTACAGAACGGCGCCGGGTTTGCCGAGGGCGCGTATTTTTTCCAGCCCCATGTCGACGAATTGTCGATGCGATACGGCGAGTATTACGGCGTCATAGCTGCCGTCGTCGACCGATGAGACCGGCGTGATCGCGTATTCGCGCTGCGCTTCGGCGACGCTCACCCAAGGGTCGTAGACGTCGACGTTCATGCCATAACTCTGCAGTTCCGCAATGATGTCGACGACGCGCGTATTGCGAAGATCGGGGCAGTTTTCCTTGAAGGTCAGGCCCATGACCAAAACGCGACCCCCTTTGACCGTCATGCCTGCTTTGAGCATCAATTTGACGACGCTGCTGGCCGCGTACTGGCCCATGCCGTCGTTGATGCGGCGTCCCGCCAGGATCATGGCCGGGTGGTAGCCGATGGCCTGTGCTTTGTGCGTTAGATAGTAGGGGTCGACGCCGATGCAGTGTCCGCCGACCAGGCCCGGACGGAAGGGCAAGAAGTTCCATTTGGTCCCTGCGGCCCGCAATACTTCCTCGGTATCGATGCCCATACGATTGAAGATCAGGGCGAGTTCGTTGATCAACGCGATATTGACGTCGCGCTGCGTGTTCTCGATCACTTTTGCCGCCTCGGCGACCTTGATGCTGCTCGCTTTGTGAGTGCCGGCAGTAATGATGCTCGAGTAGAGCGCGTCGACGAAATCGGCGACCTCGGGCGTTGATCCGGAGGTGACCTTCCTGATCGTAGTGACGCGATGTTCCTTGTCACCGGGGTTGATCCGCTCCGGGCTGTAACCGGCGAAGAAGTCTCGGTTGAATTTCAGGCCGGATGCCCGTTCGACGATCGGAACGCAGTCTTCCTCGGTAGCCCCCGGGTATACCGTGGATTCGTAGATTACGACATCGCCCGCATCGATGATCTTGCCGACCGTATCGCTGGCACCAATGAGCGGCCGTAGATCGGGGCTCTTGTGTTCATCGATTGGCGTAGGAACCGTGACGATGTACACATTGCAGCTCTTAAGGTCTTGCGGCTGATCTGTGTAGCTGATATCACCCGCGTCGGCAAGTTCTTGCGGAGTTACTTCGAGCGAGCTGTCCCGACCCGCCTTCAATTCGGCGACGCGACCGGAGTTGATGTCCAGCCCGACCACCGGATACTTCTTTGCAAATTCCACCGCGAGTGGCAGGCCGACATAACCCAACCCGATCACCCCAATGTGGGCGTCGTCCAACTTCATCATTTCCGTTACTCTCGTTACCGACGGTTGGTGAACAGAATGCCGCAGAGTTGCAGCAGGATGGCGAATCATACCTGCGACGATCGTCGTTTTCGAGTAGTTGTATCGGGGGATCGCAACAGAAATTTAGTAACCTGCCGAAATAGCCGTTGATATACTTTAGCTCCGGTTCGAAACCCATTGATCCAATTTCGGTGTTTACGCAGACACGTGGCGATGTTCGAATGGCGGCGGTATCCAGAATAAGAACGAGTTCAATTTCCAACTCGGTATCCGGAGTCGATGAGTGATACGGTTGTTCGGGCACTACGTGTCCAAAGTCTATCTGCTGTTGGGGCTGCTCGAGTTCCTGGTATGTTTTTATTCGCTGGTCGCGGGTTTCTACACGCGGTTCGGCTTTTCTCCCAGCGAATTCCCGACGACCGAGTACGATCTGTGGGTATCGGCGACGCTCTACGCGCTGCTGATGATCACGGCCATGATGGCCGTGGGGCTGTACCAGCGCGGCGTGTCTTTTTCGGCCGGTTTCCTGGTGCGTCTTGGGCTGGCTTATTTACTGGCCAGTATGGCGACCAGTCTGCTGTTCTACACGATCCCCGGACTGCTGTTGTGGCGTGGAATCATGGCCCTCGCCATGCTCTTCTCATTGGTCGGCATACTGTTACTGCGCAGTCTCTATTTCCGGCTCTTAGGGCCGGATGCCCGGGATCACCACGTGCTGGTGTTAGGCACCGGAAAGCAGGCTAGGTCGATCTATGAACTGGAGGGCAATCCGGACGGGTTCACCGTGGTGGGATACGTGCAACTCCATGAAACTGAAAACGAGATACCGACCGGACGTCGCCTGAACCTCGACGAACCCTTGCTGACGTTCGCGGTGCGCAACGAAGTCGATGAACTGGTCGTTGCGCTCGACGACCGCAGGCGCGGTCTGCCCTTGGACGACATTCTCGACTGCAAGATGAGCGGCATCAAGGTCCTCGACCTGTTGAGCTTTTTCGAGAAAGAGACATCCCGGATCAACATCGACATACTGCACCCGAGTTGGATCTATTTTTCCGATGGGTTCCAACTGGGCGGACTCGGTCAGTACGCCAAGCGCATGATGGACATTGTCGGTGCCGCGCTGATCCTGCTGGTCGGCCTGCCGGTGATGCTGCTGGTCGCGTTGGCGATTTTTATCGAATCGGGTGGCCGCGGGCCGATTTTTTTCCACCAGACGCGGGTGGGGCTGGATGGCCGGCCCTTCAAGGTTTACAAGTTTCGCAGTATGCGCACAGATGCCGAGGCGGACGGTGTCGCCCGCTGGGCGTCGAAAAACGACTCTCGCATCACCCGCGTGGGCGCTTTCATTCGAAAAACCCGGTTGGACGAGATGCCCCAGGCCTACAATGTGCTGAAGGGTGAAATGAGTCTGGTCGGACCGCGACCCGAACGTCCCGAATTCGTCGAGCAGCTGATGAAGCAAATTCCGTACTACAACGAGCGTCACCGGGTAAAGCCGGGTCTGACCGGTTGGGCGCAGCTGTGTTACGAATATGGCGCCACCATGGATGACGCTCGCATGAAGCTGCAGTACGACCTTTATTACGTCAAAAACGCCAGCGTTTTTCTCGATCTGATCATACTGCTGGAAACCGTCGAGGTGGTGCTCTGGGGTAAGGGTGCGCGGTAGTCGCCGCCCAGTCGGAGCGGCCCCCTGTGCTCGGTTGGTGAGACGCTTGTCGAACGCCTGCCACGGGCCGTCGGATTTTGATCTGCGTCAGCCAGCGCGCTGCGGACTTACGCGACACTCCCGGCGACAGTGGCTTTTCGTTTCGTACCGCGATGCTCTGAGCTTCTACGATCACGGCAAGTAGATTTGGACCAATTCGCACTTTTCGGCTACGCGCTGGCGGCGATCCTGTTCGTCGGTCTGACCGCGTTGCTGCTCACCAGCTGGCGTGGGCGGATGTCTGGCGGCTTGCTGCTGATCGCAACGACGTTGACCGCTTTGTGGGCGACCCTGGCGGCGCTGCAGGCCGGTTATCGGGCCGTCCCCGTCAATCTGATTTGGGCCATGGAGATTGTGCGCAATCTCGCCTGGCTGACCTTTTTGCTGCGGCTCCTGGAGCCCTTTACCGACAGCAGCCCCACCTATACCAACGTCTTGCAGTATGTCCGTATCGCCAACCTGTTGCTGGGCATGGTACTGCTGCTGTCGCTGGTGAACGACGACTGGGTCGCGCGACAGATCGACGGCAGCATGCTGGAGACCGAGTTTCGGCTGATCGGCCACCTGTTCTTTTCGGTCTTGGGAATGGCGCTGGTCGAGCAATTGTTCCGCAACACGCCCGAAGAGACGCGCTGGGGTATCAAGTACCTGTGTTTCGGTCTCGGCACGATGTTCATTTACGACTTCTACCTCTACACCGACGCTCTGCTGTTTCACCACATCGACCTCTCGATCTGGTCGGCGAGAGGCGCCGTGACGGTGATGACCATCCCGCTCATCGCGGTCTCGGCCGCGCGCAATCCCCGCTGGTCGTTACCGGTGTTTATGTCGCGCCGAATGGTGTTTCACACCACCACGTTGTTTTCCGCCGGCATCTACATGCTGCTCATGGCCCTGGCCGGGTACTACGTCAAGGTTTACGGCGGTACCTGGGGCGAGGCTTTGCAGATCGCGTTTTTTGCGGGCGCCGCCATCCTGCTGGTCGCGCTGTTGTTTTCGGGGCATTTGCGAGCCCGCGTCAAGGTCTTCCTTAATAAGCATTTCTTCAGTTACCAGTACGACTACCGTGACGAATGGTTGCGTTTGATCGGCCTGTTGTCCGGTCAGAAGACGGAGAAGCCGCTGCAGGAGCGCGTCATCTGGGCATTATGCGAAATCGTCGAAAGCGACGGCGGGCTGTTGTGGCAGTGCGGGGACGACGGTCATTGTCGACTGGTGTCCCGGTTTAACCACCCGGAGATCGAATTGCCGGAGCTCGACGAGTCTGATGAACTGCTGGCGTTTCTCGCCGACCGGCACTGGATCGTGAATTTCAACGAATATAATTCTGATCCGGAGATCTATGAAGGCTTCCGCCTGCCGGCTTGGCTGGACCTGGTGCGCGATCCCTGGCTGGTGGTCCCCTTGATCCACGACGACCGCGTGCGGGGTTTCGTCTTGCTGCGGCAACCGCGCGCGCCGCAGATGATCAATTGGGAAAGCATGGATCTGCTCAAGACTGCGGGTATGCAGGCCGCTAGTTATCTTACGCTGCATCAGGCTGCGGAGGCATTGGCCGAGGCGCGTCAGTTCGAAGGCTTCAACCGGCTCTCCGCTTTCGTGATGCATGATCTGAAGAATCTGATCGCGCAGTTGTCGTTGGTGGGTAAGAACGCGGCGAAACACAAGCACAATCCGGAGTTCATTGAAGATGCGGTGCGCACCATCGAAAACTCGGTGCAGAAAATGAACCGTTTGATGGCGCAACTGAAGACCGCCGGTGCGAGCGGCAATTCGAAGCAGGTCGACCTGGTCACGTTGTTACGAGCGTTGGCGGATTCGCGCCGCGCCAGCCGACCTGCGCCGACGTTCTCGAGTGAAGTGCGCACGATGCCGGTATTGGCCGAGTCCGATCGTCTGTCGTCCGTTATAGGGCATATCGTACAGAATGCGCAGGATGCGACACCGCCTGGCGGCAAGGTGGAGATTAAGCTGCGCCGAGCAGGTGATCAGGCTATAGTGGAGGTTCGCGATACGGGCGCGGGAATGGACGAAGAGTTTCAAAAAAACCGTCTGTTTCGGCCGTTCGATTCGACCAAGGGTCTGACGGGAATGGGCATTGGCGCTTATGAATGCCGTGAATTCGTCCGTGCCCTCGGCGGCCAGGTCGAGGTAGAGAGCGCCCCGGGTCGGGGCACTCGATTCATCATTTTTATTCCGCTTGCCACCTGAAAGCTGGGGCAGGTCCTAACAGGTAGTTGCGAGGAAGACAGATTTTGCCAGATTCTCAACAAACGCTGCTGGTGGTGGAGGATGACCCGGGCTTACAGAGTCAGCTTCGCTGGAGTTTCGAAGATTTCGAAGTCGCGATCGCGGAAGACAGGGACAGCGCGCTGGCGCAACTGCGCCGGCACGAGCCGCCCGTCGTTACCCTGGACCTTGGGTTGCCGCCCGACCCCGGGGGCGTGACGCAGGGTTTTTCGCTGTTGGAGGAGATACTCTCGCTGGTGCCCGATACCAAGGTCATCGTCGTGACCGGCCACAACGACAAAACCAACGCGGTGCGGGCGATCGGTATGGGCGCCTACGACTTTTACGAAAAACCGATTGATCCGGAACTGCTGAATATCACGATTCAGCGGGCGGCGCGCTTACACTACCTCGAGCAGGAAAATCGTCGTTATCACGGTGCGGGCTCCAGTTCGGCGCTCGAGGGCCTGCTGGCGGCCAGCCCCGAGATGTTGAAAGTCTGTCGCACGGTGGAAAGACTCGCTCCGACCGATGTGTCCACGCTGCTGCTCGGTGAGAGCGGTACAGGCAAAGAAGTGTTGGTCAAGGCGCTGCACCGCTTGAGCGATCGTTCGGAGAAAAAACTGGTGGCCATCAACTGCGCCGCGATTCCGGAGGCGTTGCTGGAGAGCGAGTTGTTCGGTTACGAAAAGGGTGCGTTCACCGGCGCAACCAAGACCACGCCCGGAAAGATCGAGGTCGCCGATGGTGGCATCCTGTTCCTGGACGAGGTCGGGGACTTGCCCTTGGCGTTGCAGGCCAAACTGTTGCGCTTTCTGCAGGAGCGCGTGATCGAGCGGGTCGGCGGGCGCGACGAAATTGCCGTGGATGTCCGCGTTTTATGCGCCACGCACCGCGATTTACCCGAGCTGATCCGCGAAGGCACGTTTCGGGAGGACTTGTACTACCGCATCAACGAGGCAACCATCGCGGTGCCGCCGTTGCGCGATCGTCACGGCGATGCGGTGTTGCTGGCGCGCGCCTTCCTGGAGCGCTTTGCACGGGAACTCAAGCGGCCCATCAGGTCGTTCACACCGCAGGCGCTACAGGCTATCGAACAGCACCCTTGGCCGGGTAATGTTCGCGAACTCGAGAATCGGGTGAAGCGGGCAGTGATCATGACGGACGGCACGCAGATTAGCGAAGAAGACCTGGAGCTGACTGAAAACGAGGCGGATCCGGCACCCTTCAATCTGCGCGAAGTGCGCGAGAAGGCGGAGTCGCGGGCGATCATGCGCGCGCTCAGTCGTACCGACAACAACGTGTCGAAAACCGCGGACCTGTTGGGGGTCACACGGCCGACTTTATACAATCTGATGCGCAAGTACAGCGTGAAGATCTAACCGCTCGCTTCGCTCGAGTAACGGATCGCCGCCACACCGGGCGGTCAAAGTGGTTGAATGCATGATGCCGCGCGACTTTTCCCGAATATCCTCGTCTTGGTCGCCGGTCGATTTGTCAGCGCGCACCGACTGATTCAGAATTGCCGGCGGATCCTGAGGTCCTGGCCGAAACCCATAACGCGACGACGGAGAGAGCGACTGATGTTCCGATGCAAAAGACGCCGCAAGATGAAGGAATTTCTCCTGATCGGCTTCATCGTAACCGCCTTGAGTGGTGCCGTGCACGGCGCCAGCGAATCGGCAGAATACGTCGCCGATGCCGAAAAATTCCTGGCCAACGGGGAAGTCAAGGCGGCGGTCATACAGTTGAAGAATGCCTTGCAGGCCGACCCGCTCAACGTCGAAGCCCGTGTGCTGCTCGGAAACACCTATCTGCGCCTGGCCGACGGCAAGGGTGCCGAAAAGGAATTCTCCCGAGCCAAGCAGCTCGAGGCAGATCCCGACCGCTGGGTCACCGGGCTGGGACAGGCCCTGGCGCTGCAGAACAAGTTTCAAGAACTGCTGGATACGATCCAGGCCGACGCCGAGTTGTCGGTGGAAAACCGGGCCCGGGTATTGGCCATGCGTGGCCATGCGCACCTGGCGCTGCAACAGATCGAAGATGCCATTGCCGCCTATGACCAGTCGCTGGAGCTCAATGCCGACATTCCGGATGCGCGCCTGGGTAAGGCCCGGGTGTTGATCAGTAAAAAGGATACCGACGCGGCCCGTCAGGAATTGGACCTGTTGATCGAACAGCAGCCCGATCTGGCGGAAGCGCGGGTTGTCAGGGGCGAACTGGCTCGCCAGGCGGGTGATCTGGATGCGGCCTTCGCCGACTTTACCAAGGCCAAGGAACTCGCGCCGAACAATCGTCGCGCCTATATCGGCCACGGTCTGGTCGCGATTGCTCAGCGCAAGGCGGATCTCGCCTTGGCGGACGTCGAGGAGATTCGTCAGCGGTTCGGCGAAATGCCGTTCGCCAGCTATATCCACGCCATGGCGGCGTTCCAGACTCGCGATCTGGAAACGGCCCAGGATCAGTTGCAGCTGGTATTGCGCGTGATGCCCACGCATCTGCAGAGCCTGTTGTTGTACGGTGTGGTGGCGTATGCCAAGAATGACTATCAGACCGCCGAAGACTACCTGGCGCGCGTGGCGACCTCGCTGAACAATAATCCCTCGGTTGCGAAACTACTGGCCGCGGCGCGCTTGAAACTGCGCTCACCCGACCGCGCCATCGAGGTCCTCAAGCCGATGGCGGACCGGTATCCAGATGACGCCCAACTGCTGGCACTGCTGGGCAATGCCTACCTGCAGGCGGGGAAAAACAGCGAGGGGTCCGAATACATGGCCAAAGCCGTCGAACTCGACCCTGATCAGGCGTTGTTGCGTACGCAACTGGCCCTGGGTCGGCTCGCCGGCGGCGATACCGACGCGGCCATCGCCGAGCTCGAGTCGGCGGTGGATCTGGGGCAGGACATCGTCCAGGCTGATGTACTGCTGGTGCTCTCCTACCTCAATAAGAAGGAACACGACAAGGCGCTGGAAGCGTCGCTGCAGCTCGAGAAGCGCATGGCGGACAGTCCGATTCCGTACAATCTGACCGGCCTGGCCTACCTCGCGACCCGCAACCTGGAGCAGGCGGAAGCGAAGTTTCTGGAAGCTCTGAAAAAGGACCCGGAATTCGTCGTTGCCAACATGAACAGGGCGCGGCTGGCGCTCGTCGCCGGTACTTTGGATGCGGCGGAGCAGCGCTACCAGGACGTGCTGGCAAAGCAGGAAAACCACCTGGGCGCCTTGATGGGTATGGCGTCTTTGGCACAGCGAAAGGGCGACCGCGAGGCGCTGGAGGACTGGCTCACGCGCGCCAACCGGGCGAATCCCCAGTCGCTGCAACCCCTGCTGCTGCTGGCGGAACTCCATCTCCAGGAAGGCAACGCACTGAAAGCGGCCGGCATGCTGAGCGGCCTGCCCGCCAATTACAACGAGTTGCCGGCCGTGTTGCGCGTCAGAGGCATGGCGCAGCTGCAAGGCGGCGATTTCAGCAGCGCGGTCCGAACGCTGCAAAAACTGGTGGATAAGCAACCCGATTCGATAGAGGGCTGGTTTCAACTGGCGCGCGCCCAGGCCGCGGCGGGTGACCTGAACGGATCTCGGATCAGCTTCAACCGCTCGATAGACATCGACAAAGACGCCAAGTTGCCGATGTTGCGGATCGGTCTGGGCGAGCTGGAATTGCGCGCCAAGAACTACAATGCGGCGCTTGCCATCGCGCGCGGCATGCAAAAAAACTTTCCCGACAATGCCTTGGGGTACGAAATCGAGGCGGCGGCTTATCGCGGCCTGGGGCAGATGGACAAGACGCTGCGCGCCGTGGAAAAAGCGGTGCGCACCGAGGGTAGCAGCAAGCGTATCAACCTGTTCGCGCATTCCCTGTCGGCGTCCGGCGACCCGCAGCGGGCGATCAAGGTGTTGCAGGACTGGTTGAAGAACAACGACAAAGACGGGACATCGTGGACTACTCTGGGCATGCTGCAGCAGCAGTTGGGGCAGAACGCGGACGCGACCCGCTCTTATGAAAACGCGTTGCAGATAACTCCCGACAATCCTGTGGTGTTGAACAACATCGCCTGGCTTTATCACCTCGCCGGCGACAAGCGGGCACTCGAAAAATCCGCCATGGCGTACGAAATAGCCCCGGAACGGCCTGAGATTGTCGATACCTACGGTTGGATCCTCTACAAGAACGGCAAGGTACAGCAAGGTTTGATCGTGCTGCAGCAGGCGCTGGTTGCCGCGCCGCGCAACGCGGAAATCGGTCTGCACGTCGCCGAAGCGCTGCGCGCCGCGGGCCGGGAACGGGAGGCGCGTCCCATACTCGAACGGGTGCTGCAGGATCACGCGCAAACCGAATGGGAGCAAAAGGCGCAGGTCTTGCTCAACTCGCTCTGATCGGGCTTACGGTGCCGCGGTGCCAAACGCCCGGCAATGACGACCAGGTCGGCGGTACGCCGCCCTCACTGCGCCGGATATTCGCCCAACAGGGATTGCCGGCGCGCACCGCGCAATGCGATCAAGGCAGCGCCGTACGACGCTGCGGGGTTGCTCGCCGTCGTAACCGGAACACCCAGTCGTTTGGCTCGCGCGCGGGACCAGGGCAGGTTGCTTGCGCCGCCGCCGCTGCTCATTACCCGACACGGATAACCGGCACCCAGCGCGCGCAGCGCGTCGTAGCCCTGTTTCTCAATGCGCATCAAACCCTCGAGCAAGGCCTGAAAAAATCGCACCGGGTTATCCGGTCTGGGCGTCAGGCGCGGCGCCAGGTTCGGATCATTGACGGGAAACCGCTCCCCGGTTCGCGGCAGTGGGTAATAGTCGAGTCCGGTGGGGCGGTCGAAGTCCAGTCGATCGGTCATCTGCGCCATCGCTGTATCAGTAAAGAAATTCCGCAATACGCTGCCGCCGCTGTTTGATGCCCCGCCGACCAGCCAAAGATCGTCGATGCGCTGGCTGTAGACGCCGAAAGCGGCCGATTCGACCGGGTGTATAGACAGTATCTTCAGGACCAGCGTGCTGCCGAGCGAGGTGACGCCGTCCCCCGCGGCGACAATGCCCGCCGCCAGGGATGCCGCGGTGCTGTCGGTCGTACCGGCGCATACGATCAGTCCGGCGGGCAGACCCGTTACCTCGGCGAGCGCCGGCGCGACTTTGCCCAAGGGTGTGCCGGGAGGTACCACTCGCGGGAGAATTTCCGGCCGCAGCCCGAGCGCGGCCAGCCACTGTGGCCAGCGGCGTGCGCGCTGGTCGTAGCCGAGTTTGAGGCAGTTGTTCTCGTCGCCCGTGTCGAACCGTCCGGCCAGCCTGCCGAGGACCCATTCCGCTTGGTGCATCACGCGCGTCGCCGCATTAACCCCGCCCGCGTCGCTGGCGACCAGCAATTTCGCCAGGCTGCTGGAGGCACTTTGTACCGGCGAATCGGCGGGAGCGACCGCGCGCAGCGTGTGCAGCGCGGCGCTGCCGCGTTGATCGTTGTACATCATCGCCGCGCAGACCGGATGTCCCGCCGCGTCGGTGATTACCAAGGTACCCGAGGTGCCGTCCGCACATATCGCGGTCGGTCGATAGCCTGCAAGTCCGTCGACCAGCCGCCGTGTCACTTTGCAGAACGCTGCCCACCAGATCTCCGCCTCCTGTTCGGCGACGCCGGGCCGCGGTTGCCGGGGCGCGGGTAATTCGACTGCTGCGGACGTCAGGATACGCCGCTCGGCGTCGATCGCGGTCGCCCGACACCCCGTGGTGCCGATGTCGACCCCGAGAAAGGCCTCAGGCACGCTCGGCGGTGGTCGGCAGGATGACCGGCGCCGGCGCTTGCCAGTCGGGCGATCGATGTTCCGCGACGACCCGGGTATAGATGCCGCCGCGCACGTTAAAGTCGCCGGTCAAACGCATGAAACGTGGCTCGGTGGCGGCCACCAGGTCGTCCAGGATCCGATTGGTCACGGCCTCGTGGAACGCGCCTTCCTCGCGAAACGACCAGGTGTAGAGCTTGAGGGCCTTCAACTCGACACAAAGCCGATCGGGCACGTACTCGAGCAGCAGGGTGGCGAAATCCGGTTGTCCCGTTTTGGGACACAGACAGGTGAATTCGGGTATGCGTATGACTACGGCGTAGTCGCGGTCGGGCTGTGGGTTGTCAAAGGTTTCGAGCGTTTTGGATGGCGAGGACGGCATAACGGTTTGGTTTGCTGGGACGAAGAGAGCGCGCAGTATAGCGCAGCACTTCTGCATCCGCCGCGCGGCGAATTGATTATGGACTAAATAATAAATAAAAAACAAATAGTTACTTGTTAAATCTGATTCGAATTATATTGATCATTTGTCGCTTGTGCCGGGTCGGTGCGATCCGGTATCTTTGCGCCCCATGCGTCTGGAAAAAATCAAGCTTGCGGGCTTCAAGTCCTTCGTCGATCCCACCACTGTCCTGTTCCCCAGCAATCTCGTCGGCGTCGTCGGGCCCAACGGTTGCGGCAAGTCGAACGTGATCGACGCCGTACGTTGGGTCATGGGTGAGAGTTCCGCGAAAATGTTGCGCGGCGAATCGATGGCCGACGTCATCTTCAACGGCTCGTCGACCCGGAAACCGGTCGGGACCGCATCGATCGAACTGGTGTTCGACAATGCCGACGGCAGCGCGGGCGGACAGTTCGCGCAGTACGCCGAGATCTCGGTGAAGCGTCAGGTATCGCGCGACGGCCAGTCGTTGTATTACCTCAACAACGTCAAATGCCGCCGTCGCGACATCGCGGATCTGTTCCTGGGCACCGGCCTGGGGCCGCGCAGTTACTCGATCATCGAGCAGGGCATGATCTCGCGGATTATCGAGGCGCGGCCGGAGGATCTGCGGCTTTACCTCGAAGAAGCAGCCGGCATCTCAAAGTATAAAGAGCGCCGTAAAGAAACCGAAAGACGCATCGCGCACACGCGTGAAAACCTGAGCCGACTCAACGACTTACGGGAAGAAATCCAAAAACAGCTGCGGCACCTGGAGCGCCAGGCCGCTACGGCGGAAAAGTACCGGGAGTTGAAAAACGACGAGCGGCGGGTGCAGGCGGAGCTGCTGAGTCTGCGTCTGATCGACATGGACTCGGACGTCACAACCCGCGACCGGGCGATTGCCGAACAGGAGAACCGGTTGCAGGCGGCGCTCGCGGATCAGCGGCAGTCCGAGTCCGGGATCGAAAAGTACCGTGACGACCACATCGACGCAAACGATGCGTTCAATACGGTGCAGGGTCGATTCTACGCTGTCGGCGCCGACATCGCCCGGCTCGAAGAGGCCATTCAGTTCGCCCGCGAGTCGCGCCAGCGGCAGGAGATCGATCTGGAGCAGGCGCAGCGCGCGCTGCAGGAAGCGCGGGCACACAGTCAGCAGGACGAAGGCCAACTGCTGACGCTGACCGAATCGCTGGAACAGGACATGCCGCTCCTGGAAGAGGCGCGTGAGCGGGCCAATGAACGCACCGAACTCCTCGCGGCCGCCGAAGGCGCCATGCAGCGTTGGCAGACGGAGTGGGACGAATTCAATCAGAAAGCGACCGAACCGGCGCAACAGGCCCAGGTCGAGCGGGCCCGCATCAACCAGCTTGAGCAACTCGAAACCCAGCTCAAGCGCCGCCTCGAACGCCTGGAAGAAGACAAGCGTCGACTGGCGGATATCGAACTGAACGCCGAGATCAACGAACTCCAGCGGGTCGCAGTGGAGCGGGCGGGCAGGGTCGACGAGGTGGGTCGGGCAGTTGCCGCCGCGGCCGCGTTGATCGCCGAATCGCGCGAGCACAATGCCGCCAACGAGCGTGAACTGGCCAGAGGCCGGACCGAGTTGGAGACCGGGAAGGGTCGGCTGGCGTCGCTGCAGGCCCTGCAGCAAGCCGCGATCAACGCCGACGACAGCGGCCTGCAGCACTGGCTGCGCGACTCCGACCTGGCTGATGCGCGCCGCCTGCTTGAACAGTTGTCGGTTCCGAGTGAGTGGCAGGCAGCGGTGGAGACGGTGCTAGGTCACCATCTGCAGTCGGTGTGCGTCGACAGCATCGACCGGGTGGTCGAGCGCCTGGACGGGTTCGGGCAAGGG
>CBDUNM010000018.1:0-51858 GCA_965368585.1 uncultured Chromatiales bacterium | reverse complement strand
GTAACCGCCCCAGCCATAGCCCGGGTAACCACCCCAGCCATAGCCCGGGTAACCACCCCAGCCATAGCCCGGGTAACCGCCCCAGCCATAGCCCGGGTAACCGCCCCAGCCGTAGCCCGGGTAGCCGTACCAGGGGCCACCGCCCCAAGGGCCGCCCCAGCCGTTGCCCCACCAGGCACCGGCCGTGCCGGCCGTGAGCGCGGAACCCACAACGGCGCTAATCATCAACGTCTTTAACGTTCTTTTCATATATTCCCTCCCGCATTGGGCTAGTTGAAGTCAATTTACATAGACAACGCGGCACACCCGCGTCTAGGGAACCGCTGATCGAACACCGACCGCGCGGCCGCAGACGCCAGCGCGCTTCACCCGCTCTCTATATCAGAAATTCCTTAAGTACTATTTTGACTATTTTTGAAGAACGTATGTATTAATCGAAATCAAAAAAACCTCACGACGATAAGCAGGGATTGTATGGTGCTGACCGGTTTACCTCCGACCGACCGAGCGGACCATCGTCCTGTTCACGCTGTCGGGTCCTGGTCATGCCGATTCGAAGCGTTTGTCCACCACGTCCTCTGATTCCGCAGTTGGTACTGCGGCGACTTCCTCTGCTGCGGTTTCCGGACGACCCGGGATAACCGGCGGGGGTGTCGCCGATTTGGCCTGTTTCAGTAAACGCTGGCATTGGCGCAGGCTGATATTGACCTCGTAGTGCTGCTTGAGGTGTTCCCGTAAAATCTTGCCCTGCCATTTCTCACTGGAGAAGCCAAACAAGTACGCCGGCTGCTTCAGGTCGGCCAGGACCTCATGCAATTGCTCCGGGTTCAGCTTGGGCGGGCGTCCGGGGCTGGTGTCGTCCCGCAAACCATCCGTGCCTTGCTCCATGAAGCGCTTACGCCACCTTTCCAGCGTGCGCCCATGTTCGCCCAGCCATTCCGCGACTTTTTGCGGACTGTGTCCTTCCGCCAGCAACAGCACGCAGAACAAGCGGTATAAGAAGCGGTGGTCTCGAGAATGCTGAACTTTCTGGCGAATTGCCGTCCGCAACTCGGCGACGTTGGTACCGTTCATCCGTATTACTTTGCTTGGAGGGATCATTTTAAACCTCCGATCGTTTAAGATTACGCACCATACAAGCTGGCGTAATCCCTCCTTCGGCAAGCTTGGATCGGGTGCTTGCATTACCCTTTCCTCTACATCAAGCCTGCGCTTACTGTAGGGTTTTGTCGTTGCGTCCTGTCAATTGTGGCGCCGAATGATTTGCGGATATTGAGTAAGGTAGTATTTTCAGGCAGTTGCACTGTAGGAAATTGATTCTTCCATAGCGGGATTAAGTCGTTCATGTTGGATTATGTCTTTTTCAGTCATCAACCTTATGCCCGGTTCGTCGCCTACCTGCGCGAACGTGGTCTGAGTCCGGTCTGCTCGGAGGGCGAAGAGACCTTCGAGGTCAGCCTTCCCGAGGACCTGGAGAGCGCTTTGTCCGATCGCGTGGAAGCCTTTTACGACGAAATGATGGACCTGAATCAGGCCTTGTTCGAGGCGGAGTCGGCGCCGCCGCATGACCATCACGCGGCGGGTGTGGTGGTGAATCTCAAAGACGGTCGAACCGTTTACGCGGACGTGGACCCGCGACTGTTGGCCAAAGTCATGCAGGCCGTGACGCCCGAAGAGCTTGGTGGTCTCGTCAATGCGATCGTCGATGCCGTCGAGGCACCCGACGAGCGGAGTCTTTGCCAGCGCATGCGCGACCAGGAATAGCCCACCGTGATGAATCTGCCTCGTGGTATGCGCGTGCTGATCGCGCTGGGCATCGTGGTGCTCGCGCTGGCTGGGCTGTTGCTGGTGTTGGTCGTCAGCGAGGCCGCTCTGAACATCCAGGCTCGCTTGTCCGAGTTGCCCGCCTGGCTCAAATGGGGGTGGTGGGGCCTGCTGGGCGCGGGCTCCATTGCGGTGGGCGTGGTGGTGTGGCGCCTGCTGGTGCCGAAGGCCGCCGACCAGGCATCGGTCGCCGCAGATCAGGTGCCGCTCGATGAGGCGGAGATCGAGCGTCGCATCACCCAGGCGGAGGCCGTGGGAGCGGACACTGCGAAGGTGCGTGCGGAGTTGGCCCGGCTGCAGGAGCGCCGCGCCGCGGGGGAGATCCACGTTGTGCTGTTCGGCGAGATTTCGACCGGCAAATCCGCCCTGGTCCGCGCCCTGTTGCCCGGCGCCGAAGCGCACAGCGATGTCACCGGAGGGACCACACGCGAGTTGCACCGTTACCATTGGAAAAGTCCCGCCGGCGATACCCTGGTGCTGACCGACATGCCGGGTACGGCTGAGGCCGACGGCGCGCTCGATAGCGTCGCACGCGACGAGGCGTTGCGCGCGCACGCTGTCGTATATGTGTGTGACGGCGACCTGACGCGCAGTCAGTATCACGAATTGAACGAGTTGTTGGATCTCGACAAACCCTTGGTCGTCGCACTGACCAAATCCGACCGCTACGCCACCGACGAACTGGCAATGGTCAAAGGACGGCTGTTGGAAAGGGTCGCGGACCGGCCGTCGGCCAAGGTTGTGAGTGTCTCCAGCGGGGGCAAACGCACGGCCGTGCGGGTTCTCTCCGATGGCAGCGAAGAGGCCGTCGAGCGCGACATGGCGCCGAACGTGAACGAATTGTCGCTGGCGCTGCAACGGATTATCGACAGCGACCTGGCGGCTTTGGAGAACTTGCGCGACAGTTCGGTGTTCGTCCTGGTGTCGAAGCACCTGGATGAAGCGACCGCTGCTGCGCGGCGCGAGAAGGCGGGCGAACTCGTCGAGAGCTACACCAAGAAGGCCGTCGCGGGTGCGCTGGCGGCGATTACGCCGGGCACCGACCTGCTGATACAGGGTTGGCTGGGCACGCAAATGGTCAAGGAGATGGCCGCTCTCTACGACATCCAGGTACGCAAGATCGACATCGAGTTGCTGTTACAGTTGGTGCAGCAGCACGTGGGCAAGACCACCACCTTGCTGCTCGCTGTGGCGGGTAACGCCTTCAAGGCCTTTCCCGGTATCGGCACCCTGGCCGGCGGCGCGATGCATGCTGTTGCCTACGGCCTGATCTTTCGAACCCTGGGCAGATCATTGGTGAAGACGCTGGATAGCCGGGGCGAGTTGCATCCGTTGCAAACGGCGACGGTTTTTAAGGAGACGCTCGGTGACAATATGGAAGCGTCTGCGCGGGGCTTGGTCAAACTGGCCCTCGAGCACAGGCGCGACAACAAGAACAAAGGCTGACAAGTCCGGTGATGATCACCTGGCGCTGGCACGTGAAAGCCTGCATGAGTTGCTGCAGGACGAGCGGGTGCCTCGCGAGGTGCGCGAGGTGCTGGCCGACGACTACGATCAAGTACGGTCGATGTTGGAGAAGATCGAACACGGTCATATTCACATCGCGGTATTCGGTCGCGTCAGCGTCGGTAAATCCGCTTTGGTCAACGCCTTGTTGGGCGAAGCACGCTTTTCCACCAGTCCGCTGCACGGCGAAACCCTCGATGCTCAGCTGGGACAGTGGGCGGAGTTTCGTGATGGCAACGTATTTCTAATCGATACGCCCGGTATCAATGAGGTGTTCGGGGAAGCGCGCGAGACGCTGGCGCACGAAGTCGCCGAACGGGCGGACCTGGTCATCTTTGTCCTGGACGGTGATTTGACCGCGCCGGAACTGATCGCGTTGCGCATTCTCGGTAAGGCGCAGCGCCCGGTGATCGTGGTGCTGAATAAATCCGACCAGTATCGGCCCGAGGAGCGAACCCGCCTGCTCGAGGCGATAAGTGCGCGAGTCGGCAGTATCGTCGCGACTGAAAATATCGTCATAACCGCGGCCAAGCCGCGTGAGCAACTGGTGATCCGGGTTGACGAACACGGCGACGAGGTCGAAGAGCTCCGCCAGCCGCAGCCGGATATCGAAGCGCTCAAGACACGCTTGTGGACCGTCCTGGAGGCCGAAGGCAAGACCTTGTCCGCGCTCAACGCGTCTCTGTTCGCCGGCCGGCTCAGCGAACAGGTGGCGAAGCGGGTGCTCAAGGCGAAGCGTATGCTGGGTGAGCGTGTGATCAGGACCTGGTGTATCGCCAAGGGCGTGGCGGTGGCGCTGAACCCAATACCGGTGGCGGATCTGGTGGCCGCTGCGGTGGTCGATGCCTCGATGGTCGTGCACCTGTCCCGACTCTACGGTCTGCCGCTGACCCGCGCCGAGGCCGGCGACCTGGTAAAGACCATCGGTGCGCAAATGGCGCTGTTACTGGGGACGATCTGGACGGTGCATCTGATCTCTTCCGCGTTGAAGCTCGGCACCGGCGGGGTTTCGGCCGTATTCACGGGCGGTGCGCAGGGGGCCGTCGCCTACTACAGCACCTATGTGGTCGGCCAAGCGGCGGAGCGCTACCTGGCAAATGGCAAATCATGGGGCGAAGCGGGCCCCAAGCACGTCGTACGGGAGATCCTGGCCAGCCTCGATCGGCGTTCTGTGCTCTCCCAGGCCAAGGCTGACATCAAGGCGCGCCTACGTTCGGACTAGGGCACCCTGCATCATAAATACGTTATTCCCTAATTTACTAATATATGTAATATTGACCTCACCGGTTGCCCGCAGCGAGTGTATTACCGCTGCGCCGGCGACGCAGATTTGCTTGAGGAGGTGCACGATGCCGCTTTGGATCTTGTTGGTGTGGTTGATTATCGGTGCTGCCGCCGGAATTCTGGCGCAGCGAACAATGGGTGGAAAATCCACGCTGGGGTTGATGGGTGATCTGGTGCTGGGCCTGGTCGGCGCGCTGGCCGGCGGTTACGGTCTTGCGTTGGCGGGGTTGAGCGGCAATGGCGGCATGGTCGCCACCTTCGTGGTCGCCTTGATCGGTGCTCTGGCGCTGATCTGGGTGGGTCGTCAGTTCAAGAAGAGCGCTTGAGCCGTTGACAAATCAATACACGTTAGAGGATTGATGCCATGGCTGACACGCAGAAAGAGCAGGAGAAAAGCTGGTTGGACAGCCTGTCCGAGATTCTCAGCCGGCCGCTGCCCGGGACGGCGGTCCCGGGTCGCGAACCCATCGAAAAGCCGGTAGTGTTCAACGAAACCGACGACGACGACTCGTTGCTGGACCGGATCACCGATATCCTCTCCAAGCCGATATCCGGCGCGGACGCCGGTCAAGCGGGCCAGACGGCAGGACGCGAAAATCCGGGTGAAGCGGCGGTACGCGATGCAGCGGAGCCGGATGCCGATCCCGTGTCCACGACGGCAGCGGCCAGCGCGGACTGGATGCAGCGCGAGTACGAGCGCTTCTACGCTTATCAGGATCGCAATCGCAAGGCGTTTGCCGAACAGCAGCGAGTCGAACAGGAACGTTTCCTCGCCTTTCAGAAGCAACAACTGGAAGCCTTCGGGCATTCTCAGCAGCGCGAGCTGAATGTCTTCAAGCAGCACCAGAACGCACGCTCGCAAATGTGGCGTCAGGACCTTCGGCAGGCATACGGGCCACCGGGTGGCCCGGGGCTTGCGACGCGTCCGTCGCGGCCCGGGATGATGCCGCCTCCGCCTCCGCCGTGGTGGCGTAAACGCTGAGGTTCGGTCGCGCGATCGACAGACGGTCTCCCGACGCGCGTCTTATTGACTCGCTGGCGGCGCGGCGGCGCTTCCTTGATTCGCTGCTTCTTGCGCCTGCTGTTCTTTTTCGTAGCGCAGGCGTTGCCGTTTTTTCTTTTCCACCAGTTCGATGTATTCCTTGGGTGTCATGGTTACCCCGGACTCCGGCCTTTTGGTCGGCAGGTAGTAGCCCAGGACTGCAGCCACGATGATCGCAATGCCCAGGATATAGATGTTCAACCGGCTTTTTTGGCGGACCATGACATGGATTCCTCTTTGCCACCATCGTCGAACATTCCGTAAACCGGTGCAAGTCCGGGGACGTGTCGGCGGGGACGGTTCAAACCGGCGAATACACGGGACCTGAAGGACCGTCAAGGCGAATCACAGGATAACCATAGAGTTCGGTCAGGCGTTCGGCAGAAGCCAGTTCCCCGATCGGCCCTGTCTGCCATGCTCCGTTGCCGTGCAGAAACAACGCGTGATCGCAAAAGCGCACTGCCAGTGTGGGGTCGTGAACCACGGTGACTAGGGCGTGATCGTCCTGCGTGAATCGCGCAGTCAACAGTTCGAGCAGTTTGATCTGATACCCCATATCCAAGTGATTGCCCGGCTCGTCCAGTAGCGCGCAGCGCGGTTCCTGGGCCAGCAGGGTGGCGATTTCGACGCGTCGGCGCTCGCCTCCCGACAGCGTATCCAGAAAACGCTGTTCCAGGTCGGCCAGGCCAACGGCCGCCAGGGCACCGCGGGCGATCGCCAAATCGTGGCCGGTTTCCCATCCCCATCGCCCCAGATGCGGGTGGCGACCGGCCAGGACGGCGTCCAGTACGCGCGCCGGGAATCCGGTATCCGGATGTTGGAACAGCAGCCCGAGTTCTTTTGCCCGTTGTTTTGCGGACCAGCTATGGAGCGGACTCTGACGCACCGTTACCTGGCCGCTGTCGGGCATCCTCAGCCCGGCAAGGGTGTGTAACAAGGTCGATTTTCCCGCCCCGTTGGGACCCAGGAACGCCCATGCATGGGTAGCGGAAATCCGGAGATTCAGGTTGTTGCAGATCAGATTTGCGCCAATCCTGATGGTTAGGTTGCGGGCCTCGATGAGTGGCGCACCGCGTCCTCCCGCCACCTCATTCATGGACGGGGCCGGCGTGGCTACGCTGCAGCAGCAGTAAAAAAACCGGTACACCGAGCATGGCTGTCAGCACGCCGACCGGTAGCTGCAGCGGCGCGATCAGCGTGCGGGCCGCGGCGTCCGCCGCAACCAGGAGGCTCCCGCCCAGTAACACCGCACCCGGCAGCACCACACGGTGGTCGCTGCCGGCGGCCAGGCGTACCATATGGGGTGTGATCAGACCGACAAAGCCGACCGCCCCAGCGACGGTAACCGCCACCGCGGTGAGTAGCGAGGCCAACAGGTAGATCGTCCATCGCAGCCGGTTGAGATTGACCCCCAGCGCGGCCGCGCGCGGCCCGCCGAGACTGGATACATTGAGGTCAGGCGCCAAGTACAGGCTGATGCTCAAGCCGGCGAGCAACACGAGCATCGGCGTCACCGGAGCCGTGGCGTCGCTGAGATCGCCCATCAGCCAGAACAGCATGCCCGGCAGGCGCACCGGTGGACTCATGCTGAGGGCAAAGCTGATCACCGCCGACCAGCCTGCCGCCACCACCACGCCGGTCAGCAGCAGGCGGGTGACCTGCCATTGACCGGCACGCCCGAGCGCGAAGACCAGCGTCATGCTGACCAGCGCGCCGAAGAATGCCGCGGGACCCTGCAACGCTGTGCCCAATCCCAGCAGCAGAGTCGCCAGCACGGCCGCGGCAGCGCCGCCCGAGACGCCCAGGATGTACGGATCCCCAAGGGGATTGCGCAGCAACACCTGCATCAGCGCCCCCGCCAAGGCCAGCAGGCCGCCGACGGCGAAGGCCGTCAACGCGCGGGGCAGCCGCAGTTCCCGGACAATCTGGCGGTTGACGCCGTCCTGGTCGAACCACAAGGCCTGCCAGACCTGGCTCGCCGACAGCTCGGCGCTGCCGACCAGCAACGCGCCAGCCAGGCTCGCCAGCGCCAGCACACACAGCAGCAGCAGGATTGGTAGACCGCGTGCGAACAGCGGGTGGCGTCGGGTCATTGGGTTATCCTGCGTACACTGCCCGGCGGAGATGGCGCGCGCGAGGGAGAGTTGAGCGCTGCATCGTCACCCGGTCTGCCGAAACGGCGGACGCCAGCGCCCGGCAGACGCGCGCGGGCGTCAGGCGTGACGATCGCAGCCATCGCGCAACGAGATCACCGGCCATGCGCGCCGTCTGGCCTGTTCGGCCAGTTCTTGGTCGGGGTCCACGGCAATGGGATTGTCCACCAGCCGCAGCAGCGGAAGATCGTTGTGCGAATCGCTGTAGAACCAGGCACCATCCAGGCTGGCGTTGTTGTGTCGCAGCCATTCCTGCAGCCGTTCGACTTTGCCGTCGCGATAGCTCGGCGTCCCAGATACCCGCCCGGTGTAGCGGCCGTTGGCGAATTCTGGCTTGGTTGCGATCAGATGAGGAATGTCGAACCGGTCGGCGATGGGCTGGGTGACGAATGCGTTGGTGGCGGTGATGATCATCAATACGTCGCCTGCCGCCCGATGCCGCTCGACGCGATCGCGGGCGCGTTGCGTGATGATCGGGTCGATCTTCTCGGCGACAAATCGATCCCGCCACGACAGCAGATCCGCCAGCGCGTTGTCGGCCAGCGGCTTTAGCGAGAAGGTCAGGAATTCATGGATATCCAGCCGACCAGCCCGGTATTCGTCATAAAAACGTGCGTTTTCACGTTCGTATTGCGCGCGGTCCACGACCGCGTTTTCGGCCAGAAATACACCCCAAAGGTAGTCGGAATCGCCTGCCAACAAGGTATTGTCGAGATCGAATATTGCCAGTGCCATGGAAACTCTTGCTAGAAATAAAGCCCGAACAAGGCTTTGTGCGGACCCATTGTCCGCTTCGAAATGCCCGCGGAAAGCGCCTGCGACTATACCGAACCGGACCTATTAGCGATAGCTTATAAAAATCAGGAGCTTGCCGCCATCCACCAGAGTGTGGAAAAATGGCGAAACAAGTACATAATACGGCCCGCTGTACCCGTGATAGACACCGACGGATTTCGGCCGAATGTCGGCATAATACTCTGTAATCACCGAAACCAATTGTTTTGGGGCAGACGTATTGGCCAGGATGCGTGGCAGTTTCCTCAGGGCGGAATCCAATCCGATGAGACGCCGGAACAGGCCATGTACCGCGAATTGACCGAAGAGGTCGGTCTGCAACCGCATCAGGTGGAATTGCTCGGCTGCACCTCACGTTGGTTGCGGTACCGTTTGCCGCGACGTTTCATCCGGCGCAATTCTCACCCGATCTGCGTTGGCCAGAAACAGCGGTGGTTTTTGCTGCGTGTTCGTTGCAAGGAAAGTGATTTCTGTTTAGACAAAACCGAAAAGCCCGAATTCGACCACTGGCGCTGGGTCAGGTACTGGCAGCCGTTGCGCGAAGTGATCTACTTCAAGCGCCGGGTATATGAGCGAGCGCTCGAAGAACTCGCCCCGCTGCTGTTCCCCGATGGTACGCCAAACCGGGCCCAAACCCGTCACCTTCGCCAACAGCGCCGCTGAGCGTCGGGCCGGGCTGTGCCGGCGCCGCAGAGCGCAGCGGCATGCTTGATCTACTGCACCGGATTGTTCAGGACGTCAATTCGGCATCCAACCTGGAAGACGCGCTGCGGCTCATCGTCACCGGGGTTAAGCGCGCCGTCGACGCCGACGTCTGCTCTGTCTACCTGACCGATAATGAGGCGCGCGTCTACGTATTGATGGCATCTGACGGCTTCAATCAGGAAGCCGTGGGCAAGGTGACGTTGCCGCTGGGGCGAGGCCTGGTTGGCTTGGTCGCCGAACGGGCCGAGCCGGTCAACCTGGCGGATGCGCCCTCGCACCCGCGGTATATGCGCATTGCCGAGACCGGTGAAACGAACTATTTCGGATTTCTCGGCGTGCCGATCATCCAGAATCGCAAGGTGCTTGGCGTGCTGGTAGTGCGCCAGTCGGAACCGCGCGAGTTCAGCGACGGTGAAGTGACCTTCATCTTCACCTTGGCGGCGCAGTTGGCGGGCGCCATCACCCTGGCCCAGGTCAACGGCGAACTGTCCAATATCGCACCCGAGAGTCATGGCGTTGGGCGCTTTCTCTCCGGCCGGGCGGGCAGCAGCGGTGTCGCGATCGGGCGCGCGGTGGTGGCGTATCGGCTGGCCGATCTGGCGGCGATTCCCGACCGCACCATCAAGGACATTGAAGCGGAAATCGTCGATTTCCGGGCCGCCGTGGCGATGGTCGAAGATGAGTTGCGTCAGCTGAAGAGCCAGATAAGCGAAAAACTGCCGGTCGAGGAGCAGGCATTGTTCGACGCCCTGTTGCTGATGCTGGGCAGCGACACGCTCGTGACACAAACGATCGCCGTGATTCGCAACGACGGTCAGTGGGCGCCGGGGGCGTTGCGCAAGACGATCTACGAGCACGCCAAGGTGTTCGAGGACATGGACGACGTCTATCTGCGCGAGCGCGCGTCCGACGTTCGGGATCTGGGGCGTCGTATTCTGACGCACCTGCAGAGCGACGCCCCGGCCGAGAAGGAGTATCGGGCCGATACGATACTGGTGGGCGACGAAGTCAGCGCGACACAGCTCATCGAAGTGCCGCCGGACAAGCTGACTGGCGTGGTCTCGTCGATGGGATCGAATTCTTCACACGTCGCCATTCTGGCGCGTGCCCTGGGTATTCCCGCCGTCATGGGAGTGACGGGTCTGCCGGTGGGCCTGATGGAAGGGCGTGAACTGATTATCGACGGCTACCGCGGCCGTGTTTACCCGTCGCCGCCGCCTTCGCTGTTGGAAGAGTATCGTCGGCTGGCCAGCGAGGAGCGCGAGCTGACCGAGGAGCTGAACGAGCTGCGCGGGCTGCCGTCTGAAACCACTGATGGTGTAGAGATACCTTTGATGCTCAACACCGGTTTGGTCGCTGAAACCAATACCCTGGGGGCGGAAGAGGCGGCGGGCGTTGGCCTGTATCGAACCGAGTTGCCGTTCATGGTGCGTGATCGCTTCCCGGGTGAGTCGGTGCAGGTTGCGAATTATCGCCAGGTCATCGTGGGGTTCGCGCCTCGACCGGTGATCCTCAGAACCCTGGATGTCGGGGGTGACAAGCCGCTGGAGTACTTTCCGGTGGTGGAGCAAAACCCGTTTCTTGGCTGGCGCGGGAGTCGGATATCGCTCGACCACCCGGAGATCTTTCTGACTCAGGTGCGGGCGATGCTGCGCGCCGGAATCGGTTATCACAACCTCCAGATCATGCTGCCGATGATCAGCGGCGTTGCCGAGGTCGACGAGCTGCTGTTGTTGATACAACGCGCCCACGACGAACTGGTCGAGGAAGGATACGCCGTGTCGATGCCGCGCATCGGCGTGATGGTCGAAGTGCCCTCGGCTGTGTTCCTGATCGAAGAACTCGCGCGGCGGGTCGATTTCCTGTCCGTAGGCACCAACGACCTGACACAGTACCTGCTCGCTGTCGATCGCAACAACGCCAACGTTGCGGATCTGTTCGACGACATGCATCCCGCCGTATTGCGCGCGCTGGAATTCATTATGCGCGGTGCCAGGGTTTACAGTAAGCCGGTGGGTGTCTGCGGGGAACTGGCGGGTAACCCCCTGGCCACCATTCTCCTGATCGGCCTCGGGTTTGACAGTCTCAGCATGAGTGCCGGCAGTCTATTGCGCGTGAAGTGGGTCACGCGCAGCGTCAGCGTGTCGCGCGCGCGCCAGCTGTTGAAAGCCGCGCTCAGAATGGAGGACGCCCAGCAGATACGGCGTTTCATGGAGGGTGCGCTCGATGACATGGGGCTGGGCGGCCTGGTTCGACCCGGCCGGTAATCGGACGCCGTACTACTCCCTCACCGCTTTCCGATTGCCCAGGCCCGACTTTAGCAGCAGGGCCCTGGCGGCGGGCGCCTGGACGAACAGCGCAAAGACGACCACGCCGAATGCGATCGACTGTATCGTCCACCAATAGGGCAGTTCAACTGGAATAGACAGCGCCAGGGCCAGGACGACGGCGCCGCGCATGCTGCCCAGATAGATGATGCGCTGGTAGTCGCGGTCCAGTGGTTCGATGCCGGGCAGTCGCGAGATCAAAGGGGCCGTGCCGAATACACCCACCGCGCGCGCCAACAGTACGGCTGCGATACCGATGATCATGGCGAGCCAGCGTTCTTCGAACATCGCCACGGTTATCGTCACACCCATGAGCAGAAAAACCAGCGCTTCGGCCACGTACACGTTGAACTCCCAGAAGGTGTCGACGAACGAGTCGCGTCGATCCGGTAAATCGTCGTGGATGGCCCGTCCCATGATCAAGCCGGTGAGCAAGACCGACATCACTCCGGATACGTTCAACGCCTGTTCGGCGAGCAGATAGGAGCTATACGCGGAGATCAGCGTGACTAACGCCTGTTGCACTGGGTCTTCGAACAAGCGAGACACTAGCAGGAATACCAGTCCTGTGAGCAGGCCGGACAGCATACCGCCGACGAATACGACCAGGAACCGAGTAACGGCGTCTGCGGCGCTGATGTCTGCGCTTGGATGCAACGCGGCGTACAAAAAGATGCTGAACGCGACTATCGCCACGCCGTCATTGAACAGATCTTCACCTTCGAGCAGGACCCGCAAGCGTCTGGGCGCACCCAGTTGGGGAAACTGCGAGGTGAGTGGCGACGCGTCGGTCGCCGCCAGCAAGGCGCCGGTCAGCAATGCTGCGGTCCACGGAAAGCCTGACGGATGTCCGATACCGAAATAGATCAAGGTGGCGGTAATACCAACCGACAAGAGCAGCACCGGCACCGCGTAGACCAGAATCACGACCAGGTTGTTGCGCAGCAGCGGCGGATCGATCTGAAACGCTCCCGCAAACACCAGTACGGGGAGAAACACGTAGAAAATCAAATCGTGAAAGGCGTCATAGCGTACGCCGGTGTCGAACTCGAAGGCGACCAGCACCTCGGCGCCGACGAACCCGGTGGCGACCAGCACGGCGGCGAAGGGTAAGCGTATGCGCGCGGCGACGGGGCGCACCACAAGCGCCAGCATCAACATTCCTGACAAGAGCAAGACCGTACCGCTGATGCCCATGGGTTATGCGCTCGTTCGGAAGCCGTCTTCCTGCGCCCCGTCGATCAGCATCGGCCGGCGTTCGCGCGACGCCCGCAGCGTCGCATGAGGTAACCCGTATAACCCTGAGGTTCGTCTGGACGCACCAAACTGCTCTGCCACATGCTGCATCGCGTGCTCCTCAAACATCGCTTAAGCCCTTGAAAAGCGGCTTGGACTACGAAGGCCGCAAGAGGCCAGCCTCTGGCCGGTGCGGCGTTTGTCGGACTCGCATCGCCAAGATGATTCAACTCCTGCAGCTGACGATGTTTGCTGCACAACGCCGCAGCGCCAAGCCGCTGTATTTGCCCCTATGCTTCTCTTGACCGGCCGGCCGCGGACCTTTATTCACCCCACCGGGTTTTGTCGCAAGCATAGTCGAATTCGGCGGCGGCCTGGCGCGGTCGTCGAGATCGTGCGCTGGCGGGGCTTTTAAGCGGGCGTAATGTTGACTCGTCGGCTGCGCGCCATGAAGATGCGGTAGAGCAGGGGCACGACGATCAGCGTCAGGACGGTGGAAAAGGCGAGACCCCAGACGATCGCCGTGGCTACCGGTCCCCAGATCAATGATTTACCGCCGAGACCGGTCGCCAGCGACAACAATCCGGCAATGGTGGTCAACGAGGTGATCAGGATGGGGATGACCCGACGGCGGGCTGCGTACAGTGTGGCATGCAGCACGCTCATGCCTGCCTCCAGGCGTTGATTGGCGGCGGATATCAGGACGATGGCGGCGTTTACCGCGATGCCCGCCAGGGCCACCACGCCGTACAGGGTATACAGACTCATCGGGTTCTGCGAAACCAGCAGACCGAATGTCACACCGGTGAATGCCATGAAGATGGTCGACAGTATCATCAGCGGCTGCCAGTAGCTGCGAAACTGGGTACCAAGGATGGCGTACATCAAGCCGACACCGAACACGAACAGAATGCCGATGGAATCCAGACTCTCCTGTATATCGTCCAACTCACCGGAAAAATCGAGGTCGATGTTGGGATAGCGATGCCGCTGGGTTTCCCAGTTTTCGAGGATGGCCGCGTTTGCCGTGACGGTATCGATTTTCTCGCTTTCGATATCCGCTTCGACGGTAATGGCGCGTCGAAAATTGTAGTGGCGCAAATTCCCCAATCCGTCTTGGCGCCGTTCGGTGACGAGTGCGGCCATCGGAACACTTCCCCCGCCGGGCAGGGGCAGCCGGTAGTCGAGTAAGCTGGCGATGTCGGTGCGCTCGTCGGTCATCGCCTTTACCCTTACTTCGAGTTTTTCGCCCGCATCGCGCATGTCGGCCACGATCAGCCCGTCCACCAGCAGTTGCAGATTGCGGTTGATTTCCAACGGACTCAGTCCGGCGCGATTGACGGCGTCCTCGTCCAGCGTCAGGATCAGCTCCAGCCGCCCACGGCTCGCGTCATCGGCGATGTCCTTGATGCCGTCGATACCGCTCATGATGTCGTGCAGCGTGCGCGCGGCCGCCTGGATGTCCGCGTACTCGTCGCCGAGGACCTTGATGCTGATCGGTTTGGCGGTGGGCGGACCGCCGGTCAGGCGCAGAAAAGAAACCTGGGTGGGGCCGGGCGTCGCCTGGATGTCAGCACGCACGTCTTCGATCATCTGCTCGACCGAGCGTAGACCGGGATTGAGCGGATTCAGCCCCACCAGGATCTGTCCATATTGGTCGCCGATGCGCGGTTCGGTTTCGGTGAACATGTTTCCCGCGTAAGCGACGATAGCGCGCACTTCTCCATCTCGAATATGGCCTTTTAACTTGCGTTCGACCTCATGGACTTTCTGCAGCGTCGCTTCCAGCGGTGTTGTAGGGGGCATTTCCACGTTGACGTAGAACAGTCGAATGGTGTCGGCCGCGAAAAAATCCATGCGCACTAATCCCGCCGCAAACGTGCCCACCGCACCGAAAAACAGCATCAGCACGGTGACCAGCGTCAGCCAGCGAAAACGCAGCGCCTTCACGAGCAGGCGTACATACTTGATTTGCAGCCAGTGGGTGAACCGAACACGCTGGCGGTGTATGCGCGATGGTCGGGCGAAGCTGATGCGCGCGGCAATGATATGCGCGGGCAGCATCCAGAAGGCTTCGACCAGTGAAATCAGCAGCGCAACAACCACGACCGTCGGCACGACGCGCATAAAATCTCCAAGTATGCCGGGTAGCAGCATCAACGGGCCGAATGCCGCAATGGTCGTCAGCACCGCCGTCGTTACCGGCGCCGCCACCTCGCGCAACGCCTGCAACGCAGCGGTGAACGCATCGACGCCTTGGCGCAACCGGTAGTAGATGCCTTCGACGACGACCACGGCATCGTCGACCAGCATCCCCAACACGATGACGACACCCAGCAAGACCATCACATTCAGTGTCGACCCGGCCAGCGACAGCACCCAGAAGGTGCCGGTCAGAATGAACGGTATACCGATCGCGGTCAGCAAAGCGATGCGTGAGCCCAGGAACAGCCAGGCGACACCGAGTACCAGAACCAGTCCGATGAGGGCATTGTTCTGCATCAGGGTGATGGCCCTGACGGTCGGAATCGTCTGGTCATCGACCAACACCATGCTCACCCCTGTTTGCGGTGTGTAAGAATTGCGTGTTTCGACGTAGTTCTTGACCTCTTGGACCAGTTCGAGCGTATTTGCGTTGGCCTGTTTCATGACCGCCAGCAGTACCGCCGGGCGGCCGTCGAGTGTCACCAGATCGCTGGGCTCCGCACGCGATCGCTGGACACGTGCCACCGCTCCGATGAGAACCTCGCCCGGCGCGCCGACGATTGGGCGAGCCGCGAGCATCGACGGGTCGGCATCGGTGCCAACCAGGCGAATCAGCCAGTTCTCCTGGCCCAGCCGGATGTCGCCCGCCGCAATATCCTGGAAAAAAGCGGTGACCGTGTCCGCCAGTTGCGCTGGGCTCAGTCCCAGTACTTCGAGCGCGGACCGGTCGAAACGGACGTGCAGTTCCGGATCGGCAAGGCCGACCGGGTCGACCCGGTCGACGCCCTGCAGACGCTCCAGGCCCTTTTCGATATTGCGCGCCTGAACGCGCAGGTTTTCATCGTCGGCAATGCCGACCACCGCCACCGATGCGGAGGGGAAGGCATTGGCACTGGTGATCTCCAGAATGACCGGGTCTTCAGCGGCGAGGGGCAGTTCGTCTTCCTTGTTCTGGATCTCGCGGCGTAGATCGTTGACCCGTTTATCGAAGGTGCGATTGTCGATGTCATCGAATCTCACCAGGATATTGGAAAAGGATTCGCGACTGTTGGACGACATGAATTTCACGTCCTGCAGCTTGCGAATGGCGTCTTCCAACGGGTCGGTGACCTTTTTCTCAACGTCCAGCGCCGCTGCGCCGGGGAGCACCGTCGTAATGATGATCCAGTTGAAATTGATCGTCGGGTCCTGTTGGCGGGGCAGAGACAGATACGACAGCGACCCGACGACCAGGACCAGAATAAAGGCAAGGTTGGTCAGGACATGGTTGCGCAGTAGTCGCTGATATATGGCCATCGGTGATGGTTGGCGGCAAAACAGCTAGTGGTACACGTCGAGTACTGGGAGCATCGAGCCGTCTGGTAGTCGCATTGTGCTCAGGCGCCGCCAGTGGTCGCGATAATTTCGACGTCGTCCTGATCGACGATACGCTGCCGCCCGTCAACGACGATCAATGTATCGGGCGCCAGCGCTGCGCGTGCCGGCTCGCCTTCGCGCGCCCCCGCTAGGGGTTGGAAATGTGCCTTGCCGGCGGCAATGCGGAACACGCCCAATCGGTCCTCCCGTCGCACCAACAATGCCGCTGGTAGTCTGGTGTGCGCATCCTGCCATACCAACCGCCCGCCAGCGCCAGCAGGCGCTGCCGTGGAGACGAAGGTCAGGCGTGCCTCGAGCGTATGTTGACGAGCATCTACCACGGGGACGACGCTACGCAGTTGGGCGGGGTATCGTTTACCTTCGTAGGCAAACCAGACGGCATTGGCTTGCGCCAGGGCCTCGGTCTCGGATGAGCGCAGCTCGGCGCTGATTTCCAGGTTGTCAAGTTGCGTCAGCTTGAGCAGCGGCGTGCCCGGTGCCGCGAGATCACCCACGGCGGCAAGCCGTGCGGTCACGACTGCCGCAAACGGGGCCTTGACTTCGCACTGGTCCGTGTGGATATCGGCCTGCACGATCGCCTGTTCCTGGGCGCTGACCAGTGCGGCGAGGCTGCTCAGGTCGCTGCGGCGCAGATCCAGTGTCTCCTCGCTCACGCTGTGGTTTTCCTGGAGATTACGGGCCCTGCTCAGCTGGCTTGACGCGTATCGGCGCCGCGCCTCGAGTTCGCGCAGCTGTGCGCGGGCGCCATCCGCGCGGGACCGGTACAGGCGGCAATCCAGTCGTGCCATGGTGTCGCCGGCGCTTACCTTGTCGCCGACTCGCACGGGCATTGCCTCGATACGGGCGCTGATTTCCGCGGCCAGTGACGGCGCGTTTTGCGGGACCACCGTGGCGGGCGCATGTTGCTCGGCCAGGATCGCAAGATCGGCAACGGACGCAACGGTCACGGGCGTCGCAGCGTCGGCGATCAGCGGCAGTATCAGCAGCGCGATTGAGAACTTCACGGTTCGGATTCCATCCTATAAGTCCCCGTGACGCAACCGGTGCCAAAGTCTGGTTGTTGTCAGGATTTACGCGGGAGAGAATGATCGGACAGTATAGGGCCGGTTAGTTTGCCGTACCACGCGGAGTACCCGTATGAACAACGATCGTCTGCAGGAGCACCAGATGCGCAATTTCGCGCAAACCGCGTTACTGATTGGCGGAATGGTTATCGTACTTTGGTTATCCGCACGCTTGATTTTGGGCGAGGCCGCCGCATGGTGGACGGCCGTGGTGGCGGGCATCGGTTTGTTGCTGGGGCCGCAGATCAGTCCTGCGCTGGTGCTGCGTATGTACCAGGCACGGCGCCTGGATGTACACACCGCGCCACAGTTGCACACAATCGTTGCGCAGCTGGCCGAGCGCGCGGGTCTGGAGCGTGCGCCGGACCTGTATTATTTACCCAGCCGCATGATGAACGCGTTCGCCGTCGGGGGGCGCGACGACGCGGCGGTAGGCGTGACCGACGGCTTGCTGCGCCAACTATCGATGCGTGAACTGTCCGGCGTGCTGGCGCATGAAATCGCGCACATCAGCCATCATGACATCCGTGTCATGGGACTGGCGGACCTGGTCAGTCGGCTGACACGGATGCTTTCGTTGACCGGTCAGTTGCTGTTGATTCTCGGCTTGCCAGCCTGGTTGATGGGCGCTTACGACATCCCGGTTGCCGGCATCGGGCTGTTGATACTCGCGCCGACCATCAGCAGTCTGCTGCAGCTGGCGTTGTCGCGCGCACGTGAGTTCAACGCCGATTTGGTGGCGGCCCGACTCACCGGCGACCCGCAGGGTCTGGCCTCGGCCCTGACCAAACTCGAACGCTACCAGGGCGGCTGGCTGGAACAGGTGGTGTTGCCGTCGCGGCGTAACCCTGATCCGTCTCTTCTCAGAACGCATCCGCGTACCGCGGAACGAGTCGAGCGGCTGATGGAGTTCGTGCCACCGGCAACCTTGATGCCGCGGTTGTACGCGGCAGATCTCCCGCTGCGTCTGGTGCGTAAACCGCCTGCGCGAGGACCGCGGCAATGGCCTTGGGGGGTCTGGTACTGATGACGCTCGGCGTGGCGTGTCGGCGTCGTGGACGGATGCGGGTCCGGAACGATCGGTTGGCGTCGGCCGTGCCGCTGACGCCCTACAAGCCAAACCGCTGGCGAGGATCGAAAGCCAGTTCCGCGGCCATGCGCTCGTACAGGGCCCTGGCCTTCGGGTGGTCGGCCGGCGGTAAGGCGATTTGCAACTGCACGTACAGATCACCCGCCCGACGCGCCGGCAAACCGCGCCCTTTGAGTCTGAGTCGACGACCGCCCGACGATCCGGCTGGTATCTTCAAATCGACCGGCCCGGTCGGCGTCGGAACCTTGACCGTGGCGCCCAGCGCCGCTTCCCAAGGGGTCACGGGCAGGCTCACGTGCAGATCGCTGCCGTCCGCGCGGTAATAGGCGTGCGGGCGAAAATCGACCTCCAGGAACAGATCGCCCGGCGAGCCGCCGCGCAGTCCGGGCTCCCCTTGGCCGGCGAGTCGAATGCGCTGACCTGCCTTGATGCCTTTGGGGATGCGCACCTTGAGCGTGTGCTCCCGGCTGTGCGCCCGGCCGTTCGCGTCCACCCCGGGCCTGTGCAGCGTGATGGAACGCACCGCGCCGGTAAAGCTGTCCTCCAGGTCGACCAGGATCTTCGCGTGATGATCTTTGCCGTTGTCTTGGAAGGCGCCACGTGAGCCACGCGCGTTCACGCCGGCACGACCGAACAGCGACTCGAAGAAATCGCTGAAGGCACCCCCGTTGCCGGAGGAACCCCCCCCGCTGAATTCGAAATTCGCGCCCCAGTCCGGAGGTGGACGGAAGTCCTGACCTGGACGCCATTGGTTGCCCAGGTTGTCGTAGGTGGCGCGTTTTTCAGGATCCTTCAGCACCTCGTAAGCTTCGCCGACGTCCTTGAAACGCGCCTCGGCATCGGGTTCCTTGCTGACGTCGGGATGGTATTTACGCGCCAGTTTGCGATAGGCGCGTTTGACTTCGTCCTGACTCGCGCCACGCGCTATCCCCAGCGTTTGGTAGTAATCCTGATACTGCATTCGAAAGTAGTCCCGTACCGGACAGAATGTCGTTTTCAATTAGAGATAATGGGGGCGACTGGGATCTGATTCAATGGGACCGGTGCGCCGCTCGGCCTGCCTGCGGTCAATCGTTGAGCAGATCCTGCAGGGCGCGGATCAGGTCCAGCTTAGTGAGTATTCCGACCAGGTGCCCGCCTTTGTCGAGCACCGGCAAAGAACCGAACCCGTGTTTTAGGGCGATGTCGACGGCGTGCCGCAGCGGTTCGTAGGTGTGCACGCTCAGCGGATGGGTGGTCATCAGGTCGCCGACCGTCAACTCATCGTCGAGCTGGTAGTCGTGCGCCAGGTCAGGTGCTTCGTCGACCCAGTCCGGGCGACGTAAATCGCGGTCGCTGAGGATGCCGACCAGCTGAGCGCCTTCCAGAACCGGCAGATGCCGGACCTGCGCTTCGCGCATCCGAAAGAAGGTTTCCCGGGCGCCGTCGCCGGGTGCCGCTACCAGCGCCGGTTGACTCATGTATTCGCTGACACGCACAGTTCACTCGCTGTTGCTGGCGGAGGTGGCTAACGGCGTTTGCGCCGCCGTGCTTTCCCGGGTCGTACCTCAGCCGGCCGTTCGGCATGCTGAGTGCGAAAGGGGCGTGCATCGCGCCTGCGGCGAGCGCCCTCCGGATTGTCGCCCGTCGCACGTGGCTGCCAGGATGGCACCAGGTGTTTTTTACCGTTGCCGATTAGATCGGCGCGCCCCATCTTTTTTAAAGCCTCCCGCAGTATCGGCCAGTTGTCGGCGTCGTGGTAGCGCAACAAGGCCTTGTGCAGACGCCGTTGTCGGGCGCCCTTGGGTGAGTAGACGGATTCGCTGTCGCGCCGGATTCGCCGCAGCGGATTTCGGCCGGTGTGCCACATGGTCGTCGCCATCGCCATCGGCGAAGGCAGGAACGCCTGGACCTGATCCGCCCGAAAACCGTGCTGTTTCAGCCATACCGCGAGGTTCAGCATGTCCTGATCGGTGGTGCCGGGGTGCGCCGCGATGAAATAGGGGATCAGATACTGTTCCTTGCCGGCCTGCCGAGAGTACTTGTCGAACATCGACTTGAACCGGTCATAGGTTCCGATTCCCGGTTTCATCATCTTCGACAAGGGTCCGGCCTCGGTGTGTTCCGGGGCGATCTTCAAGTAACCGCCGACATGGTGGGTGACCAGCTCCTTGACGTATGCGGGTGTCTCCACAGCAAGATCGTAGCGCAGGCCCGAGGCAATCAGGACCCGCTTCACACCCGGGATCTCACGTGCCTTGCGGTACAAGCGGACCAGCGGCATTTGATCGGTCTTCAGATTCTTGCAGATCCCCGGGTAGACGCACGACAGGCGCCGGCAGCGGGCTTCGATCTGCGGGTCCTTGCAATGCAGCCGCCACATGTTGGCGGTCGGTCCGCCCAGGTCGGAAACGGTACCGGTGAAACCGGGCACTGTATCGCGAACGGTCTCGATCTCACGCAGAATGCTCTGCTCGGATCGATTCTGAATGATCCGCCCTTCGTGCTCTGTGATGGAGCAGAACGAGCAGCCGCCGAAGCAGCCGCGCATGATATTGATCGAAAAGCGGATCATTTCGTAGGCAGGGATGCGCGCATCGCCGTACGCCGGGTGCGGTATCCGTTGATAAGGCAGCTCGAACACCTTGTCCAGTTCGGGTGTACGCAACGGCGTGGGCGGCGGGTTGATCCAGACGTCGCGACCGGCGTGTCGCTGCACCAGGGCGCGGGCGTTTCCCGGATTGGACTCGAGGTGCAAAATTCGCGACGCGTGCGCGTACAGCACCGGATCCGTCCTGACCTGGTCGAAGGCGGGCAGACGCACTGCGGTACGCGCGCGGTCCAGGTGTCTGGGTCTGCGGTGCAGCTTAACCACCACCGGCTCGTCGGGGCGGGTGGCGGCAATGGGCTCGACGGGTACGTCGTTGGTCGTGTCTCGATAGGGGTCCGGGTGAGGTTGAATCTCGCCGGGTTCGTCAATGCGGGTAGAGTCGATAACGGTCCACTCCGCGGGTACCGTCTTGCGCACAAAGGCGGTACCGCGCAGGTCGGTGATCTGCTCAACTGTCTCGCCGGCCGCCAGGCGGTGCGCCAGTTCGATAACGGCGCGTTCGGCATTGCCGTACAGCAGCATGTCGGCCTTGGCGTCGACCAGGATCGAGCGGCGCACCTTTTCCTGCCAGTAGTCGAAATGCGCGATACGGCGCAGACTGGCTTCGATCCCGCCGATTACGACCGGTACCTGCGCATAGGCCTCGCGGCAACGCTGCGCATACACGACCACGGCGCGATCGGGTCTCCTGCCACCGGCCCCATGCGGGGTGTAGGCGTCGTCCGAGCGCACCCGTCGATCGGCAGTGTAGCGGTTCACCATGGAATCCATGTTGCCCGCAGTGACGCCGAAAAACAGATTGGGTTGCCCCAGGCGTGCGAAATCGGCGGCCGAACGCCAGTCCGGTTGGGCGATGATGCCGACGCGGAAGCCCTGGGCTTCCAGGGCGCGGCCGATGACGGCCATACCGAAGCTCGGGTGATCGACGTAGGCGTCGCCCGTCACAATGATGACGTCGCAGCTGTCCCAGCCGAGCAGATCCATCTCGTCCCGTGTCATGGGCAGGAAGGGAGCGGGGGTGAATTTGGCTGCCCAATAGCGACGATAGCCGAAAATGTCCGGCGCGTTTTCCATGAGGTGCGACCTGTATCCGCGAAAATCCCCTAGTGTAACACTGGGGTATTGTGCGGTGTGCGCGACCCGGATTGGCTACAGCAGGTGGCCGTGGCCGGTTGGCGTGTCCACCGTCACCGGTGACGGGATCTGTACCGACGCTATCGAAAGCCGCGCAAGGTCCGGACGCGCCCGTGCCCCCAAAACCCCGCATCGCGCTCACGCGCCAGCTTTTCCAGTGCCCGGTATTCGAAAGGGGCGTCCGGTCCCGCCATCGCCCAGCCGCGTTCGATCAGGTACGCGCTCAGGTCGGTGCCTGTATCGAAGCTGGATCGGTCGGCATAGCAGCGGCCCACCAGGCGCCGGTCGGTGCGTTGTGCCAGAATTTCGCATTCGACGAATCCGCTGATCAGGAATTCCAGGGCCTCCGCCGCGCGCGTGCGGCAGGTCTCTGCGCTGCGGCCCGTACACGAGCCACGTGTTTTCGGCACGTAGATGCCGTATAGATCGATGTTGCGACCGCGGATGACGAGACTGGCGTCGTCCTTCACGAATGCGTAGCTGCGTATGCTGCTCAGTGCGGGGGCCTGTGACGCAGCCAGTGTCAGCAGCACGCCTAGGATGATGGATCCACGTCTGTGCATTACGGGTTTTGCTCGAGAGCCTTGCCGGTGTAGTTAGAGTCTAGCTTATGCAACTGAACCGAACCTGAACCGGGCGGGCCGGCACACGGTCGGTCTTGCCTTTAACGCCTGCACGCGCCTACGCCGTCAGGCTTTCGAGTCGACGGCGCTAACGTCGGAACGCCTTGGCAATCCAGTGATCGATGCTGAAATATCTGCCGGCCCCGATGAAGAACAACGCAAGCAGCATCACGAAGTAGGTTACTGACCACTCGACACCGTTGTTCGAGATCACGAAGCTGCCGCTGCCGGTCAGCCAGTCGTAGTTGCCGTTTTCCTGCAGAATGGTTCGGGCGCGGTCGAGTCGTTCCACCGCATCGTCGATATCTTCGGGGGGAAAGGGGCTTTTCGCATCCGCAACCGCCTGCCAGCCGTTCTCCCAGTGCACCGTGACCGCCGCCACGACCATGGTGGCCATCAGCGGTATGCTGATCCAGCGCACCGCGAAACCGACGACCAGAAGGACTGCACCAACGACTTCCGTACCGGTGGCCAACGCCGCCATCAACCAGGGCATAGGTAGACCGAGTCCCCAATCCGGATTGCCGAACCAGCTGACAACGTCGTCGAAGCCGGAGAGTTTGTTGGTTCCCGCTGCCCAGAACACCGGCGCGAGGTAGAGGCGAAGTGCCAGGGGACCCAGGAAATCAACCGCTCGGAGGCTGTCCAGAATGTCCTGAAATTTGTTCAGGATGCCGATCATCGTCGCTTTCCTCGTGCGGTGGTGACTATCCCGAGGGTCGTTTGTTTTCCCGATCAACCCTCATCCGTCTTGGTGCCTATGATTATGTTGCGTTCTCGCAGATCCGCCAGCATCGTCTCGCCGTGTCGCATCACGGCCTGGGGTTGCGGGTGGTCGAGTTCCACGGCTACCTGCTTCAATGCATCCAGACCGGTCCAATCGGGGTAATCTTTCAGGAGTTCAAGCAATCGATAGGTGACTGCGTTGATTTCAAGAAAACGGATGTCGTCGTGCCGGTCCCGATAGACGACCAGGTAGGTGGGGGATTCGCCCGGTTCCTGAGGCAGATACTGCGCCGCTATCCGATGCACCGGAAACCGATAGGCGAGGTGCCAGGCGACCGGCGAAATCAGGGGGATGTTTTGCATCAGGTCGCCGTTGCGATCCAGCGCCGGAATTACCTGATCCTCGTCGCTGACTTGCAGCGCCAGTTCAGTCCACTCGTAGTGCGCGAGTTCGCGGATGAAGGCCGGATCGTCCGGGTGCTCGCCGCGCTCGGTATTCAGCCAGTCGAGAAATTCCCGCGCGATTTCAGCGAAGTAGGGTGTTTTGCAGCGGTGGTCAGCGAAGAATCGTCTGACCAGCCGGTGCCAGCGGTGGTCGGTCGTAACCGATCGAAGTACGGGAAAGGCCGTGGCCACGAAGTTTTCGACGTTGTTGTAGAACAGATCCCGGTAGATAGCCATGCGGCGGTCTTCGACATCGATTGGCCGCGGGTGAACTTCCGGGTCTCTGATGTGTGCGGCGAACCGATACTGATGCTGCTGGAATGCGGGGCGATCAGCCGGCGGCGTTTTCGACATGTGTTTTGCTCCATCGCAATTGCGCCTGCTTGATGCGATCGACTTCTTGCAGTAATTCGGGCAGTTTCGGGATGTTGAAGTCGCGTTCCAGCAAGGTCGGCATGACGCCGAAGCGCTGATACGCACGATCGAGCAGATCCCACACCGGATCGATGACATCCGCTCCGTGGGTGTCGACGCGTAGGTCTTCAGCTTCCTCATAGTGTCCTGCTACGTGCACGTATAAGACGCGATCGCCGGGCAGGGCCTCGAGGAACGCTGCCGCATCATAGCCGTGGTTGATGCTGTTGACGTAAATATTGTTGACGTCGAGCAGCAGCCCGCAATCGGCTTCTTCGATGACGGCGTTGATAAAATCGAGTTCCGTGAGTCGTTGCGCCGGGGCCGCGTAGTAGGAGACGTTCTCAATCCCGATCTGACGGCCGAGGATGTCCTGTACGCGACGGATCCGCTGCGCCACGTATCCCACGGCATCGTCCGTAAACGGGATAGGCATCAGGTCGTACAGGTGCCCGTCATCGCTGCAATACGACAAGTGTTCGGTGTAACAGCGAATGTCGTACCTGTCCATGAAGTTCCCAATGGCTCTGACCAAGTCCTCGTCTAACGGCGCCGGGCTACCCAGGGAAAGCGACAGACCGTGGATGACGAGCGGGTAGCGCTCCGCCAATGCGGCAAAGCGCCGCTGCAGCGAGCCTCCCAGTCCTATCCAGTTCTCGGGAGCTACTTCCAAAAAATCCACGTTGTCCGGGTGGTAGCGCTCGATTTCGTCCATCATCGCGCGGCGGAAACCAAGACCGGCGCCGTCGACGGGATAATTTCGGGACTTCATGGTATCTCCACTACCGCTTGGCGGCCCCGCGCCCATCAGCGACGCGGGACCCGCCTACTTGGATAAGTCGGGATCAGGTGGTCACCCAGGGGCTATTTTTTACCGCCGCACTTGCCTTCACCGCATTTGCCTTCCATCGGCTTGCCTTCGCTGGCCTTGTCGCCGCCGCACTTGCCTTCCATCGGCTTGCCTTCGCCGGCTTTGTTGCCGCCGCACTTGCCTTCACCGCATTTGCCTTCCATCGGCTTGCCTTCACTGGCCATGTTGCCGCCGCATTTGCCTTCGGCGAGCTGCATGTACCCGCCATTCAGCTCAGACAGGCCAAACGGGTTTTCGGCAGCGCCAACGGCGCCGGACAACAGCATGGATCCTGCGAAAGCGGCACCGACGGCGGCAGCAACGGGCTTAAGGGTTTTCTTGGTGCTCATAGTGTCTCTCTCCTGAAAGAGGGGGTTGATGACGTCTGTTTCCCGGGCATTATCTGCATCTCTAAAGAAACAGCCGATGGTTGACTTCGGTTCTCTGTCAAACGTTTTTCAGTTATAAAATATTCCTTGGATCGAGAACCGTCTCTCACGCGGCCCTGCAGTCGGTAGGCTCGTTTTCTCGAGCCGCGGCTCCGAGTCGGTGGTGGGAGTCCCTTAAAAGGGGATAGTTCCAAGTTTTCAACCGTTCACGTTCGACACGGATAAAGACCGGGGTACGTCTCAGGTTATTTCACCCGCAAATTTTGTGTAAACACGCCAGATAGGCTTGTTCGTCGGGCATGCGACCTTGGCGTTGCGACTCCCACAAGACCAGCCCCAGGCAGTCCATCATTTTGTGTTCGGCGTCGTGCGGTTGGCCGATCTTCGCGACGATTTCCCGATAGACATCCCGGATACCCTCCGGTCGATCGCTGCCGAGCTGTTCCGCCAGAGTGATGTGCATTCCCATATGCAGAAACGGGTTGGTCGCGCCTTGTTCCGGAGTCCAGTCACGGTCCAGCGCGTCTTCGCTTAGCAGTGCATGGTATTCGGGATGCTGGGACGTCACGTCAACGACGATTTTCTCGAGTGGTGCCAGAGGCTGGCCGTCGCCGTGTTTGCGCCAGCACGCCAGAAAGAATCCACGTAGGCTGGCCCGATCCTGTCCGAACATGGTTTGATACCCGTGCGTTACTCTGGGCGCCGGCGGGAGACTGTCTCGCAACTCGCGCCGTAATGCAACGGTTGATTTCCCGGCGTCAGACGATGGATTTCTGTTGGTACTCGCAAAGATCTTCGATGCTGCAGGCGCTGCATTTCGGACGCCGCGCGGTGCAGACGTAACGCCCGTGCAAGATGAGCCAGTGGTGCGCATCCTTGAGGAATTTCCCGGGAATTGTCCTGAGCAGGCGCTTCTCCACTTCGAGCGGCGTTTTTCCAGGTGCAATCCGCGTCCGGTTCGCAACCCGGAATATATGGGTGTCGACCGCTATCGTCGACTGGCCGAAGGCGGTGTTGAGCACCACGTTGGCGGTCTTTCGGCCGACTCCCGGCAATGCTTCCAATGCGGCCCGTTCCTGCGGGACTTGGCTGCGGTGGCGTTCGATCAAGTAGCGGCAGGTGGCGATGATGTTTTTGGCCTTGGCGTTGAACAGGCCAATGGTCTTGATATGTCGTTTTAGTCCTTCTTCCCCCAGATCCAGGATGGCTTCCGGGGTATTCGCGACCGGAAACAGTCGTGCGGTCGCCTTGTTGACGCCCTTGTCGGTCGCCTGCGCCGACAGTATGACCGCGATCAGCAGTTCAAACGGTGTGCCGTAATTCAACTCGGTCGTGGGGTGCGGGTTGGCGGCGCGCAACCGCTCGAAGATGGCCTGGCGTTTGTTTCGATTCATGTCCGAGGGAGCGGCGAGGTGCGTGCCGGACGGCGATCAGTTCGGCGATGCCTGCGGTTCGGCCATGACGGCGGGAGCCGGCTTGGGTTGGGCAAGTCGCTTATCGATGATGTTCTTGATGGCGATGAGAAACCCGAGTCCGATGAAGGCTCCGGGCGGCAGGATTGCCAACAGCACCCCCGGCCAATGCTCTCCCAGTTCGACCGTGAGGCTGCGCGCGCCTTCGCCCAACATCAAATGCGCATCGGCAAAGAGCGTGCCCTGCCCGATGAGTTCGCGCGATGCGCCCAAAGTGACCAGCGCGGCGGTGAATCCGAGTCCGATCGCCAATCCGTCGCTCAGCGCATGGGGCAGTGTGTGGCGCGACGCATAGGCTTCGGCGCGGCCGAGTATGGCGCAATTGGTGACGATCAGCGGAATGAAGATGCCAAGCACTTTGTAGAGTTCGTGGAACCACGCGTTCATGATCAGCTCCACGGCGGTTACGAATGCCGCAATCACCAGGACGTAGACCGGTACGCGGATTTCGGGGCGGACCCAGTTGCGGATCACCGACACCGTACTGTTGGACAAGGCCAGCACGAACGTGGTGGCCAGGCCCAAACCGAGGCCGTTGATGGCGGTATTGGAAACCGCTAGCAGCGGACAAAGCCCCAGCAGGGCTACCAGGGCCTGGTTGTTGCGCCACAGCCCGTCGAGCCAGATCTTCTTGTATTCGCTGCTCATCCGTCAGCTCTCGGCGGCGGTCGCGGGGCCGAACAAGTCGCCCCAGTGGTCGCGCGCGTACCGCAGTGACTGTTTCACGGCGAAGACGATGGAGCGCGGAGTCACCGTGGCGCCCGTGAATTGATCGAATACGCCGCCGTCGCGCTTGACCTTCCAGTCCTTCTCACCGGGATTGGTCAGCGACCGGCCGTTGAATCCCAGCACCCAGTCCGTTTTGGCGATTTCGATCTTGTCGCCTAGCCCAGGTGTCTCTTTGTGGGTCAGCACCCGCACGCCGCCGAGACTGCCGTCGGCCAGCACCGCGACGATCAAGTGAATCGGGCCGGCGTAGCCGTTGGCGGTGACGGTACTCAGCACGACCGCTGTCGGCTCGCCTTGCTTGCGGCCGCGATAAACCACCGTTTTTTTCGCCCCCAGCGCCGATGGTTTCCGGAGAGTGATCGTATCGCTGAGCAGATCGTTGTCTATGCGGTCCCGAGGGAGGATCTCGCCGATAATCTGCAGCATGGCCTTGCGTTCGTTGGCGGCGATGCGATCGGCCGTGGCGTGATGGGTGGCCGCGACTAGGGCCGCACCGCCGATACCGAAACTCGCGAGCAATGCCGCGGCGATCAGCATGGATCGGGTGAGTTTATGCATCCTGCGAATTCCTTTGGCCGAAGACGCGTGGCTGGGTGTAGTAGTCGATGGTGGGCGCGGCCATGTTCATCAGCAGCACGGCGAACGCCACCGCGTCCGGGTAGCCGCCCCACGAACGGATGATGAAAACGAGCACCCCGATCGACGCGCCATAGACCAGCTGCCCGCGCTTGGTAGTGCAGGCCGACACCGGGTCGGTCGCAATGAAAAAGGCCCCCAAGATCGCCCCGCCGCTGAACATGTGAAAGGCTGGAAAGGGATGGGTTTCGGGATCGATCAGCCAAAACAGTCCCGCGCAGACCAATAGGGCCGCGAGCATCGCCACAGGTATATGCCAGGTTATGACGCGACGCCACAACAGAAACAAGCCCCCGAGTAGAAACCAGTTGCCGACCCATTCCCAGCCGCGCCCGCCATAATCGCCCCACAGCGGACTCTCGCGGATTTCGCTGATCATCTGGTTGAGGTCCAGCCGCACTCTCATCTCGTCCAGGGGGGTGGCGCTGGTGATGGCGTCCCAGGTCAGCCCGGCCGGCGGCAGCTGCAGAAAAATCGCGCGTAAGGTCTCACCGAAGTCCAGGGTGTGGTTTGCCAGGACCGCCGGTGGCAGCCATTGCGTCATCTGCACCGGAAACGAGACCAGCAGCAGCACATACCCGGCCATCGCCGGGTTGAAGGGGTTGTAGCCCAGCCCCCCGTATAGTTGTTTTACGATAACGATGGCAAATACCGCGCCGAATACCGTCATCCACCAAGGCAGCAAGGGGGGCAGGGCGACGGCGAGGAGGACGCCGGTGACGACCGCGCTGAGATCCGACAGCACCGGCAAGATCGGACGACGGCGCAGATACAGTACAGCGGCCTCTGCCGCAACCGCTGCACTGGCCGCAACGGTGACGTTGACGACGACGCCCCAGCCGAAATACCAGACCAGCGCCGCGATGCCGGGCAGCATGGCCAGCAGCACCAGGCCCATGACGCGGGTCACGCTCACGGGCGCCGTCACGTGCGGTGAAGAGGCGGTCGAGAATTGCACGGGTTACGATTCCTTGGCAGCGCCGGCGGCCGCCTTTTTGGCCGCCACCCGCTGCATGGCCGCCTCGATCGCCGCCTTCTTGGGATCGGTCCCGGCCGCACCGCTGGCCGTCTTCTCCAGCGCCTCCTTTTTTCTGCGCAACCGGGCCTTGCGTTCCGCTTCCAGTCTTTCGAGCCGCGCGAGCCGTGCGTCGTGACGGCGCCGCGCAAGATCGGACTTACGCTTCTCCCGTTCCTGCGCCCAGGTCTCAGTCTTGGCGTAACGGAAGTACTGGATCAGCGGGATATGCGACGGGCACACGTAGGCGCAGCAGCCGCATTCGATGCAGTCAAACAGATCGTAGTCCTGGACCTTGTCCAGGTCCTTGGCCTTGCTGTACCAGTACAGTTGTTGCGGCAGCAGCTGCATGGGGCACACGCGCGCGCATTCCCCGCAGCGGATGCAGGGCAGCGGTTCACGCGGTGCCGGCGCGTCGGCGGCGCTCTCCACCAGCAGGCAGTTCGCCGCCTTGGTGACCGGTAACGCATCGGTTTGCAGCGCGAAACCCATCATCGGTCCTCCCAGGATGAGGCGTCTGGCATCGGCTGCGTATCCGCCCGCCTGGTCGATCAACGCAGTCACCGGGCTGCCCAGCAGTGCCTCGAAGTTTTGCGGCGACCTGACGCCGGAGCCGGTGACCGTCACGATGCGGGAAAGCAGCGGGCGGCCGTGCAGCACGGCGTCGGCGACGGCGGCTGCGGTTGCGACGTTTTGGCATATCATCCCGATCTCGGCCGGAATGCCGTGGCTGGGTACCTCTTTACCGGTCAACAGATAGATGAGCTGTTTTTCGCCGCCGCTTGGGTACTTGGTCGGAACCAACACGACCTGAGCGTCCAGTGCCGCAGCCGCGATTGCCGCGCGCATGGCTTGTGCGGCGTCCTGTTTGTTGTCCTCGATACCGATCAAACACGTCCGGGCCGCGACGATGAACTTGATGATGGCGATACCGGCGACGATCCGGTCGGCGCGTTCGCGCATCAGTCGGTCGTCGCAGGTGATATAGGGTTCGCACTCGGCACCGTTGACGATGAGGGTGTCGACCGGCCGATCGGCGCCCGGGTTGATCTTGATGCTGGTCGGGAATGCCGCGCCGCCTAGGCCCACCACGCCTGCCCAGCGAATCCGCTCTCGCAGGTCGGCCGGGTCGCATTGAGTGTAGTTGGGCAGCGGCGGCGGTAATTCTATCCACTCATCCAGACCGTCGCATTCGATAACGACACAGGGTGCCGGCAAACCGGAGGGATGCGGTATCAGGTGCGGTTCGATGGCCGCAACGATGCCCGAGGAGGACGCGTGCAGCGGCGCGCTGACGTAGTCACTTGCGCGCGCGATGAGCTGTCCCTTGAGCACCCGCTCGCCGACCGCGACGACCGGTTCCGCGGCGTTGCCGATATGTTGTTGCAGCGGCAACACCAGGCGTCGCGGCGGCGGCAGCACGCCGATTGGCCGGCCGCTCGACGCGTCCTTATGATCGGGGAGATGCAGGCCGCCGGGAAAATCGGTGATTTGACCGTGCGCGGTCGCACTCATGCGGCGTGCTCCCGCGCGTCAATTTGTGGCGCGTCGCGATTCGGGAACGGCCAGCGCCAGGTCTCCAGGGTGGTCTCCAGCGGCTGCATATGAATGCACTCCACGGGACAGGGCGGCAGACACAATTCGCACCCGGTACACTCGGCCGCAATCACGGTATGCATCTGCTTGGCCGCACCCAGAATGGCGTCTACCGGGCAGGCCTGGATGCACAGGGTGCAGCCGATGCATTCCTGCTCGTCGATCCAGGCGACCGACTTGGGCTTTGCGGCGGCTTCGATGTCTTCCAGTTGAACCGGGTCGCGTCCCAGTAGATCGGCCAGCGCCAGCATGGTCGTTTCGCCTCCGGGCGGACAACGGTTGATCTGGGCCTCGCCGGACGCGATCGCCTCGGCATAGGGTCGGCAGCCGGCAAAGCTGCATTGGCCGCATTGGGTCTGGGGCAACAGCGCGTCGATCTGATCGATGATCGGGTCGCCCGCGACCGCAAAGCGTTGCGCCGCAAATCCCAGGATCAGGCCGAAGATAGCCGCGAGCGCCGCGATAACCAGTATTGCCGCCAGCATCAGCCCGTCACCAGGCCAGCGAAACCCATGAACGCCATGGACATCAATCCGGCCGTGATCAGTGCGATGGCGTTTCCCTGGAAGGGTTCCGGCACGTCGGCGGCCGTGACCCGTTCCCGCACTGCGGCGAACAACACCAGCACCAGCGAGAAGCCGACCGCGGCGCCAAAACCGTACAAGGCCGATTCGACGAAGCCGTGCTGCTCCTGAACATTCAGCAGCGCCACGCCGAGCACCGCGCAATTGGTTGTTATCAGCGGCAGAAATATACCCAACACCTGGTACAGCATCGGACTGGTCTTATGGATTACCATTTCGGTGAACTGCACCACCACCGCGATGACCAGAATGAAGGCAACGGTGCGCAGGTACTCCAGTTCCAGCGGCGCCAACAGGTACTCGTTGACCAGATAGCTGGTGATCGACGACAGCGTCAGCACGAACGTCGTGGCCAGGCCCATGCCGGTCGCGGTTTCGAGTTTTCGCGACACGCCCATGAACGGACAAAGCCCCAGGAATTTCACTAGGACGAAATTGTTCACCAGTACGGTGCTGACGAGAATTAAGGCGTATTCGTTCATCGATGCGGTCGGTATAGTCCAAGCCCAAGATTAAGCAGTTGCTAAATTGGAGACAAGTTAGGGATTTAGGGGTTGTAGTCCCGCGGTCGAGGGCCGCGCGGGTGTCCTTGCTCGACGTAAAGTATCCCGCCGATGCGCCGCATACCGCAGGAGTGATAAAAGTCAGTATTGTGTCGAGTCCGACCGTAGCAGTGTTCAATCATCTGTCGGTTTAACATTTAAGTTCGCCGTATTTCTTTTCCTGATCGTCGCCGTTGGCGGATTGTTGGCCGCTACCGTGGTCACGGCATTGTCGCCGTTGGGCAAAGTTTTTGACAGCTATGTCGATGAAAATTCGCGAAGAATGGCGTTTGTCGATCAGATTCAGAGCGAATTCGGCTACGGTGGCGCGATCCACAATTTCAAGAACTACGTGTTGCGCGGCAAGGCCGAGCACGCCCAGCGCACGCGCGAGGCGCACGCCAGCATTCTGACCGCCTTGGACGGTTACGGCTCGGTTACCGATGTGACCTCCCCTGAGCTGCAGGCGCTGGCGGATATTCGCTCGGTTATCGATGCCTATGGTCGACATGTGGATGTCATCGAGGAAATGGTCGCGGACGGCGCGGCACCGCGACAGATCGACGCTGTGGTGAAGATCGATGACGCGCGCGCCGGCGAGCAAGGACGCGGTTTCGCGGTGGTCCGACGAAGTACGTACGCTGGCGCAGCGCACCCAGGAGTCGACCGAAGCGATACAGCAGATGATCCAGGGCCTGCAGCAGGCATCGGGCGAAGCGGTGCAGGCCATGAACCAGGGCCGGGCGCGGGTCAGCGCGGGGGTCCAGGAAGCCGAACGCGTCAGCGCCTCGCTGGCGCAGGTGGCGCAGGGTATCGACGCCATGCGTCGGTTGAACACGCAGCTTGCCGTGTCCGCCACGCAGCAGAGTCAGGTCGTCCAAGAAATCGACCGAAATCTCGCCAATGTCAACCGCTTGATGGGCGTTTCCGGGCGCAGTGCACAGGCGTGGCACAGGTGAGCGAGACCGTTACGGCGATTTCGACGTCCCTGCGGGAGACGATCTCAGGCTACCGTACGTAAAGCGGGGGAAGTGGGGCGTCCCAGCCCCCCAAATCGCGGGCGATTCGAATGCATCCGTGCGGATAAACGATAGCCGCGCCGGTGGTGTGTGCGTGTCAAATGCTTCATCGCCGGACCGCGAGTTAGTTACTTCACTTTACGATCGTTTCCGCCCGGTCTATTTGACCTTCATCCCCGGCTGCGCGCCCTGGTCCGGTTCCAGAATGAAAATCTGCTTTCCGCCGGGGCCGGCCGCCAGCACCATGCCCTCCGATACCCCGAAGCGCATCTGACGCGGTGCGAGGTTCGCGACCATGACCGTCAGCCTGCCTTCCAGCGCTTCGGGTGGGTATGCCGCTTTGATACCGGCTAACACGTTGCGGGTCTCACCGCCGAGATCGAGGGTCAGTTGCAGCAACTTGTCTGCGCCTTCCACCTGTGTGGCCTTGGCGATGCGCGCCACCCGTAAATCGACTTTGGCGAAATCCTCGAACGCGATGGTGCCACCGATCGGATCCTGCGATAGCGGCGTATCCGGCGGCGGCGCCGGCGCGTCATCCGCCGTCTTCAGGTCATCCTTGGATGCCTCCACCATGGCGTCGATTTCTGCGCGATCGACACGCGTCATCAGGGGTTTGAAAGCGGCGACCTGGTGATTCAGCAGGGGTGAGCTGAGGTCGTCCCACAGCAGCGGGTCGACCTGCAGGAAGGCCTCGGCCGCCTCGGTCGTCGTCGGCAGTATGGGTTTCAGATAGCCTATCAGTACCCGAAACAGATTCAAACCAACCGAGCAGACGTCCTGCAGTTCCCGGTCGCGACCGTCCTCTTTGGCGATCACCCAGGGCTGCTGTTCGTCGATCCATTGGTTGGCGCGATCGGCCAGAGCCATGACTTCACGGGCGACCCGGGAAAACTCCCGCCCTTCGTAGGCCTCCGCGATGCTGACCCCGGCGGTGATGAATTCCTCGAACAGCTCCGGCTGGGTGAGATCGCTCGACAGTCTTCCGCCAAAGCGCTTTTTAATGAAGCCGGCGCAACGGCTTGCAATGTTGACGACCTTGCCTACCAGGTCGCTGTTTACCCGCTGTGCGAAGTCTTCGAGGTTCAGGTCGATATCGTCCACACCCGGCCCCAGTTTGGCGGCAAAATAGTAGCGCAGATATTCCGGATTCAGGTGGTCGAGGTAGGTGCGCGCCTTGATGAAGGTGCCGCGCGATTTCGACATTTTCTGACCATCGACGGTGAGAAAACCGTGCGCGAAGACCGCCGTGGGCTTGCGGAACCCTGCACCGTGCAACATAGCCGGCCAGAACAGGCAATGGAAGTACACGATGTCCTTGCCGATGAAGTGATAGACCTCGGCGGTCGAATCGACGTGCCAGAAGGCGTCGAAATCGAGCGCCTCGGTGCGATCGCATAGGTTCTGGAAGCTCGCCATGTAACCGATTGGTGCATCCAGCCAAACATAAAAGAATTTCCCGGGATGATCGGGAATTTCGAAACCGAAATACGGCGCATCGCGCGAGATGTCCCACTCCTGCAGCCCTGACTCGAACCACTCGTCGAGCTTGTTGGCGATCTGGGCCTGCAGGTGCCCGCCGCGCGTCCAGGCTTTGAGCATCTCGCCGAAGTCGGCAAGCTTGAAGAAATAGTGTTCCGACTCCTTGTCCACCGGTTGCGCTCCCGAGACGGCCGAGTAGGGGTTTTTTAGCTCGGCCGGCGAGTAGCTGGCGCCGCACACCTCGCAGTTGTCACCGTACTGGTCGGGCGCGCCGCACTTCGGGCACTCGCCCTTGATAAACCGGTCGGGCAGGAACATCTTCTCGACCGGGTCGTAGGCCTGGGTGATATTGCGTTTGTTGATATGGCCTGCATCGCGGTTGTGCTCGTAGATCAGGCACGAGTAGTGCCTATTCTCGTCGGAATGCGTCGAATGGTAGTTGTCGAAGCCGATGTTGAAGGCGGCAAAGTCGGCCTTGTGCTCGGTTGCCACGCGTGCGATCAGTTCCTCCGGCGTGATACCGTCCTGACGCGCGCGCAACATGATCGGCGTCCCGTGGGCGTCGTCGGCGCATACGTACCAGCAGTCGCGGCCGCGCATCTTGTGGAAGCGGCTCCAGATGTCAGTTTGGATGTACTCCACCAGATGGCCGATATGGATCGGACCGTTCGCGTAGGGGAGTGCGCTGGTAATCAGGATTCTGCGGCGTTCGGTCATTACGGGGTTGTCGATGTTGTCGTTGAGAGAAGCGGATTATTTCAGGATCTTTGGGGAAATCACCAGCGCAGCCTTGCCTGCCCCGTAATTCCTGTGCGCGCAGACAGGTTGCAACACGGCGCACTTCGGCCCGTCTAAACCCGACTAAAACACTTGGGAATAGGTGCCTGGTTCGTGTAGAATCGCGCCCCAGATTTTCTATTTGACAATGACCCGGGACGGTAAATCGCCGCCCGCCGGCAGGAGTAATAGCATGGCAAACATCACTCAAGAACAGGTCGAAGAGGCGATCAAAGGTTACGTCGAACCGCATCTGAACAAGGATCTGGTCAGTGCGAAATGCGTAAAAAGCATCGCTGTGGACGGCGGCAAGGTGAAGGTTGATGTGGTGTTGGGTTTTCCCGCCAAGGGCGTCCACGCAGACATCGCCAACGCTGTCAAAGAAAAGATCGAGGCGCTCGATGGCGTGGCGGGCTGCGACGTCGAGGTTTCCAGTAAGATCGTGTCGCACTCGGTGCAGAAATCGCTGAAGCCGATCGATAACGTCAAGAACATCATCGCCGTCGCGTCCGGTAAGGGGGGCGTCGGCAAATCCACTACGGCGGTGAACCTGGCGCTGGCCTTGTCGGCCGAGGGGGCCAAGGTCGGTATTCTCGACGCCGATATCTATGGCCCGTCGCAGCCGCGCATGCTCGGCATCTCCGGTCAACCCGAGTCGAAAGACGGCAACAGCCTGGAGCCGATGAACAGCTATCATCTGCAGGCGATGTCCATCGGGTTTCTGATCGACGAGGAAACGCCGATGATCTGGCGCGGCCCAATGGTCACCCAGGCGCTGGAACAACTGCTCAACGACACCAACTGGTCCGAGCTTGACTACCTCGTGATCGATCTCCCGCCCGGTACCGGCGACACGCAATTGACCCTGGCGCAAAAAGTGCCGGTATCTGGTGCCATCATCGTCACTACCCCGCAAGACATCGCTCTACTGGACGCGCGCAAGGGATTCAAGATGTTTGAGAAAGTCGAAGTGCCGGTACTCGGAATCGTCGAAAACATGTCGACGCACATCTGTTCGAATTGCGGGCACGAAGAGCACATTTTCGGCGAAGGAGGCGGTGGACGCATGGCCGAGCAGTACGGCGTCGAATTCCTTGGCGCCCTGCCGTTGGAACTGCGCATTCGCGAGGAGACCGACTCGGGCAAGCCGACCGTGGTCGCCGAGCCCGAATCACGTCCGTCGCTGATCTACCGGGAGATCGCGCGCAAAGCCGCAGCCAAGCTATCGCAGCAGGCCAAGAGCTACGCCGCGAAGTTCCCGAACATAGTGATCCAGAACAATTGACAGTCCCAGAGGGGTCAAGTCTAGCATTATATAGTAAACGGTTGATTCCCCTGTCGCGCGCAATGCAGTCCGAATCGGTTCTCCTTGCGGCGAGGGCATGCGGTTTGACAGTCGTACGATTTGCCCGGCGGGGCCGTCCTGACGATCGTGGTCAGATCTGAACTTCAAGCGGATTTTCGGAGTGCGCGCTAGCGTAAGGCGCACACTTCGACTAATATATATTGCTAGCCTTGACCCCGTCTTAACGAAAGTCTGCGATCGTTGCCTTTCGCCATGTGGCGGAGTTTACTTTCCACGCTCCCTCTTCCTCCAGCAATTGAATGTCGAAGCGGTACAGGTTTGCCTGCACCGAAACAAGCGCCTCGACAGACTCCACCGGCACGCCCGCCATCGCCACATACACAACTGCACCGGCCGCTCGGTTCCCCGCTTCGAACTCGAGTGTAGTTACGCGGGTGAGGAGATGAATGGAGCGATGCTGGTGAAAGTACCCGAGCAGAGCGCGCGCGACGGCTCGCTTGCTTGCGTGGTATCTGTCTTTGTAATTGACGCTGATATGCTTCGAGACTTCGGTTGCCGAGCGTTCTTCGGCGGCCTCTTCGACCAGACCGATCACTGCGCGTATACGATCTTCCGTGGTGATGTCCGAACTACAGCCAGAACCGAGCAATATCAACGCCATGAAAGCAGCCTGAGATTGACGCATTCTCCGAATCCTTCGCTCAATCCAGAGTAAAGTCTAAATTCATTGTAAGCGGCTTGCCATGGTCAACTACGCCTTTCAGGACGGTTTGGTCGGCATGAATCCTTTGCCTGGGCATATTCGGGGCCGCACCGCTCGCACGGTCTGGAATCAGGGCTGGGTTGCGCTAGCATTGTCCGCAGCGACACGCGTAGCGATGGACCGGATCGATCAAAGGGGCCGTGCACTATGCCGCCCAGTACGCTATGATGGCCGGATATTCAGCGCGAAGCGGAACTGGCGCTGGGTGTCTCGCGGTCCTCCTGCTGCTTTGGCTTACCTCGAAATTTCAACCGCTCCGCCCAGACCGGCCGGCTCGATCAAACGACCGGTACGGCTCGCCAGGACTAACTAATGCCCTTTGAACAACTTGGCCTGAAGGCCGAACTGGTGCGCGCTGTCAGCGCCCAGGGTTACGCTCGCACCACGCCCATCCAGGCGAAAACGATCCCTCTGATTCTCGAAGGCCGCGATGTGCTGGCCGGCGCTCAAACCGGCACCGGCAAGACGGCGGCGTTCACACTGCCGTTGCTGCAGCGGCTCGACGCCAGCAGACCCCAGGGTCGTCATCCGCGCGCCCTAATCCTCACCCCCACGCGCGAACTGGCGGCCCAGGTGGCCGAGAGTGTGGCTACCTACGGCCGTTTTCTAGCGCTACGTCACGCCGTTGTGTTCGGCGGCGTGGGCTTTAACCCCCAGGCACAGCGGCTGCGCCGCGGTGTGGATGTGTTGGTGGCGACCCCCGGTCGGCTGCTCGACCATGTCGGGCAGGGTACCGTTAACCTTTCTCACATCGAGATTCTGGTACTGGACGAGGCCGATCGGATGCTCGACATGGGTTTTATTCATGATATCCGCAAGATCCTGGCCACGCTGCCCAAGCGGCGTCAGAACCTGCTGTTCTCCGCCACTTATTCGGACGAGATCAAACGCCTGGCCGATGGATTGCTGCATCAACCGGCGCTGGTCGAGGTGGCTCGCCGCAACACGACCGCGGAGAACGTTGATCAGCTGGTGCACCGCGTGGATCGCGACCGTAAGCGCGAGTTGTTGTCTTATTTGATTGGTGCCGGCAACTGGCGTCAGGTGTTGGTGTTTACGCGCACCAAGCACGGTGCCAATCGGTTGGCGGAGCAGCTGGCCCGTGACGGTATCACGTCCGCGGCCATCCACGGCAACAAGAGCCAGGGCGCGCGCACCCGGGCGCTCGCGGATTTCAAAGCGGGTAAGGTTCGGGTATTGGTGGCGACGGACATCGCCGCTCGCGGACTGGATATCGATCGCCTGCCACATGTGGTCAACTACGAACTACCGAACGTCCCCGAAGACTACGTACACCGCATCGGACGCACCGGTCGGGCGGGTGAGGACGGCGTGGCGTTATCGCTGGTGTCGTCGGACGAGGTCAAGTTTCTGGCGGACATTCAGCGGCTCCTGAAGCGTGAATTGCGGGCCGAAATTGTGTCCGGCTTCGAGCCGTCTGGAAAAGAGTCGCCGCTGCCGCCACCGCAGCGAGGGCGGCATCAAAAGGCCGCTGCCAATCAGCACTCGCGCCGCCGCTCGGGCGGGCAGGGCAAGTCCGGCAACGGCTTGCGGCAACGGCCGTGACCCACTGCGGAAACCCGCGAGGTGAACCGTGCATCGTCAACCTCGCCATCTACCGCCGTGTCGACCGTGTCAGTCGTTACAGTGGTGTTTTGTCGAACAGCATATCTACCCAAAGCGAGAGGAAACTATGAACTTATATGTCGGCAACCTAGCCTACGGTGTAACCGAAGAAGAACTGCGGAAAACCTTTGCTGCATTTGGCGAAGTGTCCAGCGTCAACCTCATTACGGACAAATTCTCCGGTCAGTCCAAGGGCTTTGCCTTTGTCGAAATGCCGAGCAACAGCGAAGCGGATACAGCCATCAAGGAACTCAACGGTACATCGTTGAGCGGCCGCAATCTGAAGGTGAATCAGGCGCAGCCGCGCGGCAGTCGACCGTCCGGTGGTGGCCGCCCGCGTTACTGAGTCGTTCACCCGTCGCATGAGTGCAGGGACGCACTTATGACTTCGACTTTGCGGCGCCCCCTCGGCGATTCCAAAGGGCTACCGAACGGGAGAACCGCCTGTCGAGCGCCAAACGACTGTTCGCGAGGGATGCAGGCCGCGAGTACATCGCGGAATTGGCCCGTCAATCCCGACAGTACAAATGGCTTCTTGCGGCTGCCGAATGCATGCGCTGCAGATCGTTGACGTCATTCAATACCAGCGCGGTAAGTTCGTCGACAGCGGCCTGCGAACGCAGGCTAGAGAGCAGCTTTTTCACGCACACCCGTGTATCCGCCCGATCATCTTTGGACCGCTTGCGTCGTGCGTAGACGAACGGCGAAACCTCGCCGCGGATATCCACCGGAATGCCTTCCGGACACGCTCCGGTCGAGCGCAGTTCCAGCTGGTCGGCGAACTGCAGCGTGCGGGCGAACAAGCGCCAGGTCATTTGCGGTGTCAGCCGCAGCGTGTCGCACAGTTGATACAATAAACTTGCAAAAAAAAGCGTTCGCACGTCGTGTTGCGGCCCTGTCCGATTGCCTGTACAAGCTCTGGATTCCGTAATCCGGTAGATCTGTACCAAATCCTGCCAGGATTCCACCGGCGCGCTCTGATAGCGGGTCGTGAAAATACGAATCTGCCATGCGAACACCTCGGCCGCGGCGATGAGGTCGCTGACGGTAGGCCCTTTGGCGCTGTCCAGCAGCTGGTTGATCAGACGTTTGTGCAAATGACCGAATTCGATCAGAACTTGGCTGTAGGCGTTGAGTACCTGCTGGGCCGCGCGTGACATCGCTTCATTCAGGGGTCCATCCATGACTTCGCTTATGTGTGCGTGCAGGGCTGACACAGGGCTTTCCAGCAAATCCACTAGCTCCGGCAGCGTCGCGAGCGAGTCAGGAAAACGCGCGAGCAATTCCAATTGAGAACGCAGCTCCTTACACGCCAACAGGGGGTGTGCACCCTCCAGAGTTTCCAGCCAAGCCTTCAGTTCCCGCGGACGCGCGCGCGCGGCGGGGTGACGCCCCGCGGCGACCTCAGGGATTTGCAGGGGGCCCGTTTCCGGGCCGTTCCGCGCGCGCCTTAAAGGCCATCTTCTGAGTACGGGCAATAGTAACTCCCTCAAACGGGTGATTGTTGTTCGTAGGCGGCGTTAGCCTTTAAATACCTAGCGGCGGTTAGCGAAGACGCTTGATGCCGCACCCGCGCCATGCGTTACCAAACCCTTTGCCGATCACATCCACCAGTAATCCAACGAAGCTCACGCATCGCCTGCGGACCTGCGCTACCGCCCAACGAACAACGTCAGCTGAGTCACCGCGTGACGCATGCGTTCAATCCGGTCGCAGTTCTCGACGAACTCACCGCAATCGTGCAATGCGGTCTGGAGACATGCCGCCAAAAAGCACATGTTACGAACCAGTAATTCAAACTGACGCACACGTCTTGTCTGGCGCGGTTGCAGCAATAAGAATATGTGCCTGCTCTGTCGCAAATTGATCGTTGCTAAAGCGTTGGCAGTGGATGCAGGGTGATCCGCAGTCGAGTACTTCTCCACGACTAAATGAAATACGACGAATTGCGCGTCGATCTATCTATCACTCTGATAATGTCGTTCTATTTAATTTAGATATCGGTAAATATCTTAACTATAAATTGCTCTGATATAAATCAGATTTACTTTTAAACAAGCCTGCTAGCGTGAAAAGGAAACAATAATGAATCATCACTGAGGAACTTTGGAGGGACTCATGGCATTCCAGAAATCCACTGAGGATTGTGTTTCAAGAAATCCATTTTGTTCTGACAATTGGATTGTGCGTGGATCTATGGCGATCGTCGTTTGCGGTTTGGTCGTCAATCCGTCATTTGGTGCTGGCGAAGACATTGTGCCCGAGGATTTTCCCGGCTATCACACGGCGCACACCGTCATCAAGTGCCCGTTCATCCCCGAATCGATCAAGGATGTCCCAACGTGCGACGGTAAACGTGCAACATGCGTGGGTACCGCGGGACACGATCTCATTCTTGGCAGCGAGGACGACGACGTCATCGTTGCCGGAGCCGGCAACGATGCCGTGCACGGAGATGCCGGATCTGATCTGATTTGCGGTGGGGCCGGCAATGATTCGCTGTTTGGTGCGCGCGGCGACGACATTATCCACGGTGGCCCGGGTGACGATTGGTTGTTCGGTGCACCCGGTGCGGATCGGCTGTACGGTGGACCGGGGGATTTCGATTTTCTGTGGGAAGGGCCGGGATACGGCTACGTCAATGGCGGCCCTGGCGATTTCGACGTTTGTTTACTGCAGCGTGAGATGGCGGAAGTAAGCGAGAGGGGTTGCGAGACGGTGTTTCCGCCGCCAGGCTACGCTCATGATGAGGACCCCGACCCCGGCGTCGTCAAAGCCGCAAACCCGCTCAAATTGAAAAAGAAATAGTGGCTGAAGCGATGGCGGGCGAATCGTCTGACTGGTGTCGGTGCCAAGGCGTTCCGGTGCCGATCGAGCCTCACCTGGGCGTGTGCCGTGCGCTCGACTGCAGGAGTAATTGACCCAAAGTGGGCTTGGTGCCAAATGAGTTTAGTCAAGGCAAGAAAACTGAACAAGGACTACCGCGTCGGCAGCTTGGTCATACCCGCGATTCGCGACGTCGAGTTCGTGGTTGAAGCGGCGTCTTTCGTGTGTTTCGTCGGGCCCTCCGGAAGCGGCAAGACCACGCTTCTCAACATGATCGGCTGTCTGGACCCGCCGACCAGCGGCACATTGATCGTGGCCGACAATGACGTCGGCGAGCTGGACCACCGGGCCGCGGCCGCGTTTCGCGGTGAACACATCGGGTTCGTGTTCCAGGACTTCAATCTCATTCCGGTTCTGACCGCTTACGAAAACGTCGAGTTTCCGCTGGTGATGGTGCAGCGCCGGCCGTTGGCGGAGCGTCGCCAGCGGGTAAAAGACCTGCTGGATGCCGCCGGCATCAGCGAACAGGCGGACAAGCGCCCGCATGAGTTATCGGGTGGGCAAAAGCAACGGGTGGCGGTCGCGCGCGCCCTGGTGACCAATCCGCAAATGGTGCTTGCGGATGAACCGACGGCCAATCTCGACCACGCGACGGCCTATCGAATCATTGCGCTGATGCGCCGAATGCGTGACGAGCGGGGTACGACTTTTGTGTTCTCGACCCACGACCCCAAGATCATGACCGAGGCCGAAGTAACCTTCGAGCTGGAAGACGGGCGCCTGCAACAGGCGGAACACGCGGTAGGTCAAGCCAATGCTTGATGTCCTCAAGATCGCCGCGCGCAACCTGCTGCGTTACAAGCGCCGGACGCTGTTGACCGCGTTGCTCATCACCGTGGGTCTGACTGCGGTACTGCTGTTTGTGGCAGTGGCCGGGTCTTTCAAAGCTATGATGGTCGGGCAGTTCACCGACGCCATGGTCGGCCATCTCCAGGTTCACCGGCGCGGGTATGTCGGGGCGATGGAGAGTCTTCCGGTGGATCGTAATATGCGGCCGCGGATGCTGGCGCGGCTCTACCAGACATTGGACGATACCGAGGCGGTGGAAGCCTGGTCACCCAGGGTCAAGTTCATGGCGATGTTCAGTAACTTCGCCAGTACGACCAGCGTTCGCTTGAATGGCGTCTATCCCGAGCGTGAGTCGGCAACGGCGCCGTTGGTGAAGAGTCGCGTGCTGCAGGGCGGCAGCGCGGAGCCGCTGGTCAAACGCGGCTATATCCAAGTACCCGAGCTCATTGCGAACGGCATGAAGACCAAGGTCGGTGACACGATCGTGCTGGTTGCGACCAACAAGGACGGTTCGGTAAACGGCAAGACCTTTGTCGTGCAAGGCATTCTCGAGAGTATTTCCGGACCTGGCGGTCGTGACGGTTATCTCCACATCGAAGATGCCCGCGCGCTCTTGCGTATCCCGGAACAGTCCGTCGAGCAGGAGGTGCTGGTTAGTCACGGCTATGCGAAAGCGCCGCCCGAGAAACCCGTCGATGACCTCAAGCTGAAAAAGAGTGCAGCAAAAACTCCGCAACCGCCCTCGGAGTCGGAACAGGCCATGTATTTGGAACCGACGCGAGCCCTGTTCAAAGACAAGGGCTGGGGCGTTCCTTCCGAAAGCAGCGAAATTGCGATTCGGCTGCGTGATCCCGCGCGGCTGGACGAGGTGCTCGCCGTACTCGAGGGCGAACTGGCGGGCCTCAAGAACCGCCGCGGCATGAGTATCTTTCAACTACATCCATGGCAGAAGTTCGTCCCCTTCTCGAAAATTGCCAACATGATCGACCTGATGACGCTGTTCATCAGGATCATTTTGATCTCCGTGGTTTTGATCAGCATTATGAACGTCCTGATCATGGCCGTGTACGAGCGCATTCGAGAGATCGGCACGATCTCTGCCATAGGCGTCAGACCCGGCACCATATTGACGCTGTTTCTCAGTGAAGGTTTCCTGATCGGCCTGGTCGGAACGCTGCTCGGTACGCTGATCAGCGTGATTGCCGTGTGGGCGCTCAACGCAATAACCATCACCTTTTCCTTCGGGCGCCAGGAAAACCTGGTGCTGGTCCCCGCCCTGTCGGTGACCGATGTTCTGATCACCGGCCTGCTGACGATCGCGGTGGCGGTGCTGGCCAGTTTGCAACCCGCGTGGAAAGCGTCGCGTATGGATCCAATCAAGGCCCTGCGGCATGTCTAAGCCAAACGGAAGACCGCTCGGTCAAACCCAATATCGGAGGTGTAGCATGCGAAAACTGATCTTTTTGACGACGCTGTTGTTGGTCGGCAGTGTCGCGGTGATGGCGGCGGAAGGCGCTTCCGAGTATCAATCCGATACCTTTGCCATCGCGTCGGAGGGTAAAGATCCGGCTTCCAAGGTCAGCCACCTGTCGGGTCCGGCCCCCTTTTTCCACCTCTACGATCTCCAGGGTAACGCCATCGAGGTCTTGGCCAATCCGCACCTGGACCTGGAGTACGGCATCGGCCCGGCCGCTGCCGCCACCCTGGGCGACCGGGGCGTCACCGTACTGGTGGGCGGGATGGCGGGACCCAAGATGATGGATGTTCTTGATGCTAAAGGGGTGCGCTTTGTGCGCCGTGTCGGCACGGTCGCCGATGTCGTTGAAGAGTTGCAGGAATAATGAAGGCGTGGCCGTGGTTTGTTCTGCTGCTGCTCGTACTCGACGGCAGTATCGCGGCCGACGAGGCACAGGAAATCCTGCGCCAGGTCGATCGTAACCTCGCCCCTGATTCCTACGAAATGTACCGCAAGCTGATCAACGTGGAGCCCGACGGAAGGCGGAAAGAGTTTGTCCTGTACACCGCCAAGAAGGGTCGGGACAGTATGCTCGCCTTGTTTCTCGACCCTCCCACCGATGCCGGACGCACCACGCTGCGTCTTGGCGACAACATGTGGCTGTACATTCCTGACGTGGGCAAGCCGATCAGAATCACCAGCCTGCAGTCCGTCGTGGGCGGGATATTCAACAACTCCGATTTGATGCGCCTGGAGTTCGGCACCGAATACGACGCGGAATCGATACAGGATCAGGGAGAAACTTATCTGCTTTCACTCAAGGCCAAGACCGATTCTGTGGCCTATGACAGACTGAGTATGACGGTGGACAAACAGGCGCTCTTACCGCTGACTATCGAGGCATATGCGGCCAGCGGGCTGCTGATCAAGACGCTTCGTTACAAAGATATCAAGGATTTCGGCGACGGAATCCGACGGCCGTCCGTACTGGAGACGGACAGCCCTCTCAATATCGGCTACAAGGCAGTAATGCTGTTTGCCAACATCACCCATCGCGAGTTCCCGGACGAGGTGTTTACGCTCAATTACATGCCGCGGGCGAAAGAGTTGAGGTAGCCGAACAGCCTCATTCGAGCAACACGGGCTGGACGGGTTTCGATGCGACAAAGCTTTTATTTCGACGGCGGAGGTCTGTGATTAATCCTCCGGCCCTATATCTTGCGTCGCGCGTCGTCTGCGCCTTGGGTATCTGCCTGTCGGTGTCATCCGTCGCGAGTGAGGAATTCAGTTTCGATGCGACGCGATTCGAAAGAAAGCCCTATGAGCTGAGAGGCTATTTCGAGATCGAGCCGACCTACTCGCACAGCGCCCTAAGTGGGGCGCTTTTCCAGTTGGAGTTCTTCAACGAATCGCCGCGCAAAGAAATCGCGCGCCTGCCGGCCGCCCTGGAAATCGAAGGCCGCTACCGTAGGGACTTGACGACGCTTTCGTTTCGCGCCCATTCGACCAAAGTGTGGGACTATCGTCACGAAAAGGCAAGACACCAGCTTTACGAGGGGTTGGTGTCACTGCAGCCCGACCCTGGCTTTACACTCGATGTGGGCAAAAAGGCCTACCGTTGGGGTAAAGGATACGCGTGGAACCCCGTCGCCTTCGTCGAACGGGCCAAGGACGCTGGCAATCCCGATCTGGCGCGCGAGGGTTTCTGGACCCTCGGCTTCGACTGGATTCGCACGTTCGACGGTCCGCTTCAGAGCATCGCCTTTACACCGCTGATACTGCCCCATCATGGCGATTTCAACGACGATTTTGGTCAGGCGGGCCATGACAATTTCGCCGCCAAGCTGTATCTGCTGTATCGGAACATGGACATCGACGTGATGGTTTTGGGCAAGGGAAGCCGCTCGGCGCGTTACGGGATCGATTTCGCCAAGAACCTCACGCCGAATTTCGAGATACACGGTGAGCTTGCCTATATCGAGGACGTTTCTCGCCGCCCGATCACGCCGGATTGCAGGCAGGGGTCGAAACGAACCGAGGACGTCCTGAGTTATCTGCTGGGATTGCGTTACCGGACGGTCGACGACGCGACCGTTATCTTCGAATACTACTTCAACGGCGCCGGTAATCGCGAACCGGATCAACGCCGGTTCTACGATTGCGTCCACCGGGCTTGGGAGGCTGGCGACGACCGGTATCTCGAGGACCTGCCGCTGGACAGTGATCTCGATAAGGGGCCATTCACCAAGCCGAATCCCATGCGGAAATACCTCAATTTGCGTATGTGGTGGAACGAGCCGTTGAACACGCTTTACTTCGTCCCCGGTTTGCAGGTGCTGTACAACATCGAAGATCAGAGCTATTCGATCTCGCCCGAGTTCAACTACAGCGGTATAGATAACCTGGATATTCGCCTTCGCGCGTCGTTACCTGGCGGAGGTCGGCTTACCGAGTGGGGCGAAAAACCCAACAACTTCAAGCTGGAGCTTCGTCTGCGCTATTACTTTTAGCACGCGGGTCCCGCTTGGCACGGCTCCTGCGATGCCCCGGGCGCCCGGTACGGTTGCCGGCGTAATCCAGCTAATTCAGCAAGTGCTGCGGGATGCGGGTTTCGATTGCGGACCGGTCGATGAGGAGACGGGCGGGCAGACCGCGTGCGCGGTGAAGGCCTTTCAGGAAAGCAATGCCGGCAGTGGGCCGATTGACCACGACGCCGCGTTGTCTGAAGGTCATGTTGCGGCTGTACGGGCGGGGTGCGGCACACCCCGCCTCGGTTCGCCCCCTGAATCTGCAATCCGCTGCCGCCACGGCGGCCTTGACCTTGCCGATACTTTCCGTCTGTTTGATCGGCATCAGAGCCGCTGCCGGGTAAGCAGATAGTCTAAATAGTGAGAGGGGCTTGATTCGGCGGCGCCGATACAATAAGAACACGAGCCCTTCGATCTCCGGTGTATCGGAGAGGGGAAACGTCATCAAAGGAGATTTGTTATGCACACGCTGACCGTCAACGAGCGGACGTTGGAGCTCGGGCAAAAAGGCTTTTTACGGAATTTCGACGATTGGGACGAGGACGTCGCGAAACAGATGGCTGCGCAGGAAGGGCTCGAATTGCAGGACTGTCACTGGATAGCGATCCGCTTCATCCGCGATTACTATAAGACCTACGAGGTGCCGCCCAATCCGCGAACCCTGATTACGCAGGTGGGCGCTGAGCTCGATTCATATCGTTGCACGCGCGCGACCCTGAAGAAAATATTTCCCGATGGCGGTTGCCGTCAGGCCTGCAGGTTGGCGGGGCTGCCCGACTATTACTGCCACGCGTGCTGAGCCGAGCCGCCGCGGTTGCCGGCCCGTGCGGGCTGGTCTTGACGTGCTCCAGATATCGTCGCGAGCGGCGCCTCGAAACGGGGAGTTCTACCGTGTCGCCCGGGCCGGTTTCGTCCCCGGTAAATGCCGATTCTGATGAGCTGACCATAACTGTAATACGAGCGATTCTCGTGATTGTCGGGCTCGGCCTGCTGGCCGCGTGCGCACCGTTGCCGGAGCGTACGCCCGGTCCTCCGATGCAGCCCGACGCATCGGACGCGTTACCGCAGGGCCCGTTCTGGCGTTCACTGGGCAAGACTACGACGCCGGTGCGAGAGAAGATCCGCGACCGCTACCGCTATCGACGGACCCAGCAATTCACCGAGGTCGCCGATGTCTGGCATTTCTATTACGAACCACAGGGTAGAAAGGAGCCGGTGGGTTTTACGCTCGTCAACCGCGGCTCGCCACGGATCAATCCCAGGGGACGGGCCACACTCGGGGCGACGCGCCAATACGCGTTTTTTTTCCCGGACCGGGCGCGGGAAGACATTTACCTGGAAATCAACGACGACGTGCGCCTGAGCAAACGTTTCAGTTACGACAACATGTTCCGGGAGATGCATTTCTTTCCCCGCAGACAGCTGCCCTCGGTATCGCCGATCGAATCCGGGCGCCTGCTCAAGGTGACCCTGCCCACCGGGGAGCCGGTCATATTCGATGCCCGCAGCAAGGAAATTACCGCGGGAGTACTGGACGAGAGCCCGATCGATTTCAATCCGCGTCGTCACGATCGCCGTAATCCGAGCGTACGCTACCGCGGCCGCCACCTGGTGGTGACGGTGGCACAACGGGGCGAAGCGGCGCGGCGCGATAGAGTTTGGGGTCGAACCAAACACGCGGAAGTCCACTACCCCGCGAAATACGCCAAAGCGTGTCGTTTGTCACCACGGTATATCTGGGAGCAAACGCCGAAACCCGGAGATGTCGACCCTACACTCGTCATGTTGCACGCTTCGGACGCCAGCCTGTTCGCCCTGATTGAGCGGCAATGCGGCTGGGACTTGAGCGGGCTTGACTTATGAACGGATGGGGACCGTCGAATCGAAGGAACCGTGCGAGCTAGAGAAAGTAAAGCGCGGCGAGCATACCGGCAAGGGCCGACAAGGCGCCAGTCGCGAGCCAGTTGAATTTGCGGTGCAACGCCGCAGTCTGCGCGGCGAAAGCGAGTTGCGATTGCGACAACGCGGCCGAGGTGATTTCTTCCGCGGTGTGTTTCGCGGTCGATTCGGCTTGCGTACGCGATAGCGCCGCCGCGCGCGCCTCGATATCGCCGGCGACGGCCGTTTGCAGCGAGGCGACGAGCCCACGGTCACTGGATAAGCGGGATGCCAGCGAGGCAATCTCACCCTGCAGCTCGGCGCGCAGATTTCCGGAGGCGGCTGCCAGCCTGTCATCGAGATTGTTCGATAATCGGGTATGGCGTTCGTTCGCCCGGGTGTCCGATTGGTGCAGTGCATCACGCAGAACCGCTTCGCGCCAGTCGGCGGGGATGGTGCCGGGAAATTGCTGCAGTAGCGCTTGCTCGCGTTCCGCTTGCTGCGCCAAGACCGCGGCCATTACCTCCGACTTCATGGTCTGTGAATGGCTACGTAGCTTCTCTTGCAGAACGGGTTCCAGCGTATCCGCTAGGATGTTAGGCAAGATGTCCTGCAACGCGGTTTCGATGGCTTGTGGCTGAGAGGAGCCGTCGGATTCACCGCTCTCGGTCGCACCGGCGGCGCGTTCCATCTCCCGGTCGAGCGCATCGAGAATCTCCGCCAGTTTCTCGGTGGTCGGGGGTTTTGGCAGTATGCCCACGGTCCCCAGCCGCCGCGCCTCCTGCACGTGTTCTTCCCGGTCGTTCGACGTGCACATGACCACCGGAATATGGGCCGTGGCCGGGTCGCGCTTTATTGCCCGAGTCGCGGTAAAGCCGTCCATACCTGGCATCATGTGGTCCATGAAAATCGCGTCGGGTTTGGAGTCACCGAGCATGTCGAGGGCGATTTCGGCGGTTTCCGCCGTGTCCACCGAGAACCCCTGTTTCTGCAGGAGCGCCCGCAGTGCGAATCGGGCGGATTTGGAATCATCGACGAGCAGGACGTGTTTTTGGGGCATCATTTCCGTTCACCATCACGCGAGGCGGGGTTATCGATACTGGAAGTAAGCGTCAGTTTGCGGAAATTGTTCAGTAATAATCGGCAAATTGCGAAATGCACCCCGGAGTTTTGGCTAGGTGGGTTCCGTCCAGAAATATCCTAAGTCCCTGCTATCTCGGGAAGAAGGCTGGTATGAAAAATTGATAAAACAACAAGTTATTCTTTATCCTGTCCCTTCACCCCAACCCTCTCCCGGCGGCAGAGGGTGATTCTGGACAGACACTAGGTAATCGCCTGCGGCGAACGTTGACGGACCCCGCCACGGGGCGCGCCCGTGCCGGACGCGGCTATGGAATGGCATGGAACGGTTGAGTTATCCTCCGCGCTGACTCCCTGTTACTGAACTGCAGTCGAACTTCCATGCTGAACGTTTTTTTGACAGTCGATACCGAGATCTGGTGCGACGGTTGGGATGACCTGGACGGGCAGTTTTCGGCGGCGTTCAGACGTTATGTATACGGCCCGACCGCGAAAGGCGATTACGGCCTGCCGATCACGTTCCGGATCCTCAACGATCATGGCCTGATCGGCGTTTTTTTCGTCGAGCCGTTATTTGCGACGCGCTTCGGGGATGCACCGCTCCACGAGCTGGTCGAACTCGTACAAACCGCGGGCCAGGAAGTGCAACTGCATCTGCACACCGAGTGGGTCGATGAGGCGCGCGAACCGCTGTTGCCGCACATCGACCGAAAACGGCAATTTCTGCGGATGTTCTCGCGGGCTGAGCAGAGCGTGCTGATCGCCAAGGGCCTGGAATTGCTGCGTGCGGGCGGCGCGGACCGAATCAATGCCTTTCGCGCCGGCAACTACGCCTTGAACGCCGACACGTTGCTCGCGCTCGCGGACAACGATATTCGCTTCGACAGCAGTTACAATGCCGCGGCGGCGGTTGGCGTAGACGGCGTTGCCCCCGGTCGAACCCTGACGCAACCGTTCGCGTTTGGCGATGTAATTGAATACCCCGTGACCGTTTATCGTGACCGCGGCCCCGGCAGCTTGCGACACCTGCAGCTGACCGCATGCTCGTTCAAAGAAATCAGGTACGTACTCGATCATGCGGCGGCGGATGGCTTGGCTGCGGTAGTGATCGTTTCGCACAATTTCGAATTGCTTAACACCGGCAAAAACCGGCCGGACCCGATCGTAGTTAAACGTTTTCAGGATCTATGCCGATATTTGGAACGGAATACAGACAGATTCTGTGTGCGGGGCTTCAGAGATCTGGCTTCCGCCGCTGGACAAACGCAGCCCGAGCCGATTAATTCAACCATGAAACTGACCGGCGAGCGCATGGTGACCCAGTTGGCCCGGCGTGTCTTCGGATGACAGCCGCGTCCGCCTGACCCGACGCCTTGGCGGCGTCGTAGCCGCTCAAGCAGGCAGCTTGTCGGTTGGCCAGCTTAAACTTCTATCGAGACCGAATCCGCGTGGCGAATACCGAGAAAGACTTTGAACACATTCTGGCTGCCGGCTCTCGGGCTGAAATCCGGTCGGCTGTCGCAGCGTCCCGCATGGCGTTGACGCTGCCGCAGGCGCAGCGCCTGATCGCGCATGCCAACGGGCTGGCGTCGACCGGCCACGCCTTGCGGCTGGCAATTATTCATACCTATACCAGCGACCTGCTCGATCCCTGGCTGGGGCTGGAGGCGTCCTTACAGGGACTGGAGCTGCATACCTATCATGCGCCTTACGGGTTGAGTCTGCAGGAAGCGCGGCCTGATTCGGAGTTGGTCCGGCACGCACCGGATATGACGCTGCTGTTGTTGCGTCGCGAAGACTTACACCCGGATCTGAGCAAACCCCTAGGCATGTTTAGCCCGGCGCAACAACGCGACCTGCGTGGCGAGGTCGTCCAGGCGCTACGTGATATCGTCAAGCGGTTTCGCGCCCTTCCT
>CBDUNM010000017.1:0-55714 GCA_965368585.1 uncultured Chromatiales bacterium | reverse complement strand
CAGCACCCTCAAACAGCGTGAACATGGCCACATCAATTATCGTGATCACGCTCAGCTATGTGGCGCTAATGTGAATGGGCGCAACCGGTCATGATCTGCTGTTCGCCACGTATCTGACGACCGGCAGCTGCATGCGCACAAGAGACATTCGCGAATCGAGCAGGGTCGGTGTCAGATCGCTTTGCGCTGACCGAGGTCGGTCCGGCAGCAACCCTGAACTGCCGGTCAAGCAGTCCGAGGTTCATCGGCTGGTTTCAGAGTGAAGCGGTCGCACAGGGCTCCTGACCACCGGCAACAGGTCGGCCGGAGCTGCCGGGGGGATTCGACCTGGCAGCGACTGCAATGGGATGGTCACCGGACATAGGCCAGGAAATCTCACTGAGTGGCAGCTTTTTTATTTCCTGAGCGACCGGAGACGACACACTGCTGCCGGTGGGGTCTGCCCCGTTGAACGACAGGTCGGCAAACAGCAACGATCATAGCCGGGTGGAGTGATTCGGCAGCCAGAATGCCTTGAGGGGATGGTGCAGCGAACTGGCGCTTCCAGCCAGCCGTCAGTCGCTGGAGCTAGGCTGATGTCCACAACAAGCACAATGCATTCGTTAGCATTGTGCGGTGCAGCAGTCCGAAAATAACATACACCGGGCCTTCGAGAACCTCTGTCGCTACTTCCACTTTCTAATGCCGACTCATCTCTACTCGGCATCAAGGTTCGCGCAACGAATGATCGCCCCGAAAGGGTATCCAACGACTGACAGGAGCCCTAGGTAACTCCCTGTTTTTCATCGACAATAAAATGTTCGGAAAAACGTCGGAGTTCCGTCTTTGCCGTTTGCAACAGCAGCGTTAATCGTTAAGACACGAGGAGCAAAAAAGCCCACCGGAGAAAGACGATGCAGAATAACGTTTCAAGACGAAGGTTCATCGGCCAGCTAAGCAGCGTAAGCGTTCTAGTAGGAGGGCTTGTTGCACCCTCGGCTATATATGCGCGCCTCAAGCCCAGCAACAACGAGCCGGAAGGCTGGGGTAACGCCGAGGATGATTACGGCAACGGTACGTTAGCCCCTGAGGACAATCCCGACTCCGCACACCTTTTCCGACGAGGCAAAGGCTGGAAAGTGCTTCCCAATGGCTGGGACGATCACGACAACCTGGAATGGGCGTTGCGAAACACCGACAAAGGTGGCGTGGTCCGGCTGGTCTCCGGAACTTACAAGATTGGTCGTCCTGTGATTGTCCCGGATTTCGACGGGACGCTCAGAGGAGTCGGTGCGGCACACACCACGGTAACCTGTACCGACGAATTCAACTACGAGATATGGGAGGCGCCGGGTGGGGGCAAGGAACTCGGCGAACCGAAGCCGCCGCCGTTTCCCCGTCCGCCCGTGGACGGATCAACAACCCGTTCAGCACCGGCTCTGTTCGCGTTCTACAAAACACCCTTGCAATCCGGCGAACATCCAGATGACCGCGCCAACCGGATCAAAGTCAAAAATCTTCGCTGCCGCAGCGCGATGATCGGAGATTTGTGGACGTTTGGCGACGAGGTACTGTGCATCAACATTATCAACAGCATTGACTGGCATAACCCCGAAGCCGCCCCCGCGACAACGCGGCAGGACGTTGCGATTTCGGGAGTTGAAGTGGACGGCTACAGCACTCCCGAGTTCGGACCCTTTGAAAACGCATGCTCCTGTATCACGATACTTGGTGGCGTGATCCTGACCTCCAACTATGACCTTGACGGTGACGTGGATGGAGACGCCCTCGGATCGGTCAATGGGGGGCTGCTCGGCGTCACGCCTGCCGAAGGTGACGTAACCTTTGATTCGTGCACGTTCCGCAATTGTCGCTTCGGGCCGGGTGCGGTCGGCTACACAGGTGGCACTATGGTGTGGAAAAACAACACAACGGATGGCTGCAGGGCCAATTGCCTGCAGATCTACGAAGTCGGCGATTCGCGTGTCCTGGTTAAGGGCAACGATCTGCAGTGCGACTCCTTCCTGTTGCCACCTGAAATGGCTGGAGGGGCAACGGACGTACCCAGCAGTCTGGGTTGTGTGGTTGTGATTCAAGGCATGGGCGCTGCGCTGGGCTATCCCAATAATTTACGTTGGGCTGAACTGGCATTCGACCCAGCGGCGCACGCAGCGCATCCTGAAGCGGGCCCAATCGGCACTTGGCGCCCGCAGGGGCCACAATTGGCTCCTTTGTCCAGCAGCCTGAGAGTCATCGGCAACGATTGTCAGTCCTCGGAGTCTGCAAACACCTACTGCTTCCACATCATAGACTTGGTAAACCTGGCATTCGGAGTCCCCTCGGTCAGTGCGATTGTGCGTGGAAACGATTGCTCAGGCAGCCAGACTTGCGTCAGTCTGGAGCACGCGGATGATGTCGAGGTGGTTCGAAATGAATGCTCCAGTCAGGCCTTCGGGATTGAACTTCATAACGCGGCGGGCGCCACGATAGCTCGTAACAGTTTTGACTTCACCCACGCCGTGGACGGCTGTGAAATACAATTGCTGTCTCTCGGCGAGAAGGTCGACTTCAGCCGGGTCGCACCCGGAGCGGGCGTCTGCAGGTACCAGAATTGAAATGATCCCGCTTTTCAGTTCAGGTCGGTAGGGTCTGCTTTGCTTCTGGCCCAGAAACGGAAAGTGGGCACGATGACCTCGTTATGGTCCGCCCTGGCGGGGTCTATTGTTGATTGTTAATGGACCGCTCCTGGCCGGGAGCGCCAGTTAGCCGACCCAGCAGTATCGAGCATCCTGACAGCGGGATCGCCTAGCCGGTGAATGGCCGTTCCTGTTACGGAACAGCCGTTCACCAAGCGACCGACGACCGGCAGCTCCATGCTAAGCGGGCCCTTCGTGGTGAGGTTGGTGGTCTCTGTTCGACTCGCCGTCACGAGACATGTCTAGCCAGGCGGCAACCCGCCTTTCAGCAGAGCGAAATTTGCTTCTCGGCGGCCTTTAACCGGAATAGTCCAGGAAGCAGGCATTCGCATCAGGAGCCTTTGCAGAGCGGACTGCATTTGAAGAAATCGCTTTGCTGTGCCAATCTTATTACCAAACGAACGTTAGGTAGTTGCCATGAAGGCAGATTCTGATCGCAAAATCGATACGCGAACCATGGTCCTGGCCAATTCCAAACGACTGTTTGCCCAGCATGGCTACGCGGGCGTTTCCGTACGCGATATCGCAAAGTCTTGTGATATCCGAGCTGCAAGCCTCTATCACCACTTTCCCGATAAGCAGAGCCTCTATCTGGCGACCATGGAATTCGCTTTTTCGGATAAAGCCGATGCCATCGTCGAAGCAGTGGGTATCAACGGTTCTCCAAAGGAAAGGCTTGCGCAATTCATCACCCGTTTCACTACGTTAATGGCTGAAGACCCCGATTTCCGGGTCCTGTTACAGCGCGAACTTCTTGATGGTGATGAAACGCGCCTGCGTATCACCGCGAAACAGGTCTTCGAGCGCCCATTTCAGGCGATATCCAGCCTGGCTGAAGAATTGGCCCCAGGTTGTGATGCCCATCTACTGGCCATTTCTTTAGCTGGCCTGATTCTCTTTCACTTTGAAACCGCGCCGGTACGTCGGTTCCTTCCAGGGGGGCAGGCAGCACATGATGATCCAGAAGTAATTGCTCAACATGTGTTGACGCTGATGTCTCGCGCCATCGGGGATTCACCATGAATCGTGCAATCTGGCACTGTGTGGTCGGAATGGCCCTCGTCCCGTTAGCAGGGTGCGTACAGGACGGGAATGCGCCGTCATCCAAGCCGGTCATTGCCTACGAGGCCCAGACTGAGATAGTTCGGCAGATAGCATTTCCACAAGTGTTGTGGGTGCCAGGTCAAGTGGTACCGGCCCGTGGAGTTAAGATCGCTTCGAGGCTGGACGGTTTTGTTCACAACGTATTTGTCCACGAAGGCGACAGGGTACACAAAGGCCAACTCCTTGCTGAAATCGATCCAGCAGAGACCAAAGCCGCAATAAATAAGGCAAAGGCCAGCATCACCACAGCAACAGCGTCCCTGAATGACGCCACGGAAGATGTTGAACGCTTTCGCAAGCTGGCCAAGACCCAGGCATTGGCCAAAGATCAACTGCGGGATGCACAGGTCACGGCCATTGCAGCGCAAGCTGAGCTGGAACGTGCAAAAGCTGAACTGGAAGTACGTCTGGCCGAATGGCATCACGTGAAACTGCTGGCGCCGGAAGAGGCGGTGGTCGTCGGACGGCTCCTTGACCCCGGCGCCCTTGCAGGCGCCCAGTCACCCGTGTTGCTGCTGGAGAGTCTTGCGCCACGGGAGATGGAAGTCTACGTGCCGGTGTCGATGATCGGTTCAATTGAGGTTGGTACCAGCCTACCGGTCAAACTTGATGATGGCGCAGTGCTCCCCGGTAAGGTATTACGCATCGTACCGTCTGCGGACTCAGCCACCCGTCGAGTCAAGGTAACGTTGGCACTCCACCCCGACATCGTTACCACAACGGGCGCCTACGGACAGGCTCAGCTGCATCTGCGAAACGAACTGGCCGTTGGTGTTTTGCAATCCGCCGTCACACCACGAGCCGGAATACCAGGCGTTTTTGTCGTCGATCAAAATGGCGTTGCGCGTTTTCGCAGTCTGGAACTCGGTCGAGTGCACGAGGGCTACCAATTAGTACTGTCGGGCCTTTTGCCGGGTGATCAGACAATTCTTAACCCTACTGCGCGCCTGCATGACGGTCATAAGGCAGTCATCAGGTGAGCCTGCCAAGGCTGAATCTTCCTGGGAAGTTGGCGAACACGTTTATCGAGTCCCGCCTGACCCCTCTGTCGATACTGGCCCTGCTGTTGTTTGGTCTGATTGGGTTGACCTTTACGCCGCGTGAAGAGAACCCACAGATCATCGTGCCTGCCGCTGAGGTCAGCATTGACCTGCCGGGCGCCTTGCCGGAGGAAGTCGAGCACCGCTTGCTGACACCTTTGGAGGCCGAGTTACTCGCCATAGACGGTGTGAAACATGTCTATGGCACCGCGCTTGATGGAAAAGCGATTGTACAAGCCGAGTTCGAAGTCGGCCAGGACAAGGAACGGGCCTTGGTTCGACTCTATGACCGGGTGTTTCGTTTCCCACTGCCTGATGGTGCGCAAGCCCCATATATTCGCTCCATCGATGTGGACGACGTTCCGGTATTCACCCTCACGCTGACCTCCGCCGTGTATGACGACTACGCACTCAGGCGTATGGCAGAACGTGTGGCCGAGCGACTGCGCTCGGTGAAGGGCGTGGGACAAAGCTATGTGGTCGGCGGACGCTCCAGAGAAATTCGGCTGGAGACCACCCCTGAAAAAGTGCAAGCGTATTCCGTCAGTCTCGATCAGTTAGCGCAGGCCATCAGGTCAGCAGACTTGTCCCGGCCCATCGCCGCTCGCGTTGATCAGGGTCAAAACCACAGCTTGCGTCTCGACGATCAATTGCAGGCCGCCGAGCAGATTGCGCAAATCGTCGTCACGAATGTGGATCGTCGCCTTGTCCGCGTAAGTGACCTTGCAACGGTTCATGACGGCCCGCCTTCAGAACTCACGCAAATGACCCGCTTTGCTTTCGGGCCTGCCGATCCGCGCGCCGCTGAGCCAAGCGAGCCTGAGATGGCAGCTGTCACTGTGGCGGTGGCCAAACGTTCGGGCGTCAATGCCGTCACGTTGACGGAAGCCCTGCGTGAGCGGGTATCAGCCATGAAAGAAGGTTTCCTGCCCCCAAACGTGCAGCTTGTTGTTACCCGTGACGACGGCATAAAGGCAGACAACACTGTATCCACACTGGTGAAACATCTATTTATTGCTGTTGCTGCGGTAAGCGCTGTGTTGTGGATATTCTTAGGTTGGCGTGCGGCGCTGCTGGTGGCGATCACCATCCCGCTGGTATTTGCCGTCGTCATGGGAATGGACCTGATGGCCGGTCCCACACTTAACCGCATCACCCTCTATGCGTTGATCCTGGCACTGGGTATGTTGGTTGACGATGCAATCGTAGTGATAGAGAACACCCACCGGCACTACCAGGGACTACCGGCAGGGGCGTCTCGCTCTGACAGGTCGGAAGCGGCCGTCAAGGCGACCCATGAGATAGGCAACCCCACCACGCTGGCCACGTTCACCGTTGTGGTTGTGTTTCTGTCGTTGATACTGGTCACCGGGATGTTGGGGCAATATTTCTACCCAATAACGTTCAATGTGCCGGTCGCCATGACGGCCTCCCTGGTCATCGCCTATACCATTACGCCCTGGCTTTCGCGGCGTTACCTAGTCCCGGTCAAGTACCACAATTCAGGCCGAAGAACGGCATTGCAGGACGTCTACTATCGACTGATAGACCCTCTGCTCAAAAGACGAGGACTGCGCCATGGTTTTTATCTTCTGCTGCTCGTGGCGCTGCTTGCCTCGCTGTTGCAACCCGCCTGGCAGTTTCTTCGACCCGCAGGTATCGGCGGTGCAGTCTCACCGTTTGGCGTTCCACTTGCCTTTCTGCCGAAGGACAACAAGAACACCTTCCTCGTGCACATCCATTTGCCGGAGGCTACGCCGCTGGTGGTGACAGACAGGGCGGCCCGCGAAGTCGGTGAACTACTTCGAGGCCACCCTGAAGTGCTCAACTACCAGACGCATATCGGGTACCCTGCGGTCGTCGATTTCAACGGGCAGCTTAAGGGTAGCACCGCCAATATCGGCCCGCAGTATGCCGAGATCAGGGTAAATCTCACGTCCAAGGACGATCGAGATGTCAGTTCCATCGAGATCGTGCGCACCCTTCGTTCTGCGATCGACGAAATCGCTGACGGTTACCCCGGCGGGATCATTCAACTCCTTGAAGACCCGCCTGGCCCTCCGGTGCGGGCTACGGTGCTTGCTGAAGTGTACGGACCCGATCATGAACAGCTGGCCACGCTTGCCCGACAGGTTTCAGCCGAGATGGCTGACACCCATGACATGGCTGAGGTATGGGCGAGTGTTCCATACGATGTGACTGAACATCGCTTGCGCGCGAGGCACGACAAGATAGCCCTGGTCGGCATCAATCCGGCACACGTCGGCACGGCTGCTACTCGCTGGCTGAGCGGCGAAGTACTAGGCCATGCTCGCGTTCCACAGGAGCGATATTCGGTCCCGGTACGCTTGCACATTCCGCGTGCATATCGGGTCGAACCTCATCTGCTAGAACGTGCGTACATCACTTCCCCGGGCGGGCAACAGGTACCATTGTCTGAACTGATGGAGGTCACGGTCACAACACAGGCCAAGCCAATTCATCACAAAAACGGTGAGCGAGTGCACTACGTGGGCGGCGAACTGGCTGCTTCAGCGCCCGTGTATGCGGTGCTTGATTTGGACGAGCGGCTGGACGGTATGACATTGCCTGAGAACCAGGAGCTGTCCACAGGTAATCTCAGGTTCAATGATGTCCGGCCCAGCGCCCTTCAAGGGTACCAGCTGTTGTGGGAAGGCGAATTGCGACTGACGCTCGACGCCTTTCGGGACATGGGCTTGGCGTTAAGCTTGGCTTTGATGGCTGTCTATCTTTTCCTGGTTGCGTATTACCGCTCCTTTGGATTGCCGCTGTTGGCCATGACGGCAGTTCCTCTCGCTTTCATCGGCGTCTTTCCCGGCCACTGGTTGTTTGGTCAAGCGTTTTCCGCCGCTTCGATGGTTGGCGTTATTGCGCTCGCCGGTGTGGTAGTGCGCAACTCCTTGCTGTTGATCGATTTCGCCCGTGAGTACCAGGCACAAGGATATCCGCTTGATGAAGCGGTCCGCGAAGCTGGTGCCGTGCGCCTGCGCCCGATTCTGCTCACTACTATGGCGATTGTGTTGGGCACTGCAATCATGATTCCCGATCCAGTGTTCGGGGGATTGGCAATAGCCTTGATCTTTGGCGCACTCAGTTCGGCCCTGCTATCTGGCTTTGCGGTCCCACTTTTCTATAGAAAATGGGCGAATTCGCAGACCAATTGAACTTCTGCTTTGGCTGGAGCTGTTGGTGCCTGGTCCATGGGTGCTGGGTCCGCTCATGTTACTGACCCGCCGTTCACCGGGAGAGGTCCCACCGGCGGCAAGGTGTCGTCTCCTGCCGAAACTCGCGACGTCAGCGCTATGCGTTCTGAAACCTTGGTCATGGTGCTTGGTAATGGCCGGTGTACGTTGAGACCAACCGTCTCGAACCGTAAAGAAGATCGACGCGCTGACAGTCCTTGTACGCCCATCAGAGACCCCACCCCCCTCCAGATCAGTGACCAATTCAGGGCCCTCCAGATCAGTGACCAATTCAGGGCTGATACCAGGCGCATCACATTCGAGATTGGCTACCACCACCTTCGCCGAGGAACCGAGACGAGCGACTCCGGGTTCAGGATAAAATCTGCCGTGCCGGAGCCAGTGACAATCGTGTCTAGAAACGTGGCTATCTTGACGTGCGCTGACGACGACAACTTGCTGCGATCGTGCTGGCAACTGTTTGAAAAGTCGTGCTAAACCAGACCGGACCGAGGGATTTTGAGATTCCTAAAAATTCGGACTTAAACAGCTGTTTTTATTATAGAAATTGGCGGAGAGGGAGGGATTCGAACCCTCGATACGCTATTAACGTATACACACTTTCCAGGCGTGCTCTTTCAACCGCTCAGACACCTCTCCGGATTTCTTGCTGCTTTGTTTTGCGCGTCGCGCGCAACCGTATCGTGATGACCGTGCCAGCGCATATGCGCCCGCGCGCCACGTTCTCGCACAAAGCGCGCAAGACTATATCAGTCGGCGTATTTTGGCAATGCCAGCGGGTACTCAGGTCATAAATGGTGGCTCACGCGCGCGCGCTGGACCTGCGCCATCAGCGATCGAAAATCGTCGCCCTTCATACGAATCAAATGCTTGTGGTCGCCCGATTCGAAGTATACCGCTTCCTGTCGCGCCAGATCGCTTTCGATCACGGTTTCGATACCGTAGGCTTCGCCCACCGGCGGAATGGCGCCACGCTCACAGTCGGCAAAAGTGGCCTCCATTTCGTCTTCGGCGATCATTTCTAAATACCTCGCCGTCATTTGATTCAAACGCGCGATCTCGAGCCGATAGCTCGCGGGAATGACGGCCAACAGATAGCTGTGCTCATCGCCCAACAACACCGACTTTGCCATCTGATCACCCGGTACGTGCGCAGATGCTGCGGTTCGCAGCGCCGAATCGGTGTGACCGTGTTCGATAATTTCATACCCAACCTGACGGGCATCCAGATATTCCTGGAGCGTCGCTGCGACACCCATGGTTAAAATCCTCCCTTCACCTTTGGTCGGAACGATACGGACGCTTGCCCAATTAGCATCCTTAAGTACAGTATAGTCCGCCGTCAACGCCGCAACAGGACCCTATTTCGACATGTCCAAACAACGCAAATCGAAGAAGAAATCAGGACCGACCATGGCGCAGCAGGCGGAACGGCATCGGTTGTATGAACACTCGGTGCAATGCGCCGAAACGGAAGTCGAATTCGTTCGCGACACCTTTAAAAAACTGCGCGGCCGACCTGCCCGTTTGCTGCGAGAAGACTTTTGCGGAACAGCCAATGTGTGCTGCCAGTGGGTGAGCCGCCATCGCGAGAATCGTGCCATCGGCGTCGATCTGGATCCCGAAGTACTTGCATGGAGCCGAGAGCATAATCTGATAAGGCTGAAGCCGGCACAGCGCGCCCGCGTCATGCTGCTGGAACAGGACGTGCTCAAGGTCGATACCGACCCGGTGGATGTGATTTCGGCGATGAATTTCAGCTACTGGCTGCTGAAAGAGCGTAAGGTGTTGCTGCGTTACTTCCGGCGGGTACGCAAGGTCCTCAAGGACGACGGTGTATTCTTTCTGGACTGCTACGGCGGCTACGATTCGTATCGGGAAATCGAAGAGGAGCGCGAGATCGACGACGGCGGCAAGGGCTTTACCTACGTCTGGGACCAGGCCGATTTCGATCCGATCAGTCACACCGTGATTTGTCATATCCATTTTGCCTTTCCCGACGGCTCTCGCCTGGCAAAGGCGTTCAGCTACGATTGGCGCCTGTGGACGCTTCCCGAGGTGCGGGATCTGCTGCAAGAGGCCGGCTTCAAGCGGGTGACTGTCTACTGGCAGGGTTGGGACGAAGATGAGGAACCCGACGGTGACTTCAAACCGGCCACCAAAGGCGTGGCGGATGCCGGCTGGATCGCCTACCTGACGGCCGAAAAATAGTACCTGATGGCAGGCGGATCGGCGCCATGCAAGGTTTGAATCGCTGGGGCTGCCCGGTGCGCGTAAGGCACCGACCGGGGTAGGGGCAAGGCCCTGTCCGGGCCTTGCCGATCTTCGCTGAACCTACTTGCCGAACAAACCCTTCAATTTATCGCCTACGGCGTCTTTGATTTTCTCTTCCGCCTTGGCTTTGATTTCTTCTTTCTTTTCCTCGATCTTCTGTTTCGCCGTGGCGTTCAGCGCCGCTTCCAGATCGACGGTAGGTTTGGGATTGGTAAGCGGGCCTTTAAGTCGCACCGGAATGGGTACACCTTTGAGTTCGTCGGAACCCTTCCCGCCCTGTCCTTCCAACGAGCCGACGATTTCGGTCGTTACGAGGTAATCGATACTGTCGCTCGGCAGATCGACCTGCCCCTTGCCGGTGACGCGCAGCAGCGGCGATTTCGCCTGCAGATCCTGATTGGTGATCACACCGTTCTCGATCACGGCGCTGGCGGACAGCTCGGAGAAATCGGTGCGCGCTTCGGCGCCGGTTGCGCTCTTTTCACCCATGCCGAGCGCCGCCTTGGCGTTGCGAATCATCTCCGCCAGGTTTATCCCTTTGACTGCGCCATCGCGAAAAGCGAATTTGGCGTTGCCGTTTAACGAGCGCCGGATCTGCTGCTCCGACAGACCGACCAGGCTGATGTCGGAACTCACATCGCCGGTTCCCAGCAACCGGTCTTGGCCGATCAGGTCCTTGAGCAAGGGTCCGGCCTGGATGCCGTTCAGCGCCTGCTTCAGGCGCACCCGCGGCGTGTCCTTGCGGGCATCGAGTTCGACCAGACCGTCGAATTTGCCCTGGTAGAGGCTGGCGGCCGCCGGATCGATGCGCAGCACGCCCTGCTTCGATTTGACTACGGCTTTCATGTCGGACATACGCAGGTTGTTGATTTTGAGCTTGCCGACCGTCACCGTGGCGTCGAGATCCAGGGTTCGCAGCCCGGCAAACGGATTTGCCACGGCCTCGGCGGCTTTGGCCTCCTGCGCCGGCACCTGGTCTGCAGGCGGAGGCAGATAACGGTCCAGGTCGATCTGGTCGAGATTCAGCGTGGCGCGCACCACGGGACCTTCGAAAGACGCCAGATTCACCTTGCCGGTCAGGGACGAATCATCCAGTTTCAAGGTCAGCGGATCCACGGCCGCGGACCCGCCCGACACCTTCAGTCCGACGTCGCCCGACACCTGGGTCAAGGCCGCCGGATCGGTGGTTTCGATAACGATGCCAAAGGAGCCGAGTAAATTTTTGAGATTGGTCTGGTCCAAAGCCAGCTGGGCATTGATTTGCGGCGTGTCCTGCAGGCCGCTGCCTTCGGCCTGCCCGGTGATTTTCACCTCGGGTCCGGTGACCGCGAGATTGCGCAGGCTCATCGTGCCGGCGGACTGATCCAGGGCGAGGTCACCCGCCAACTCGATACCCACGCCGCCTTTCGGCAGGCCTTCGCCTTCCGCGTCCACCTTCAGCTTGATGCCGTCCACGGCGTACCGGGTGAGATCGCTGTTGACCTGTACGGTACCGTCGAGCCCGACGACCACGGACAGTTTCGGTGCGTCGCTGGTCAAGCGCAAACCGGCCTCGACCGGCACGTCGGCGCCGGGTGACAGATTACCCGTGGTCACCCGCACGTTGTCCACGACAACTTTTTGCCCCGCCTGTCGGTCGTCCCATACCACCCGCGCATCCTCGATCTGGACGCCCTGCACCGCGAAGCTGAAGTCGCCCGCGCCACCCGGTTGGGTCGTTTCCTCAGCGATCTGAGGTTCCTTGTCCGCGCCCGCCAGATCCTTCCAGTTGGTCTTGCCCTGCGTGTCCTTGGCCAGATTCAGACCCAGGCCTTGCAACACGACCGTGTCGACCTCGACGCGCTTGCTCAACAAAGGCATCACTTTCACGCGTAGATCAAGTTTTTCAACCTTCGCAAACGGTTCGTCGCCAAAACCCGGTGCATTGCTCAGACTCACGCCCCCCAGTTGCACGGCGAGGCTGGGAAAGACCGACAAACCCAGCCGGTCCCGAATGATCAGGTCACGGCCGGTGGCTTCTTTGACTTTCGCGACAATCTGGTCTTTGTAGTCGTTTGGGTCGACCACCATGGGAACCACAATGATTGCGGCGACCACCAGCACAACCAGCAAGATCAGCAGGCCAAGCAGCCATTTAATCAGCTTTCCCATCATTAGCTCCGTATCGATTATGTTGTGTCGATTATGCAGATTTTCACCCGATCACGCCCACCGAATCGGACCGGGAATCGCGATTCAACACCGTGGCGCGTGACGGCGAACTCCCGTTCGCCGCGGCTATTTAGAAAAGACTTTCTTGAGGAGTTCGGTACTGCGCGCGACCGGGTTTTCGCGAATCTTCTTTTCCTCGGCCGCCAGTTTGAGGAACAACCCATCCAGGGTTTTCTGGGTAACGTAATCATCCAGATCGAGCGACTTGGTCGAGACCACCCCCCCCAACGACGAATCCACCCGCCCCTTGAGATTCTTGTAGGCGGCCGTGGCACCGGCCGTCTCGGTGGCGTTTTTCACTATCGGCAGGACCGCACCGAACATGTCACCGCCGGCGCGTTCGCGTAAGAACTTGGTCGCGGCATCGTCGCCACCGTTCAAGACGCCGCGCACGTCCTGCCAGGACATGCCCTCGACCGCGTTTTTGACGATCTCCAGGGTCTTGGGTATCGCCTGTTCAGCGGCCCGATTGACGGTGGTTTCAAATTCGTCGACCGTCGAACCATACCCGACGGCGCGTAATGTTTTACCCGCCTTGTCCAACATACCCGGGAGCGGGATGCGCACCTGCGGGTCGTCCAGGAATCCGCCCGACGCGCCCAGGAGCGCGATGGCGCGCTCGGCGCCGACGCTCAAGGCCTGTTTGAGGCCTCCGCCAATCTCGCCTTCCGACAGACCGGCTCCCAGCCCGCCACTGGCCGCGCCCTGGTCCGTTTTTATAAGATCTTCCGCGGACTTCAGCAGGTCGCCAAAACCCGCGTGAGCGCTGAGCGTAAACCCCAGCAGTCCGGCAACTAACAATCGTGACGTGGCCATATCGACCTCCCTTGGTTGTCCAGACGTACACTGATATCACGATGAGCGGGAAACCGAAAGGCAGGATTTTGTATTACCGCGCCAAACAAAGGCGCGCGGGGACGATCACGCGGGGCTTCAGATTTCGACGGATTTCAGTTCGGGACTGTCACCGTGCATACGGACGATCAGATCGGCTTCACTCTCACTCAGTTCCAATTCCTCAACCAGGCGACGGACTCCCGCGCCCTGTTGAACCATGCGGATAGCGTGGTCGTAAGGGCGTTCGTCGGCCTGGCGGTTTTCGAACAGCGTCTGGCGATCGACCAGCTGCTGAGCGCGCGCCTCGACGTCGCGCAGGCGGCGGTCCACGCCGATCGCTCCGGCCGTAAGACCGCTGATGCTTTGCGTTTGCAGGCGGAACTGCCGTGCGAACTCGTCGATTCGCGCTTGCAGGCGAGCCTGCTGGCGACGCATCTGGAGCAGTTCTCGCAGCGACCAGCCCAGCCCGATAGCCAGCAGCAGCATTGTCGCCAACAGCCAGTAACTCGCCATTCAGACGTACTCGTCCAGCAAGTGGTCGGAACCGGGATCACGCTCGGGTTTGCGTTTTTCGTCCCTCTCCCGATCGTCGTCACGGCGGGGGGGTTTACGCTTTCGCGCGGGAGCGCGTCCCGGACTTGCAGGTTGGACCGGCGCGAGAGGGATCGATTTTTTGATTTCAGCCATAACTTTGTACGCGGGAGGTCGGCAATCGGCGTGTCCTAGGGGGTTGTCCGGGCATCGCGATCGCCGCTCGGACAGACACCTAGAAACCGCCGATTTCTGCCCATTCATCCTCTGTAATCAGCTTGTTCAGATCGACGACGATCAACAGCTTGTCGTCGCGTGTCGCAACGCCCTGTATGTACCGCGAACTCTCGTCACTACCCACGTTGGGCGCCGAATCGATCTCCGACTCGCGCAGCAATACGACTTCGGCAACGCTGTCCACCAAAATGCCGACCACTTGCTCTTCCGATTCGATTATCACGATTCGACTCGCGTCGTCGATCGGGGTCGACGCCAGTCCGAAGCGGCTGCGAGTATCGACCACCGTGACTACATTACCGCGCAAATTGATGATGCCGAGAACGTAGGACGGCGCACCCGGGACCGGCGCGATTTCCGTGACGCGAAGCACTTCCTGCACCTGCATCACATTGATTCCGTAAATCTCTTCCTGCAGCATGAAAGTCACAAACTGCAGGACCGGGTCGTTCTGAGCGTTTTCCGACGCTGCGGTATTCATATCTATTTCTCCACTGGCCGGATGCGGTATCCGGGCACGATTTCGCCAATAAACCGTCGTATCTGGAACTATCGACGCAATTGAATGAAGGCTGAGCATCAATCGTGCCGGATTTGCGCGAGCAGCCAATCCACATCCAATAGCACGCTCAAACTGTCCGGTAATATGCCCGCCAGCCAGGGCGTACCGTGCGACCGCCTCCAGCGCACGGTCTCCGGTTGGATGCGGGCCGCCTCGCCCAGCACATCGCAATGCAGCATGCACTCGCCGTCGCCCAAGGCGATCAGAAAACCGCTTTGCAGATTCGCCGGTGGGTTGTCCCGCGACAGAAAACGCGCCAGATCGACGACCACGCGCGTCTTGTTGCGCAGTGACACCAGCCCGAGATGCCAGTGGGGTTGACCGGGTAGGACCGTCACGGCGGTGGGCACCTGCGCCACGCATTCCAGCAGCACCAGCGGCGCAGCCCATTCCGTCTTGCCAACGTTAAATTTGAGCACCGAAAAGACCGAACTTGCCCAATACGACCGCGCCGGCTGTGCTGTCGAGGTGCTTGCCGCGGTCGCATCGGCTACCGGTTGTCGGTCGGTCGTCGGCATATTCAGCATTTTTCTGCCGCTGACCAGGCATCTTCGGGTTGGACTTCGGCCAGCAGGTCGCGCGGCCGCGCACTGAGCAGATCGCTCGATTGCTGCAGGGCCGGTGCGACTGAACCGGCAGCGTTGCCGTTCATGCGGACGCTTGGGCGGTGGCCCCGGCGGTGCGGCCGTGCAGCGTGTCGAGCAGCCGCGTATAGGCCAGCACACCCCGCGCCCCCGGGTCGTACAGCGCGGGCGGCACGCCCACCCGGCTCGCCTCGCGAAACCGGGTATCGACCGGAATGACGCCATCCCACAGGTGCGCACCGTGATTGCGGCGCAGCACCATCAAGCTATCCTGGGAGGCGCGCGTCCCCTGATCGAAAAAGGTCGGCACGACCAGGTAGTCCAGCGGCGACTGGCGTGCGCGCGTCACCATTTGCAGGGTGTGCAGCATACGTTCGAGGCCCTTGATGGCGAGAAACTCGGTTTGAACCGGCACCAACAGTCGATCGCAGGCTGCCAGCGCGTTGATCAACAACACGCCCAACACGGGCGGGCAATCGATCAACACGTGGTCGTAAACGTCGTGCAACCGGCGTAGCGCCCGTGACAGCACGAGACCCAATCCGTCGAGCTTGCCGGCCTGGCGATCGAGGGTCGCCAGAGCGACCGAGGCCGGCATGAGTGAAAGACCGGCAGTGCCGGTGCGGTAAATAACCTCTCCCGGGTCCAGTGGCTGCCGGTCGACGACCGCCTGGAACAGCGAATAGCTGCTTTGATCCAACGCATCGGGGTCATAGCGAAAATAGCTGGTCAGCGAACCGTGTGGATCGACATCGATCAACAGCGTACGCGCGCCGCTCGCGGCCAGAAGCCCGCCGAGGGAAACCGTGGTGGTGGTCTTGCCCACCCCGCCTTTCTGGTTGGCGACGGCCCAGATCTTCACGGCGGGCGGCCCGGCGCGGCGCCACCCGTGCCGGTTTCGTGCGGCGCCGACCAGTCAATCGTCTCGGACAATCCCGGCCCTTCAGCCCAGGGCACGACCTTCGGCGCGAGTATCGCCAGGGTCACCCGACGGTTACGCGTGCGCCCCGCCTCCGTCGCGTTAGAGGCCAATGGCCGATGTTCGCCAAAACCCACGGCAGCCAGCCGCTCGGCGTCAATCCCGATACGCGTCATGAAGTGCACGACACTCGCCGCGCGCGCCGCCGACAATTCCCAATTGGACGGAAACTGCAAGGTACTGATCGGCACGTTGTCGGTGTGGCCTTCGACCTGCATGGCATTGGGCAAGGACACCAGAAGCTTGGCAACATCACGCAACGCCGTCATTGCGATTCGATTGAGCCGGGTACTGCCGCTGTCGAACAACAGCTTGGATTTGATGCGTATCTCGATGCGGTCGCCATCCCCCCCGATTTCTACCTGGCCGGAATGCAGATAGGGCTCCAGGCTGATTGCAAGATTCTTACGCAACCGACCCAGTTGACCTTCATCCGGATCAGACGTTGCTCGGGCCGGTGAAATCGGTATAGGTTCAGGGATCGGCGGTGCCAGGGGGAGCGTCTCAGGGGCCGGAGGCGCGGCGGCGGCCGACGGTAAATTGGGGTTCTTGGATGAATCCGCGAAGACCGAGTTCAGGGTCTCCGACAGGACCCGATACTTGCCTTCGTTGACCGACGAGACGGCGTACATCACCACGAAGAACGCGAACAGCAGCGTAATGAAGTCCGCATAGGAAACCAGCCATCGATCATGGCCGCTTTCCTCATGTTCCTCGCGTCGACGTCGTGCCATGATCCAATGTCCGGGTTAGCGCAGAAAGCCCTGCAGCCGCGTTTCGATATTGCGCGGGTTCTCCCCTTCGGCGATCGCCACCAGACCTTCGATGACCAGTTCTCTGTATTGCGCGTCGGCCCGTGCATGCGCCTTGAGCTTGTTCGCCAGCGGCAGGAACAGCAGATTGGACAATCCGACGCCGTAGATGGTCGCGACAAAGGCGGTGGCAATGCCGCTGCCCAAGCGCGAGGGGTCCGCCAGATTCTGCATGACGTGTATCAACCCCATTACCGCGCCGATGATGCCGATCGTCGGCGCGTAGCCGCCCATCGCCTCAAACACGCGCGCCGCCTGCATATCGCGCTGCTCGCGAGCGTCGAGTTCGACTTCCAGGGTGTGCCGTACATCCTCGGGCTCGTTGCCGTCGACCACCAGTTCGATCGCCTTGCGTACGAACAGGTCGTCCTCTTCGTCCACCACATTCTCCAGGCCCAACAGCCCTTCCTTGCGTGCCGTGTTGCTCCAGATCACGATCTTCTCGATAGCGATATCCAGGGGGCGGCGCGGTGGTATGAATACAATACCAATCATGCGCATTGCGCGCAGAAAAATCGGCAGCTGCGTCTGCAACAGCATGGCGCCGATGGTGCCGCCCAAAACGATGACCAGAGCGGGGCCGTTGGTCAGGGATTCGATATGGCCGCCTTCCAGCCAGTTCCCCCCCACGATGGCGGCCAGGCCCAGCAGTACACCCAGAAAGCTCAACGGGTCCATGTCAAATTGCCTCCGTCAGCGCCGGGCCCAACGCATCGATTGGCATAACCCGGTCGGACAACCCGGCCTTTTCGACCGCCTGCGGCATACCGTAGACGGTGCACGACGCCGCATCCTGCGACCAGATGCTGGCGCCTTTGTCCTTGAGCAGCTTCGCACCGTGCTTGCCGTCCGCTCCCATTCCCGTGAGCACGATACCGAGCACGTGCCCGCCCAACACGCGGGCCGCGGAACCAAAACACAGATCGACGCTGGGCTTGTACAACTGATCCTTGCTTTTTCGAACCTGCACGCACAGCGCACCGGATCGTCCGTCCACCAGGGTCTGCATGTCACCGGGCGAAATCAATATCCGGCCCGGCCGCAACGGGGCGTTGTCGCTGGCTTCGGCAACCTCCAGCGGACAAAGATGATGAAGCCGCTCCGCAAACGTTGCGGTAAAGGTCGCCGGCATATGCACTGCCACCAGAACCGGCACGCCGAACCCGGCCGGCAATGCCGTCAATACCTTCTGCAGCGCCACCGGCCCGCCGGTCGAGGCGCCAATGACGACCAGTTCCACGGGATGACTCAGTTCAGTCGATCGGCGAGGGTGCGCGGTGGCCGCGGTTCGGGGTGCGACGTCCGCGAGCGGTCGGGCCGCTCTCGGGAGGCCGCGGCGGCGCGCGCTCAACGCAAGGATGCGGTCGCGCAGATATCGTCCGTTGGATTCCGCCCCGGGGGCATCTCCGACGCTGTATTTTGGCAGAAAATCCACCGCGCCGGCTTCCAGCGCATCGAGCGTGGCGCGCGCCCCGTCCTGCGTCAGGGCCGAAAACATCAACACGTCGGTGGGCTGCCGCGCCATGATCCGGCGCACCGCCGAAATACCGTCCAGCACCGGCATTTCGACGTCCATGGTGATCAGGTCGGGCCTCAGTCTGGACGTCATCTCGACGGCTTCCTGACCATTGGCCGCGTGACCGACGACTTCAATCTCGCCGTTCCGTTCCAGGATATGGGTGATCCGACCCCGAAAAAAGGCCGAATCGTCCACCACCAGAACCTTGACCTTTGTACGCATAGGGTGTTCCACAACGCGCCGATTCAATCGCGCGAAACGTTGTCGTTGCGAAACGTCGGTCCCTCGCTGTCGGAAGAAACGAATTCGGCCACGATCAGAAACGACGCGCGTATTTGCGCATCAACCCCGGGACGTCGAGGATCAGCGCGATCTTACCGTCACCGGTGATCGTTGCGCCGGCCATCCCGTCGAGGCCCTGCAGCAAGGCACCCAGCGGTTTTATCACCACCTCTTCCTGTCCAACCAGGAAATCAACCACCAGACCGACCTGCAAGCCGCCGGCGTTGACCACCACCACGTGCCCGGTGCCGCCGCTCGAATGGTCGGGGCTCGAGACCCGGCCGTTTACCAACCAATCGCTCAGGTAAAACAACGGCAGCGCGCGCTTTCGCATACGAATGGTGAGTTGCCCGTCCACGGTGTTGGTGCGGCCCAGGTCGAGGTTGAAGATCTCGACCACGCTGGCCAACGGCAGAGCAAAAGGCTGTTCGCCCAGGATGACCATCAAGGTCGGCAGGATCGCCAGCGTGAGCGGCAGCTTGATCACGATCTTGCTGCCGCGACCCGGCTCCGAGTCGATTTCGACGCTGCCGTTCATTTGCGCGATCTTGGTCTTCACGACATCCATGCCGACACCGCGTCCGGATACATCGGAGATTTCCGTCTTGGTCGAGAATCCCGGGTGAAAAATCAGGTTGTAGCATTCTCTGCTGTCCAGCCGGGCCGCGGCTTCCTCATCCATGACGCCTTTCTCGACCGCCTTGCGCCGCAGCACGTCCGGATCCATTCCCTTGCCGTCGTCTTCGATACACAAAAGGATTGAATCGCCTTCCTGCGCGGCCGACAGAACCACCCGACCGCGCCTCGGTTTCCCCGACGCGGCACGCGCTTCCGGGGACTCGATGCCGTGATCGACCGCATTACGCACGAGATGCACCATGGGATCGGCCAGGGCTTCGACGAGGTTCTTGTCCAGGTCGGTATCCTCGCCGTGCATTTCGAGTTCGACCTCCTTTTTAAGGTTCCTGGCCAGGTCTCGCACCACGCGAGGGAATCGGCCGAACACCTTCTTGACCGGCTGCATACGGGTCTTCATGACCGCCAGTTGCAGGTCGGCGGTCACGACGTCCAGATTGCTTACCGCGTTCGCCAGGGCCTCGTCGGCCATCGCAGTCTTCAGCGTCGACAAGCGGTTGCGCACCAGCACCAACTCGCCGACCATGTTCATGATGTCGTCGAGGCGTTGCGTATCGACGCGTACGGTCGTTTCTCCTTGCGGCTGCCTGACCTGGACGCCAGATGCGACGGTCTTGTTCGCCGCTGCAACGAGCGGCGACGGGGTCTCGCGCGCGGGCTGCTCGGCGGCAGGCGGCGGCGCTGTCGCTGCCACGCGGCCCGGCACCAAACCCGAGTTCGCCGGCTGCTGTTTCGCAACGGACGCCCCGGCGGCAACCGCCGGATTGGCACCCCCTGGTACACCGCCGTGCTTGCCGGCACCGTGGAGTTCGTCCGGCAGTGCTTCGAACTCGTTGTCGGTGATTGCGTCAGAACTCGCCGACGCCTTTTCTACCGCTTTAGGCGCACTTGCGTGCCGCCCTTTGCCGTGCAACTCGTCGAGCAGCGACTCGAACTCGTCAGCGGTGATTTCATCGCTCGCCGACGCCGCGGCCGCCGACTCGGCCTTGGGTTGACCGCCGGGCTTACCTTTACCGTGCAGTTCGTCGAGTAACGCCTCGAACTCCGCTTCGGTGATGTCGCCGCCGCCCGGCGCCACCGCTGGCGTATCGACTGACACAGGCGACTCAACTGCAACGACATCCGTCGCCGGGCCGCCGGTTTCGGCCGCAGCGGTCTCATCTGATTGGTCGTGACGTGGCGTGCTGGTCTCCTCCGGCAACGCCAGCATCTCGAGCCGTGCAATCAAGTCGCGACCGGCGGCATCGGGCTCCAGGCCTTCGCGCACCGCCCTCATCTGAGCGTTGACCACGTCCAACGTCTGCAGGATGGCGTCCATCAATTCGGCGCTCACCGTGCGCTGTCCCTGACGCAGGACGTTGAACACGTCCTCGGCCCGATGACAGGCCTCGACCAGGTGGGTGATGCTCAAAAAACCGGCACCGCCTTTGACGGTGTGGAAGCCGCGAAAAATGGCGTTCAGCAGATCGGTGTCTTCGGGTTGTTGCTCGAGGTCGACCAACTGTTCACCCATCTGGTCAAGGATCTCGGTTGCCTCAACCACAAAGTCCTGAAGAATCTCGTCGTCTGCATCAAGATTCATAGCTTAAAACCCTAAGCTTGACAGCAAGTCGTCTACGTCGTCCTGTCCGGACACCACATCCGACTTGTCGACACCCGGCACTACCGGGCCGTTCGATTCGATACACGGCACGGCGAGTGCAGCCTCCACGCCCGCACCGGCGTTTGTTTGCTTGCGGCCGGACATTCTCACCAACTCGACGAGCTTGGTTTCAACATCGTCGACCAGATCGATAACTTTGCGGATGATTTGCCCGGTCAGATCCTGGAACCCCTGGGCCATCAACACTTCCGACAAACTGTCCTGCAGCGACGCGGCGTGGTCCTGGCTGGCATCGAGAAACGCCTGCAGCTCGTCGCTGAGCAACCGGAAGTCGGCGACCGTCAGCTCGCGCGAATTGAACTGCCGCCACTTTTCCGCCAGCTCTTTCGCGGCTGTGCTCAACTGATCGGCGATCGGCAAACTGCTTTCGACCGCGGACAAGGTCGTGTTTGCCGCCTGCTCGGTCATCGTGATGACATACCGCAGCCGTTCGGCGGCATTGGGCATTTCGGTGCTGGCCAGTTCGACCATGCGCGCGTCGAGCATGAAGTCCTTTATGGACTCGTGCAGTTCCCGCGCCAGCCGCCCCACTTCGAGAAACAGCATCTGATCGCCGAAGCCCGCCAGCTGGGATATTGCTTCGGCGGCACCTTCCTGATCACCCGACTCGAGAAGGGCCACCAGACCCCTGGCGAGTTCGAGTTTGTCGACCGGTTCGAAGTCGACTCCCGCTGCAAGGCTACCGGCTTGTTCCATCCCGTTGGTCATGAGCTCTCCCGGCCGAAGTCAAGCGGCGACGCGCTCGAAGATCTTGTTGATTTTTTCTTCCAGGGTGGCAGCCGTAAACGGCTTGATGACATAGCCGTTGACGCCGGCCTGTGCCGCTTCGACGATCTGCTCGCGTTTAGATTCCGCGGTAACCATCAGTACCGGCAGTCCCTGCAGCTTGAGGTCAGAACGGATGGCCTTGAGCAGGTCGATACCCTGCATGCCCGGCATATTCCAATCGGTAATCATGAAATCGAAACCACCGTTTTGCAGCACCGGCAACGCCGTCGTTCCGTCGTCCGCCTCGTGTGTGTTGGTAAACCCGAGATCGCGCAGCAGGTTCTTGATGATGCGCCTCATCGTGGAAAAATCGTCCACAATCAGGATTTTCATATTCTTGTCCAAGGCAACCTCCGAAATTGCTGGCGACCAGGCGAGTCGCTTCCACCTTAACTTGATTGGGGCTATCGGCAGGGAACGCGAAAACCGTAGGGCTTGATTTCCCTTTTCGCAGGGATCTTTCCGCGCTCGGCCGACGTCGCGCGATCACGACCGTTCGGGAGACTATTATTGCTATTGGAGAACAAATGACGGCCGGCGACGAACCGCCGCATCAGTTGAAATTTCGCGGCCATGAGACTCGCGCGTTTCACGCCGGGCGGAATACTCGCCTTACAAAGCTAACCTGAATGTTGCACCAGCCGATCATGGGCCAAATACCGAAACCCGATGCAGCAGCTTCGCATCCTCTTTTTCCGGGGTTTTCTGCGGGTACGGTTGGTGACCGGCCCCTCGCTTGTCCAGGCACGCCTGCAATGGCTGTTCACTCAAGTCGCAGCGACGGCTATGGTTTTCGCTCCACAGCGGCGTCCAGCCGCGCCTGTCCGGCGCGATCATCCCGGATACCGGCGCAACATGCAGGCTAACTCGCGAAGTAGCTGGCCACACCGCCAGATATCCGTTCAGCTCGTGACCGCATACCGACTGCTAGCCGCCGTGAACGTCGGCGGCTAGCAGATCATTCTTTGCCGGGTAACCACTCGGTCAAACGCGACCGCAAGCGCAACGCCGCCTGGCTGTGTATCTGGCAGACGCGCGACTCGCTCACACCCAGCACCTGGCCGATCTCACGCAGATTCAGTTCTTCGTCGTAATACAGCGCAATCACGAGTCGCTCGCGCTCGGGCAAACTGGCAATCGCATCGGCCAACGCGAGCTTGAAGTTGTCCTTTTCCAGACCGTCGACCGGACTCTCGAACAATGAGTTCTTCGTTTTTGACGGACCGGCGTAGCCGCCGTCCGAGGGCACGACTTCACCGACTTCAGACAGCTCTTCATAGCTGAAAATACGCGAGCCCGAAGAATCCTGCAGAATCTGATGGTAATCGTCAATCGAGATCCCAAGCGTTTCGGCGACTTCGACGTCTCGTGCGTCGCGACCGGTCTCGTTCTCTATATCCCGCATCGCGTCGGCGACCTGGCGGGCCTTGCGATGCACCGAACGCGGGGTCCAGTCCGAGCGCCTGATCTCGTCCAGCATGGCACCACGGATACGGATACCGGCGTAGGTCTCGAAGCTGGCGCCCTGGCTGGGGTCGTAGTTGCGGCTCGCTTCGATCAGGCCGATCATGCCAGCCTGAATCAGGTCTTCCGCTTGCACGCTCGGCGGCAAACGGTTCATCAAATGGTAGGCGATCCGTTTCACCAACGGTGCGTGCCGAGAAACCAGATCGTCATAACCCGCTTGCGCGGTTTGAGCGTAAGTAGCCAGATTGTTCACAGCACCATCTCCCCGAATTCGCTGGAATATTGGATCAGTCGTTCCACAAAAAACTGCACCTGGCCGTTCGCCCCATCGGGCAAGGGCCAGGAATCGAGTTTCTTCGCCAGGTTCTTGAAAGCCTGAGCTGCACGACTGCGTGGATAGGCAAGGACCACCGGGCGTTGCGAACGCACGGCTTTGCGTAGGTAGTCATCGTATGGAATCGCGCCCACGAAACTCATGGTGACGTCGAGATAGCGATCCGTGACACGACACATCTTGGAATACAATTCACGCCCTTCCTGGGCGCTGCGTACCATGTTGGCCAACACTCTGAAACGGTGGTGGCCGTAGTCGCGGTTGAGAAGCTTGATAATGGCGTATGCATCCGTGATGGATGCCGGTTCGTCACACACCACCACCAGTATTTCGTGAGCGGCCCGTGAGAAGCTGACGACGGTATCGGATATGCCCGCGGCGGTATCGATAATGAACGTATCCACGTCGTTGCCGACGTCGGTGAACGCCCGAATCAGCCCGGCGTGCTCGGCATGGGACAGTTCGGCCATTTTCTGCAGACCCGATGCGCCGGGTATCACGCGAATGCCGCTTGGCCCCTCGACCACCACTTCGTCCAGCGTGCGCTCGCCCGAGAACACGTGGGAAAGGTCGAACGGCGGGTGCAGTCCCAGCATCACGTCGATGTTCGCCAGTCCAAGGTCGGCATCCAGCAGCATGACGCGTCTGCCCTGATCCGCGGCCGCGACCGCCAGGTTGACCGAGACGTTGGTTTTACCGACGCCGCCTTTACCGCCGGTCACTGCAACGGCCCGCACCGGTCTTGGGGTTACCATCTGGCGCAGCCCGGCAGCCTGGTCGTGCTTAACATCAGAGTTGAGCATGCGAGCGGGCCTCTGCGCAGGCGAATGCCATATGGTCGGAATCGGGTTCGATCGGCTGTTGTTCCATGAGTTCGACGGCGCGATTGACCAACGGGTGCGAACGGGCGATATGCAGGTCTTCCGGCACGCGCTGACCGTCGGTGAGAAACGCGACGGGTAGCCGATGTCGCACCACGGTCGACAGCGCACTGCCCAAGGTCGCGGCCTCGTCGAGTTTGGTGAGCAGACAGGCTTCCGGCCGCATCAGTTGGAACAGATTCACCGCTCGCTCGAGGGAGTGCTCCCCGGTAGTGGTGGACAATGCGAGCAGACGCGTGATCTCGTGTTGCGACTCGCCGAGCAGATTCAACTGCTCATCGAAGCGATCGTTGCGCACCCCCATGCCGGCCGTATCGATCAGCACCAGCTGGCGGTCGGCGAGTTCGTCGAGCACGGTATCGAACTCGGCGACGTTGGCGGCAGTGCGCACCGGCACGTTCAGAATGCGGCCGTAGGTGTGCAGTTGGTCGCGTGCCCCGATCCGGAAATTATCGATACTGACCAAAGCCACGTGGCGGTGCCCATGGCGCAGGGCGAACTTGGCCGCCAGCTTGGCGAGGGTGGTTGTCTTACCGACCCCGGTGGGTCCGACCAATGCGACGACCCCGCCGCGGTCCAGCAGCTCGTGGTCGTGCTGCTCGATCTGATCGGCCAGAAGATACAGGGACTGGCGCCACGCGGCTTCCACGTCGTCGGGTTCCCCGGTCTGGTCGACCAGACCACGGGCGAGATCGGGGGCAATGCCGAGTGAGATCAAACGCCGCAGGTTTTCGCGGCCGACCGGGCGTCGTTCGCCCAGATCGCGCCAAGACAACTCGCTCCATTCGTTTTCCATGAACCGCCGCATCGATTGCAGCTCCCGATGCATCTTTGCGAGTGGATCCGCGGCAGGATCGAGGTTCGATGTCGCGCGGCGCTCGCCGCTCGTGGGACTCGGCGCGATGCGCTGGTCGATATGGTCGGTGATCGTCGACGGTTCCAGATCCACGGCGGCCATGAGTTCCACGCCACCGTCGACGCTCTTGTTAGAGAGAATCACAGCGTCTTCACCAAGTGCATTGCGAACCATGCGAATGGCTTGGCGCATATCCTGAGCGACGAAGCGTTTTACCTTCATGCCTTGCGGTCCTCGGTTTGGGACCGTCTTGGCAGTCCCGGTTAAGTCTCCTGATCGCCGCGACCAATCGTCGCCACGACTCGAATCTGTCGGTTGTCAGGAATCTCGTTGTATGAAAGGACGTGCATTCCCGGAACGCTTTGGCGAACGAATTTCGCTACCCATGCACGTATCGGCCCGGCAACCAACAACACACTTTCATGGCCCGCAAGTTCTTGTTGATTTGACGTATCAACCAGCGCCTGCTGTAAACGTTCGAGGAGTCCCGGTTCAAATCCAGCACCTTCCTCGCCTGACGTCTGCAAGGTATTCTGCAAAAGCCGTTCCAATCCCGGATCGAGCACGGTGACCGGTATTTCTTCAACCGGGCCAATGAGTTGCTGAACGATAGAGCGAGAGAGCGCGACTCTGACGAGGGCTGTCAAGACGTCGGCATCCTGACTCTTTGCAGAATGCTCCGCCAAGGTTTCGGCGATCGTGCGGATATCACGGACCGGGACGCCTTCGCTAAGCAGGTTCTGCATGACCTTCAACACCACCGGTAGCGGCAGCGATTTGGGCACCAGGTCCTCCGCCAGCTTGGGCGAGGCATCCTTGAGGTTGTCCAGCAGTTGCTGCACTTCGTCGTGTCCGAGCAACTCGCTGGCATGGCGCTGCAGCAGCTCGCTCAGATGCGTGGCGACGACCGTGCTGGCATCGACCACGGTGTAGCCGAGCGTCTGCGCGTGATCGCGTTGCCCCGGGTCGATCCAGACCGCGTCGAGGCCGAACGCCGGGTCCTTGGCGGGGGTGCCCTGCAACTCGCCGTACACCTCGCCCGGGTTGATGGCCATGTCGCGATCCGGAAACACTTCCGACTTGCCGAGCGGCACGCCGTGCAGCGTGATGATGTAGACATTGGGGTCGAGTTCCAGGTTGTCGCGGATGTGCACCGACTGCACGAGAAAACCCAGTTCCTTCGACAGTTTCTTGCGCACCCCCTTGATCCGGTTCATCAACTGGCCGCCCTGGTTGCGATCGACCAGGGGTATCAGGCGGTACCCCACTTCAAGTCCGATGACGTCCACCGGTTGTACATCGTCCCAGGTGAGTTCCTTGTGTTCGACCGGCGCGGTCTCCTGCGGCTCCGACGGCATCTCGGGTTCGGCTTGCTGCGCTTGGCGCTTGACGACCGTATAGGTAAAGACGGCCGTCGCTCCGCCCAGCAGGAGAAACACCAGGTTGGGCATACCGGGGATGACCCCCACGAGCAGCAGGACTCCGGCGGTCACGCCAAGCGCCTTCGGGTTGCTCAGCAACTGCGCTGCAACTTGTTCGCCCACGTCCTGCGAGCTCGACACCCGCGTGACGATCATGGCCGCCGACGTCGATAACAACAACGATGGGATCTGCGCGACCAGACCGTCGCCGATGGTCAGCAGCACATAGTACTGCAGCGCCGTCGCAAAACTCAGATCGTGCTGACCCATCCCTATCCCGAGTCCGCCGACGATATTGATAATCAGGATGAGGATACCGGCGACCGCGTCGCCCCTCACGAACTTCGACGCACCGTCCATCGAACCGTAGAAGTCGGCCTCTCGCGTCACTTCCTCGCGCCGTGCGCGCGCCTGGTCCTGATCGATCAGACCGGCGTTCAGGTCGGCGTCGATGGCCATCTGTTTGCCGGGCATGGCGTCCAGGGTAAACCTTGCGGAAACCTCGGAGATCCTGCCCGCACCCTTGGTCACCACGACAAAGTTGATGATCACCAGGATAAAGAACACGACCAGACCGACGGCATAGTTGCCGCCGATCACGAATGCACCAAAGGCCTCTATGACCTTGCCGGCAGCGTCGCCGCCGTTGTGGCCCTCGAGCAACACGATCCGCGTGGAGGCGACATTCAACGCCAGACGCAGCAGGGTCGCGATCAGCAACAACGAGGGAAAGACCCCGATATCCAGCGGCCGCAACGCGTAGATGACGACCAACAACACCACTAGCGACAACGCGATATTGAAGGTAAAGAACAAGTCCAGCAAAAACGGGGGCAGCGGAATGACCACCATGGCCAGCAGCATCAGCAGGACGAGCGGCGCCCCCATACCCTTGACGCCCACGTCCCGGACGTTCTGCAGTATGACCGTCGTATTCATGAGCGCGGGTACCGCATACCTTGTGCGCACCCGCAACGCGTTGTGGTCGGCGCGTTATTCCACATCGGCGTGCCCGGTGCGGAACTCAGGCGGGATCGGAAACTCATCGGGTTGCATCGGTAGGTCGCCGCCATGCGCGTAATAGACCCGCAGTTGAAAGACATAAGCCAGAAGTTGAGCGACCGCGAGATACAGACCCGCCGGGATCGGATCGTTCAGTTCCGTACTGAAATACACGGCACGCGCCAGCAGCGGCGATTCCACCGTGGGCACGTCGTGCTGCTCGCCGACGCGGCGGATGTTGGCCGCGACCAGATCGGCGCCCTTGGCCACCACGACGGGCGCGCGCATCTTTTCCTTGTCGTAGCGCAGGGCGATTGCGAAATGCGTCGGGTTGGTAACGATGACGTCGGCCTGGGGAACTTCCTGGAGCATCCGGCGCTGCGCCATCTCGCGCTGCAGCTGACGGATACGTCCTTTCACCTCGGGACGGCCATCGGTCTCCTTGAGCTCGTCGCGGACTTCCTGGTTGGTCATTTTCAACTGGCGGTTGTGATCCCAGAGCTGAAAAGGCACGTCGACCGCGGCCATCAGTATCAAGGTCGCGGCGAGAATCACGCCGGCCCACCCCAACATTTCGGTACCGCGGGCGATCGCCAGACCGACGTCCATTTTTCCCAGCAGGATGAGGTCATCGGCCCAGACCCAGGTCAGGATCACCGTGACGCCGCCGATCAGCAGAAACTTGGCCAGCGACTTCAGCAGTTCCATCAGGCCTTTGGCGGAGAACAGGCGCTTCATGCCGCTGATCGGATTGAGTTTGCTGAACTTGGGCGTCAGCGCCTGCAAGCTGATGTTGAATCCACCCAACGCAATCGACGCCAGGATGGCCACCGCGATCATCACGCCGAAGAACGGCATCAACATCGCCAAGGCATCCTGCACGGCGGAGACGAAATGGTTGGGCATCGCGGCAGGATCGAAAATATCGGTGCGCGACAGGCTGAAGTTGGCCGTGAACAGTCCCTTGATGCCGCGCGTCAGCTGTTGCCCCATGAGGATCAGCGCCAGCGCACCGACCAGGGTCAGCATCATCGTATTGAGTTCGCGAGAGCGCGGGACCTGGCCCTTGCGGCGCGCATCCTGGATGCGCTTGCCTGTCGGTTCCTGTGACTTCTCCTGTCCGTCTTGATTCTCCGCCACCGGTCTTTACCTCAAGGTCAGGATCAAGCCGGCGTGCACCAGCGCTTCGTCCATCAAGTCGCCAAAGCCCGCCATGATCTGCGGCAGTGTCACCCACATCAGCACGAATCCCATGGTCAGCGTGATCGGAAAGCCCACCGCAAAGATGTTCAGTTGCGGCGCCGCCCGGGTGATCACCCCCATACCGATGTTGACCAGCAACAGCGCCATCAGCACCGGCAGCGCCATCGCGACACCAGCGGCGAACATCCGGCTGCCCCACTCCACAACGGCCCAGAGACCGGATCGCGTCAGGCCGTCCACCGCGATCGGGAGGGTATCGAAACTGGCGGCCAAAGCACTCAGCAGGACCAGGTGACCGTTGCTCATCAGGAACGACAACATGGCCAGAATCAACCAATACTGCGCGACCACCGGGACTTGAACGCCGTTTTGCGGGTCCATCATGTGGGCGAAGCCCAATCCCATGCTGTAGGCCATGATCTGACCGCCGAAGATCAACGCACCGAACGCCAACTGCAGTATGAAGCCCATGGCGACACCGATACCCACCTGCTGCAGGGCGATCACCAGGGCTTCGGCGCCGAACGTCGAGACCACCGGCGACGGGGGCAGGGTCGGTGCCAGCACCCAGGTGATCATCACGGCCATCAGTACCTTGAAGCGCGCCGGGATCTGGCGGATGTTCAACACCGGCGCGGACATGATAAGCCCGCCGATACGCAGAAAGGGCCAGAGGAAATCGGCCAGCCATTGGGACAATTGGGTGTCTGTCAGGGTCAACATGGTACTGCCCGAGGTCAGCCGATCAGATACGGCAGGTTGGCAAACAGCTTCTCGGTAAACCCGATGATCTGGCGCAGCATCCACGGACCCGCCATCATCATGACGGCCGCCACCACCATGAGCTTGGGCACGAAGCTCAAGGTCATTTCGTTGATCTGGGTCGCGGCCTGGAACATGGCGATCACCAGGCCCACCGCCAGTGAAGCCAGCAGGATCGGCGCCGCCAGCAGGACCGTGATTTCCATGGCCTGGCGGCCGATATCGATGACGGAATCAGGTGTCATGGAAGTTACACATAGAAGCTGTTGGCGAGCGTACCCATCACCAGCGCCCAACCGTCCACCAGCACGAACAGCATGATCTTGAAGGGCAGCGAAATAATCAAAGGCGACAACATCATCATGCCCATCGACATCAGGACGCTGGCGACGACGAGATCGATGACGAGGAAGGGTATAAACAACAGAAAGCCAATCTGAAAGGCTGTTTTCAGCTCGCTGGTCGCAAACGCCGGCATCAACAGCGAAAACGGCACGTCGGTCTCCGCTTCGAAATCCTCCTGACCGGATATTCGCGCAAACAAGGCGATATCGTCGTCGCGCGTCTGTGCCAGCATGAACTCGCGGATCGGCCCCTGGGCCACGGACAGCGCCTGATCCGCATTAACCTGCTCGTCCAGGAACGGCCCCAGCGCCGAGTCGTAGACCTGCGTCAACACCGGCGACATGATAAAGAGGGTGAGGAACAAGGCCAACCCGACCAGGATCTGATTGGAAGGGGTCTGGGCCGTGCCGAGCGCCTGGCGCAGAATCGCCAAGACGATCACGATGCGGGTAAAAGATGTCATCAGCATGAGCCCGGCCGGCAGCAGGCTCAAGGCGGTCATGGCGAGCAGAATCTGAATGGTCAGGGTATAGGTCTGCCCCCCCTGGTCATCGGGCGCGACGTTCAGCGCCTCGATACCGGGTACACCCGCGGCGGTGGCGGACCAGACAGCGGCCGCGAGCCAGACCAGGTGCTTCACGACTGAATGCCGTCGTTGACCGCGCTCATCAGATCTCGCTCGAATGCCATTTCCTCTTCCAATTCCTGGCTGGTCAGCGCCGGAGAAACCACGTGCAGCGTCTGCACCCTGCCGGGCGCGACGCCTACCAGCAAGCGCGTGCCCTCCACGTTCAATAACACCACGCGTTCGCGGGGACCGAGCGACACGCCGCCCTCGATCCGCAACCCCGCACCGCCCGCGCCCGGCAGCCGGCCGAAGCGTTTTACCCCCCACGCCAACCCGGCGATGAGCGCCAGGACCGCGGTAAGGCCAAGCAGCGTCTGTACCAGCTGCGACGTCCCCAGTGGCGTGAATTGCGCCGCGTTTTCGGGTTGCGCCAGGCTTTGACCGGCGTACAGGGCCGAGCCGACCAATAAGGCGAGCAGGCGAGTACTGCTCATGCTTGCAGCCGCTTGATCCGATCGCTCGGACTGATGATGTCGGTCAAACGGATACCGAATTTCTCGTTCACCACCACCACCTCGCCTTTCGCGACCAGAGTCCCGTTCACCAGGACGTCCATCGGTTCCCCGGCCAGTCGATCGAGTTCGACCACCGAGCCTTGATTGAGCTGCAGCAGATTGTGGATATTGATCCGCGTCCGGCCGATTTCCATGGCGATGGTGACAGGCACATCGAGGATCGCGTCGAGCTTGATATCCGAGTTTGCGCTTTTGGCGGCGTCCGCTTGCAGTTCGACAAACTCGGCCTTGGCGGCCCCGCCACCCTCACCGTCTTCCTGCTCTTCGAGCGCTGCCGCCCATTCATCGGCCAGCGTTTCGTCGCTGGACTGTGTCTCTTCAGTCATCTTGCTTGTCCTGTTATCTGCTATCGACGAACCGGTACCAACTCACCACCGTCGCCAGTCGGGTTTTTGCCGTCCCGGGCAGCGCGCAGTTCCACGAGTTCCCGCGACTTCGTCTGGCGCATCCACTGTTCGACCTTGACGGCGTAATTACCGTTGGATGTACCCAAGGTGCCGTGGCAAATCGGCATTCCTTCGGCCTTGAGCGCAACGGTCTCTTCGATTTCGATGGGAACGATGTCCCCGACCTGCAGCCGCGCAAGCTGCCGCAACGACAGCGTCACCTGCCCCAGCGAGCTGGAAAGTTCCAGTTCTGCGTTCAGGACTTCCTCTTTCATCGACTGCTCCCAGCGCTCGTCGCGTTCACCGCGATCGCTTTGCACGCCGGCGTCGAGGATCTCGCGTATCGGTTCGAGCATGGAGTACGGCAGACAGATATAGAAGTCACCGCTGCCCGCCTCGAGGTCGACGTTGAACGTAGTCACGACCACCACCTCGGACGGTGAGACGATATTGGCAAACTGCGGATTGACCTCTGAACCGACGTAGGAAAACGCGACGTCCAACACGGGTTCCCAAGCGAGCTTGAGATCTTTGAAAGCCAGTTCCAGTAACATCTGGATGACACGCGTCTCGGTCGGTGTGAATTCACGGCCTTCGATCTTGGTGTGAAATCGCCCGCTACCGCCGAAAAAGTTGTCGACGACACTGAACACCAGTTTCGGGTCGAGCACGCAAAGGCCCTTGCCGCGCAGCGGCGCGACTCGGACCAGGTTGAGACTGGTCGGAACGAACAGGCTGTGCACAAACTCGGAAAACTTGAGCATTTGCACGCCCGAGACCGAGATGTCTGAGCTGCGTCGCAGCATGCCGAACAGGCTGGTCCGGAAGTAGCGTGCAAACCGTTCGTTGATCATCTCCAGGGTGGGTAGCCGGCCGCGGACGATGCGATCCTGACTGGCGAAGTCATACGGGCGCATCGCATTCGGGTCGATACTTTCGTCGGACTCGGTCTCTACATCACCGCTGTCGACACCATGCAGCAGCGCGTCGATTTCGTCCTGGGACAGGAGGTCGTTGCCGCTCACGGGCTACTGCAAAACGAACTGGGTAAAGTAAACGGATTTGATGCTGCGCTTGGTTGCGCCCACTTCCTTGAGTTTGCTGATCAGTTCTTCTTTGACCTGCGTCTGCAGCTGTTCTCGTCCTGCGCGCGAATTCAGGGCGTCCGCCGTCTGACTGGAAAGCACATCAAACAGGTGGTGGCGCAACATCGGTTCGTGAGCGGTGATCACCTCGACGATACTGGGATCTTCGGTATACAGCTGCACCCCGACCTGCAGCATCTTGGCGCTGCCGCCCGGCGGCAGATTGACGACGAAGGCGGGCTTGAGTTCGTGATAGGTCGGAATCCCCTCGCTCTCTTCCTCTTCTTCCTCAGCCGCTTGGCCGTCCTGTTCGGCAACCGCCGGTGCGTCGTCGCCCATCAGAAAATAGGCAGCTGCGCCGCCGCCCAGCAACAGCACCAGAGCCGCGATGATGATCAGCGTCAGCTTCTTCCTGCCGAAGGTGCCTTCTTCGGCCTCTGGTTCCGGATTCTGTTCTGCCATCGGGTACTCCCGTTTGCGATGCGCCAACTTGAGCGACGATCACGCCGCCGTCTGTTGCTTCCCTTTGCAAACCACATGCCATCACAATCAGGATATTTTTATAAAGCAGAAACAATGAGATAAAAGGAGACTCCAGTGGAGCGTCGAGGCTTTGACATGGCAATCGCGCAACTCCAGGCAGAATTCCGGCGGATCGACCTGGTACTCCGACTCGCTGAATCCATCAATAGTTACGCGTCGGAGTACGAGCAACGCAACCCGGCGGGTCCAAAGATCGGGCTATCGTCTAAGGACCTGCATCCAGCGCCAGAAATTCAACAAGCCGCCGAGCGAGGCGGCCACATAAGTCAACGCCGCCGCACGCAGAATTCGTTTGGCTGCCGGGATCTGATGTGCATCCAGGTAACCCGACTCCAACACCGGCAAGGCCTTGCGAAAGCTCGCGTCGAGCTCGACCGGGAGCGTGACCAGTTGCACAACAACGCCCATGCCCATCACCAGAAAGGCGGCAAGCGCGGATATCAGGCCCGGCGATGGCATACGTGTCAACAGCACCAACACCGGTGCGGCCAACAGGAGTACCGAGCCCAGCTTTTGCGCCCCCATGGCCAGCCTGGCCAACCGGGTGCGCCACGCGAAGAGAGGCTCGCCGGCCGCGTGCTGCATGGCGTGCCCGACTTCGTGCGCAGCCACGGTGATCGCCGTCAGGGTGCGTCGATCGTGCTTGTCGGGCGTCAGACGGACAGCTTTTTGCTCGGGGTCGTAGTGATCCCCCATCTCGGTCGCCTCCACCTTAATGTCGCTCAGCCCGAGGCGATCGAGCAAATGACGCGCCAACTCGCCGCCGGTACCGGGAAAGTTCTCCTCGTCGCGCCGGTTGTAGCGCGACAGCGAGTACTGCACCCACCATTGCGGCAACCAGAACAAGGCGATCATAAAAAGCAGAACGAAAACTAGCGGCAGCATCGGAGCACTCGCATCATGGTCGTCATCAAGCTGTAAGACCGTGCAACTCGATCAAGATTCCGCAGCCGACCCGTCGCGTGGATGCGCAGCGGCGAGTTCGCCCGCCCGCACGTCGACCATCGCCAGCAGCACCGCGCCGGCGGCGAACAACACCACGACCGACAGTATGCCGGCGCGTGAATCGGCGCCGCTGGCCGCTACCCAACCCACCATCAACGGCCCCAACACCGCCGCGAACTTGCCGAGCATATTGTAGAAGCCGAAAAACTCACCGGCATGCTGCGGCGGCACCAGGCGCGCGTACAACGACCGGCTGAGAGCCTGAATACCGCCCTGTACCAGGCCGATCGCGACCGCAAGCCCATAGAACTCCCAGATCTCGGACAGGCGCCATGCCCAGAACACCACACCGATGTAGACGGCAATGGCGATCCAGATTCCCCGCTTGGGTCCCCACGCTTCCCCCACCCGCCCGAACGCCAGCGCCGCCGGAAAACCCACGACTTGCGTCAGCAGCAAGGCACTCAACAAGTCTTTCGAGGTAAATCCGATCGCGAGTCCGTAGTCGACCGCCATGCGTACGATCGTGTCGACACCGTCGATATACAGCCAGTATGCCGCCAGAAACAACAATACCTGTCGATAGCGGCGCAGATGCCGCAGCGTGTTCTTTAGTTCGACGAAAGCCCCGACCACTGCCGCGCCCAAGGGGATCGGGTCCCGGCGCCTCGTCTCCGGCACGAACAGCATCACGGGCAACGAAAACAACGCCCACCAGATACCGACGGTGAGGAACGCGTAACGCACCGCTTGCGTGCCATCGGCCAGTCCGAACCAGGCAGGCCGCAGCACCATCGCCACATTGATGGCGAACAACACGGCGCCCCCCAGGTAACCCAGTGAATAACCGAAAGCGGACACCCGATCGTACCGATCGCGCGAGGCGACCGCCAGCAACAAGGCGTCATAAAAGACGTTGCCGCCGGAAAACCCGATAACCCCCAGGCCGTAGAGGAGCAGCGCCAACTGCCATGCCCCTTGTTCGACCAGAAACAGCCCCAGGGTCATGGCGATACCCAGAAACGCGAACAGCGCCAGCAGCCGCTTCTTGATGCCGCCGCGGTCGGCCAGAGCGCCCAGCAGCGGCGCGAGTATCACGACGGCGAGGCTGGCCAGTGAATTGGCGATACCCAGGCGCAGTGTGGACTCCGTCGCAACGGCGCCGGCGGACCAGTACTCCTTGAAAAACACCGGAAAGAACCCTGCCATGACGGTCGTCGCAAAGGCCGAGTTTCCCCAATCGTAGAGCGCCCAGGACCAAACCTTGCGTGTCGCACCGGTCACCGAACCGCGCTCAGCTCTTGATACCGGTGCCGCGCCGCAGCAGCCACAGACTGAACAGACTCAAGCCGATGATGAAGGCGAGAATAATCCCAAACGCCAGCGGCAATGGAATATCGGATACCCCCAACAGCCCGAAGCGGAATGCGTTAATCATATAGAGCACCGGATTCCCCAGTGATGCGTTGCGCCAGAATTCCGGCAGCAGGTGTATCGAATAGAACACACCGCCCAGATAAGTCAAAGGCGTCAGGACAAAGGTCGGTACGATCGAAATATCGTCGAAGCTGTTGGCGTAGATAGCGTTGATAAAACCGGCGGTCGCGAACAACACCGATGTCAGCACGAACACCAGAAAGGTTACCAGGTAACTGTGGATCTCCAACTCACTGAAAAACAAAGATACCGCCGTGACGGATATCCCCACGACCAGCCCCCGCGAGACGCCGCCGGCGACGTAGCCGGCAAGAATGACCCAGTTTGGCACGGGCGCAATCAGCAGTTCGTCCACATACCGCTGAAACTTGCTCGAATAGAAGCTCGATACGACGTTGGCGTAGCTGTTGGTGATGACCGACATCAGAATCAGTCCAGGAACGATAAAATCGATGTAGCGAAAGCCGTCCATTTCCCCGATGCGTTCCCCGATCAGCTTGCCGAAGATAACGAAGTACAGCGCGGTGGTGATGACCGGCGGCAGTATGGTTTGCACCCAGATGCGCGAGAAACGCAGCACCTCTTTGGTGACTATGGTGCGAAACGCATGCCAGTAACGTGCGTTCGGCATACGATTACGCCGTACGACCATTGCGCAACATGTCCATGAATAACTGCTCCAGGCGGTTCTGCTTGTTACGCAAACTGAGTACTTCGATGCCCTGTTCGCTTAACGAGGCGAACACCCGATTGATTCCCTTTTCATGCGCTACCGACACCTCCAGCGTTTCCTCGTCGATGACTTGCACCGGGTAGCCGTCCAGCTGCGGGGGGACCCTGATGTCGCCGCGCACGGTCAATACGAAGGTTTCCAGGTTCAAGCGGCGCAGCAGTTGGCGCATGGCGGCGCGCTCGACGATCCGGCCTTGATTGATGATGGCAATATGCCGACACAGGCTCTCGGCTTCTTCGAGATAGTGTGTCGTGAGAATGATCGTTGTACCCTGAGCGTTGGCCTCGCGTAGAAAATCCCACATGCTGCGCCGAATCTCGATATCGACACCCGCAGTGGGCTCATCGAGGATCAACAGGCGAGGTTGATGCACCAGGGCACGCGCGATCATCAGGCGGCGCTTCATCCCACCCGACAGGCTGCGCGCCTCCGAGTCGCGCTTGTCCCAGAGATCGAGCTTCGACAACACGGCGCGCGCCTGCGCATAGGCTGCACGCCGCGGGATCCCGTAGTAACCGGCCTGATTCACGACGATTTCGGCGACCGGCTCGAACTGATTGAAGTTGAATTCCTGCGGCACCAGTCCGATATGGCTCTTGACCGTTTCGGGCGCACTGTCCAGATCGGCACCGAACACCTCAACCTTGCCGGACGACTTGTTCACCAGCGAGGTCACGATGCCGATCGTGGTCGATTTACCGGCTCCGTTCGGGCCCAATAGCGCGAAAAAATCCCCCTTGGGCACTTCGAGATCTATGCCCTGCAGTGCGACGAAACCGTTGCTGTAGGTCTTGCGTAGTTGCGATATCTGTAAAGCAGGCTCTGTCATCGTCGATATTCGTTTGGCGATCGCGAACTGTTCGGTGCGGCACTCGCCGCTATTCGGCCCCGATTCGCGACGCGCAGCGTGCCGCGCCGTACAGTGCGAGGTTACCGTCCGTGATCAGATGAACCGGCATCCGCTGCATCAAATCGCGCATGCGCCCCTTGTCAAAGAACGCATCGAGGAATCCGGCGGTGGAGAATCGATTGGCGATCTTGGGGGCGATGCCACCGGCCAGATATACACCGCCGGTCGCCATGAGCTTCAAGGCATGGTTGCCGGCTTCGGCGCCGAAGTAACCTATCAAGGTATCCAGCGCGCGACTGGCTATCGGTTCGTTCTTGAGCTGTGCCGCCGAGGCGATCGCACCCGCTGGATCGCTTTCCGCCATGGCCGACACCAGCCAATCGGGTGTCTCGTGCCTTTCCTCTTCACGCAAGAAGGCGTGCAGGTCAACCAGCCCCGGCCCGGAAATGACACGCTCCCAACTCACATGTCCGCCGTATTTTCGCCCCAGCCAGTCTCGCAGCGCGACGCCGAGTTCGTCCTGAGGCGCAAAATCCGCGTGGCTGCCCTCCGACGCAAAGGGTCGGTATCCGCCCGCGCACCAAACCAGTCCCGCTTCGCCCAACCCGGTGCCGGCTGCGATCACCGACCGATTCCCCCGCGCCTGCGGATCTCCTGCGTGCAGGGTGACGTAGCTGTCCTCGTCGAGCAGTTCGATCCCCCACGCCGCCGCCTCCAGATCGTTGATCAGCACCAAGCCGGCCAGGCCGGTGTACTCGGCCAGAGCGTCGCCGTCGAGCAGCCAAGGCAGATTGGTGGTCTTACACCGATTGTGCAGCACGGGGCCGGCAACACCCAGACAACCCAAAGAGACATCTACGCCGGCGATGTCATCAAGAAATCGCTTGAGCAGTTCACCCGGCTCGTGATGGTCACGGCTGGGATAAACCTTTTCCCGCAACAGACTCACGTTGTCACCGTTTAACTGTGCCAGGGCCAAGCGCGTATGCGTGCCCCCGATATCACCTACGAATAAATACATGGAGTTCCTCTACAATGCCGGCTGCAATTCACACGGCGGATGTTCATGGACACTATCACAGTTGAGCTGCTCGTCGGCCTGTGCGCGGTAGGCGCCTGCGCCGGTCTGGTCGACGCGATCGCCGGTGGCGGCGGCCTCCTGACCCTACCCGCCCTGCTGTGGGCCGGTTTGCCCCCTGTCGATGCCTTGGCAACCAACAAGGCACAAGGCGTGTTTGGATCATTCACCGCATCGGTTCATTTCGTACGCCGGGAAGTCGTTGACTTACGCCGCATGGTGTTCGCGATTCTTTGTACCTTTGTCGGCGCCGCGTGCGGCGCGGCAGCCGTACAGCGGCTTGACGCCCAGTTGCTCGAGCCGCTGGTCCCCTTGTTGCTGATCGGTTTTGCGCTCTATTTCTGGCTCGCTCCCGGCGTCGGTACGGTCGACGGCGCACGTCGCGTGCGCGATTCCACCTTCGCCGTACTGATCGGCACCGGCGTGGGTTTCTACGACGGTTTTTTCGGCCCCGGCACGGGGACGTTTTTTGCCGCCGCGTTCGTGCTGTTACTCGGGCACAACCTCATCCGCGCAACGGCGGGCACCAAGGTGCTCAACTTCACCAGCAATTTTGCCTCGCTCCTGGTGTTTGCGGCAGCGGGAAAAGTGCTGTGGCCGGTGGGTATCGCGATGGGTGTAGCGCAAATCGCCGGCGCGTGGATTGGCGCACGGCTGGTCACCCGGTTCGGTTCGTCGCTGGTCCGTCCACTGCTCGTCTCGGTCTCGATGGTCATCTCGATCAGCCTGCTGCTGCGACACTGGCGCTAATCCTGCTGCTAACGTCGATATTGCCGCAGATACCAAACCTCGAAGGCGCGTTTGGCCCAATGAAAAACCGGCGAGGCCGGCAATACGATATTTCGTTTCTCGGTACGCGCCACCAGCATACCGGTGTTACGGCTGTCGACGATACAGATCAGTTCCGCTCTGAAGGTGTGAGACGGCGCCTTCGCGGCGAATTCGTCGATCAGGTTGGCCACCGCGGCTGCTGCCTGCAGGTCGGCCATGTGCGCCTGTTTGGGCAGCCATTCGGGACCGGGAAAGCTGCCGGAGTCACCCGCGACATAGACCTTGTCCACGCCCTCCACGCGGCAGAAGCGGTCGGCTTGCAACAAACCGCCTGCGGAGCGCGGCAGATCGGTATTGTCAAACCATTGATTACCGGTCATGCCCGGCATGAACACGATCATATCGGCGTGAAACCCGCCGCCTTCGGTGAGGACCCGGTCGGCTTCGAACCCCTTTATCTTGTGGCCCAGGTGCGTGTCGATTCCGCGTTTGTTTATTTCCCGCAGCAGTCCTTCCACGGCCTTGGGTCCCATGCGCTGTCCCGGCTTGGCGGCCGGCGTAAAAAATATCAACTTGAATTGGTCGCGTTTCCCCAGGGTCCGCAAATGGCGCTCAATGCCGAACAGGAACTCGAATATCGGCCCGCCGCGCATGGCTGACGGCTCTTTGGGATTACCCGCGAAACCGAATGCCAGCGTGCCGCTCTGCATCGCGGCCAAGCGGTCGCGGATTGCCGTGACGGCCGGAACACCCTCGCACGGCGTGATCGCATGTTCTATACCGGGCAATTTTCTGATGAATCGCCCCCCCGAGGCGATGATCAGCCCGTCGTTGTCGACCTCGCCCCGCTCGGTGACTACCCGGCGCCCGCCCGCCTGCAAGCCGGTCACCGCCGCCTGGTGATAAGTGACGTTCATGCGCTTGAAGAAAGGCTGCAGCGGAATTACCAGGTCTTCAGGACGGCGCAATCCGGTCGGCACCCAGATCGTCCCCGGGTAAAAGACGAATTCAGGCTTCGGCGCGATGACATCCAGCTGCAGATGCGCATCCGCAGCGCGTAATTTGCGAATAGCGGTCAACGCACCGAATCCGGCGCCTATCACGGTGACTCGAGACATCTGGATCTCCTCGACAGTGGTCGAATTGTGGAAGTTCGACGGGTTTTTCAACCGCACATTCTACCCAGCTGACGGGATTTCGATCCAAGGATTGTTGCAGGGTTTGTCAATTCTTACTTGGGAAGCTTAAGTCGACCGGTTATGATCCCCGGCTATCGTCCTCGAACCAGCTGCCCCGAGCACCATGGAACCCAAGCCCATAGCCGAGCCGGATGCCGCCCTGATCGGCCACTTGACCGAAGTCAGCAGTGGTCGGTTTACGGCCGTGTTGCTTGACACGAACGCGGCGTTCCAGCCGATTGTGAGGCTGGGAGCGGAAGAGATCACGGTGGGCCAGATCGGCACGCTGGTACACATTCGACAGCGCAATTCCAACGTTTTGACGCAGGTGATTCGGATGTGGGAGGAGCCGGGCCCGGTGCGCAAGCTCGCGCTGTTGCCGCTGGGCGAGATCGAAAAAAACGGCCGCTTCACCCGCGGCGTCAATCGTTTTCCGGTCACGGGGGCGGAAGTCTATCTGACGACTGCCGGCCAGACCATGGATCTGTTTGACCGATATCGCAGCGGCGGCTTCGATCTGGGCCGACTGAGCAGTCGACAGGACCTGAAGGTATACCTCGATCCGGACAACCTGTTCAGCCGTCACATCGCGATCGTCGGGCAATCGGGATCGGGCAAATCATGGACCGTCACCAGTCTGATCCAACGCGCCGTAAAAATCATGCCGCGCGCGCATATCGTCTTACTCGATCTGCACGGCGAGTATAGATGGACGGACGGACGCGGACGCTTTCACAGTGCCTTTTCCGAAACCACCGCCCGCCACATCGACGCTCGCGACCTCGAGATTCCCTACTGGTTGCTGACCTACGCGGAACTGGTCGATCTGCTGGTCGATCGATCCGATCCGAATTCGTCGGTGCAGATCGCATATCTGCGCGAAGCCCTGTATTCGTTGCGACGCAAGAGCAATCTGGATCTGGGCATCGAACGCCTGTCGGTCGACTCACCCATTTTCTTCTCGATCAAAGAGCTCTATCTGCATTGCAAGAAGGCTAACGAACAGCAACTGGACTTCGGCAAGACCAAGGGCCCTTTGTGGGGCCTGTTCGACGAGTTTCTGGTGCGCTTTCAGGCACTGTTCAACGACGCGCGCTACGATTTCCTGTTTCGTCCGGTAAAACGAACCGAGTCAGAGCAACTCGAAGACCTGCTGCGGGATTTTATCGGGCTGGGCGAGCCGAAACGGCAGATCACCGTGATCGACCTCAGTTCCGTTCCGGCGGACGTGCGCCCCACGGTATCCGCGCAGATCGGGCGTCTTGCCTTTGAGTTCAACTACTGGAACCCGCAACGGCACGAGTTCCCTATCTTTCTGGTGTGCGAGGAAGCGCACCAGTACATTCCACGGGAAACCGACATCCAACACAAGGGGACGCGCCGGGCGATCGAGCGAATCGCCAAGGAAGGACGCAAGTACGGCGTCGGCTTGTGCGTGGTCAGCCAAAGACCGACCGAACTGTCGGAAACGGTATTGGCGCAATGCTCGAACTTTATCTGCTTGCGTACCACCAACCCGGACGATCAAGACTATATCCGGCGCCTGCTTCCCGAGGGAGAACAAAACCTGGCCGAGGTATTGACCACGCTCAGGCGCGGCGAAGGCCTGATCGTGGGAGAGGCCGCGCCCATGCCCACGCGGTTCAAGATTTATCCCCCGGAGCCACCACCCGTGAGCAGCGATGTGCCCATCCTGAAGAGCTGGCAGGAAGGCCCCGAGACCCTGGACGTCGGCGATATCGTCGAGCGCTGGTGGAACCAGCGACGCTAGCGTACTAACCGGGGACTTGATTCACGGCTGGCATCAACCCAACGACTCCAGCAAGCGACGCGCTTCCTCCTGCTCCGGACCTTCCATCGCTTCTTCGACCACCTGGGTAAGAATATCGCGCGCGCCGTCGATTTCGCCGATTTCCAGGTACGCTTGCGCCAACTCGAGTCGCAGCGCCGCGACATCGGTCTCGCCTTCCGCCGGTGGCGGTGCGTTCGCATCATCGCCGCCCGGCGCAGCGTTCCGGCCAGGTTCGCTCGGCTGGGTCAATGGCGCATATTCCTCCGAACCGGTGGCCGTAATTGATTCGGAAAGCAAAGAGGAACCGGTATCGATCGAATCGAAATCGACATTGAGGTCGCGCACCAGCGTCTCCAACTCTTCGTCGGTCATGTGCGAGCTACCGTCGATATCGTCTGCTGCCATCGCCTCCGTCGGTCTGGACACCTCGGTGCCGAGTTCGTCGCGCTGCCAGCCCTCCGGTCGCTGCCGGGCGCGCCCGCGCTCTTCGCTGTCGTATCCGGACAACTTTCCAGTCGGCGTTACCGCCACGGCGTCCTTGGCCGGCGCCCCGAAATGGGACTTTCGGTCTGCGTAAGGACGGTCGCCCGGCGGCGTCATGCCCGGATGGTTGGCCATCACGTAAACCTCGCGTTCACGCCGCAGATACAGCGTCAGCAACAGCAGCAACCCGAGCAGGCCGGCGCCGATGGCCAGCCAGATGCCCCAATCGAATTCCGCCATCGGCTCCACGGCGACGGCTTGGGGTTTATCGACCTGGACCGCGATCGGCCGTTTATCATTATCGACTTCAGGCGCAGCCGCGACCTCGTCGGGCCGCGGCGCCACTTTGTCGATATCGATTCTGGGCGGCAGGGGTTCGTTGTCCCGAACCGCCTGCAGCGCCGCGATCTGTTCATTCTTGAGAATAATCAGGCGCCGCATACGCATCATCTCGACCTGGATCTGTTCAACCCTTTCGTCCAGCGTCTGCAGTTCGAGGCGGTCGGCTTCGGATTGTTCCAACGCCAGCAGCAACTGCCGTTCCAGTTCCGCAATCTCCTGCGCGCGTTCGGGTTCCTCGGTCGGTTTGGGCGGATCTTCGATAATCCGCAGTTGAGAATCTTGTCTGACCTCTTCTGCTGCTACGGCTTCCGCGGCCTCTTCCGGCTGTTCCGCTTTGGCCGGTTGTTCCGCTTCTGCCGGTAATTCGGGAACCGCTTCCGGGGGAGACTCCTCCGACATCACCACGGTTTCGGTCTGCGCAGGCGGCGGTGGTGGCGCGGCTTCCGCCGCCGGCTGTTCTGCGGGAGGCGAGACTGCCTCGCGCCATTGCCGGGTCTGCTCGTCAAACGCGTTGCGTGCCTGGCGCGCGGTCTGGGTCTGGATCTCACCGCTGTCGGGGATACGCAGATTCGATCCGGCTTTGAGATTGTTGACGTTGTTGTCTGGAAAGGCTTCAGGGTTGGCGCGCAGCAACGCCATCATCATCTGCGGCGTCGTTGCCGAGGGTGGTTTCAGGCTTTCGGCGATACCCCATAAAGTATCGCCCCGTTTCACCGGCCAAAACTCCCTGGCCGGCGGCGTGGGTTGCGCGACCGGCGCCGGTTCGGGTTGCTCCGCCCGCCCGGGCTGCGGTGTCCGGCTTTTCGCCACCGCGGCGCGCTGTACCGGACGGGGATCTAAAAAGACGGTGTACTCCCGCACATACTGACCGTCTCGCCAGACAGCTTCCACCGGAAACGCGAAGTACGGCTCCCTGATAGGCCGGGCTGAGCGAACCTCGACCACCCAGGCGCCGTTCTTCTGCACGATGTTGAAGGTGACGTTGTCATGCATGGACTCACGGTCGACGCCAAATCGATCGAAGTCCGCCTGTGAGGCCATACGAATTTTCACATCCTTCAGTTCGTCGCCCTGCGCCTCGACGATCGCAATCTCGACCAGCAGAGGTTCCATCAGGTACGAGCGAAGTTTTACATCGCCCAAGGTGAAACCGTTGACGGGCGAGGCCGCGACCAAAACGAGTAGAACGAATAAACGATGGAGCATAGTTCTCAAGACGACCAACCTTGTAAGCGTCAATTTCCTCAACGGCAAAGCCGTGCAGCGGAGGTTCTAGCGCCGATTCTAACCCGGATCGTCGCGAACACGCCTAATAGATTTCGCGAAAAATGAGGCGCACAACACGAACACGACCGGCGAACGGCGGGCCGCTCAAACGGATCCTCACTCGCAGGCCTTGACCACCATCACCGTACAGTGGGCACGCTCCACGACGCGCGAGGCGCAAGACCCGAGGAAAACCTGTTCGATGCCGTGGGCGCGCGACGGCATGATAATCAAGTCCGCGCCCAGATCCCTGGCCTGCTGCAGTATCACTTCCGACGGGCTGCCGACCGCGACGCGCGGGTGAATGGACACGTCACGCGGCAGTTTTTCTTCCACATATCGGCGCAGTTCCAACGCGGCCTCCTTGCTCGCCTTGTCGATCGCGTCATCTGGAAAAAACGACGCGACCCACGGTGACTGAAAGCTCGGAATGACGCTCAGTACGTAAATCTCGGCGCCGTAGTTGCGCGCCTCGGCGAGCGCGATATCAAGCGCCCGATCTTCGAGTTCGGTCTTGCGCTGATCGAGCGGCAGTAAGATTTTTTTGAACATGAGCCTTTCTCCTCTTCAGCATCCCTTAACAAGACCACCAAGGCTGCGAGCGTCGGCCGGAGCAAGCGATAAGTCGCCGACCGATTTAGACAGGCTGCCGTCGTTTGCGCCGGTTTTGCAGCCACGCAATCAAACCCAGCAGGATAAAGGCGGGGATGAACATCAACTGCTTGGGCGGGCGATCGGCTTCGATCTGCAGATTGACGATCTCCCAGTCGAAATCCAGACCGACCGCCTGGGCATCGCTGCCAAACACCACGTTGTCGGCCAGCACCTTACCCTCTTCGATGCGCACCGCCAAGCCTGCTTGCTCCAACCGCGCCTCGCCGGCTCCGGTTTCGCCCAGGGGCAGCTCAACCGTCTTTTCGATAAATTTTCCGTCCAGGTTTTCACCCGCTATCCGCATCCGCAACGCACCGTCTTTCGGCGCCTGTTCGGCGAGCGTAACGATCCGCCCGGCATCGAGAACGTTCACGGGTGAAAAGATCTCGTCCCACCAGAATCCCGGCCGAAAAAGCGTGAAGGCGACCAGCAGTATGGCTATCGACTCCCACCAGCGACTGCGCACCAGCCAATACCCCTGTGTCGCGGCGGCGAACAACAACATGGCGATCACCGCTCCCGCGACAACGACGATGAGTTCGATCCAGCCGCCGATCCCGATCATCAGCAACTGGGTGTTGAAGATGAACAAAAAGGGCAGTATGGCGGTTCGGATATCATAGGCAAAGCCCTGAATACCCGTCTTGATCGGATCACTCTTGGCGATCGCCGCGGCCGCGAATGCGGCCAGACCCACCGGCGGCGTGTCGTCCGCCAGTATGCCGAAATAGAACACGAACATGTGCACCGCGACCAAAGGTACGATCAGACCGTTGGTTGCCGCCAGGGAAACGACCACAGGCGCCATGAGGCTCGAGACCACGATGTAGTTGGCCGTGGTCGGCAATCCCATGCCCAGCACGATACAGATCGCGGCGGTAAAGATGAGCGCCAGCATCAGGTTACCGCCGGAAATGAACTCGACGAATTCGATCATGACCTGCCCGATACCGGTCAAGGTGATCGTCCCAACCACGATCCCGGCGGCCGCGGTCGCGACGCCGATGCCGATCATATTTCGCGCCCCGTGGGACAAGCCGTCGATGCATTCCAGCCAGCCCTGCTTCCACGCACCGTTTACGCGATGGCTGCGGAACAGCGCCAGCAACGGTCGCTGGGTGAGTACAATGAAAATCATCAATACAGTTGCCCAAAACGCGGACAACCCGGGTGAAAAACGCTCGACGACCAGGCACCACATCAGGACCACGATCGGCAGCAGAAAATACAAGCCCGACTTGACGGTTGGCCCCGTCTCCGGGATTTCCAGAATCGCGCTTTCGGGATCGTCAACAGCCAACGCCGGATAACGCGTCGCGAACTTCAGTAACCCCACGTACGCGACGAAGACCAGCGCGCCGACGATATAGATTGCCGCATCACCCGCCACGTTCTTGATCCAGCCGATACCATAGTAGACCGCAAGCCCGATGGCGCAGGCACCGGCGACGACGGCAGCCGCGGTCATGAGCTTTTGCGCCAGCGTCGAGGTGGTGCGTTGGGGCAGGCCCTGCATATCCAGCTTCAGCGCCTCCAGGTGCACGATATACACCAGCGCGATATACGAAATAATGGCGGGCAGGAAGGCGTGTTTGATGACTTCGATATAGGAGATACCCACATACTCGATCATCAGGAACGCGGCCGCGCCCATGACCGGCGGAGTCAGCTGACCGTTGGTCGATGCAGCCACCTCGACGGCGCCCGCTTTGGTGCCCGGGAAACCGACGCGCTTCATCAACGGTATGGTGAAAGTGCCGGTCGTCGCGACATTGGCAATGGACGAGCCGGAAATCAGCCCGGTCGCCGCCGACGCCACCACGGCAGCCTTCGCCGGCCCGCCCTTCATATGCCCCAGCAGCGCAAACGCGACCTTAATGAAGTAGTTGCCCGCGCCTGCTTTGTCCAGCATGGCGCCGAACAGCACGAACAAAAACACAAAGCTGGTGGAAACGCCCAGTGCGATACCGAAGACGCCCTCAGTCGTCAACCACTGATGGGACATCACCTTGTGCAGGCTCTGTCCCTTGTGCGCGATAACGTCCGGCATATAAGGCCCGGCAAAGGTATAGGTCAGAAAAACCATGGCCACGATCATGAGCGGCGGCCCCAGGGCGCGGCGCGTGGCTTCGAGCAACAAGACCATTCCGCACACGGCCGTTGCAAGATCGAAAGCGGTCGGCGCACCCGACCGGCCGGCAAGGTCGGTATAGAAGATATAAATGTACGCGGCGCTCAGGGAGCCAAGAATCGCAAACACCCAGTCCTGCATCGGTACATATCGTCGCGGTGACGATGCAAGCGCCGGGAACGCGGTGAAGGCCAGAAACAGCGCGAACGCGAGATGAATGGCCCGTGCTTCGGTGTTGTTGAAAACGCCGAACCCGAACAGGAACGGCAGCGGCGAAGCGTACCACAATTGAAACATCGACCAGGTCAACGGGACGCCGTATAAGATCTTTCCCGGTATGCCCTCGGGATGGCGCGCACCCGTATCGACTTGCGCCACCATCTCCTGAAGATCGTTTTCGTCGGCGCTTTCGTTGTTGTTTTCCCGCATTGCACTCCCCCGGCGCAGGTCAGTCGTGCGTCCACGGCAGGCGCGACACATGCGCCGCTACTACCGGGCCGGGATACCCGATAAACCCGACAGTCCCAGCTATTACCGATTGTCTATTGCATCGATCCTCTTATCCCGGTACGTGGAACTGAAACGGGCGGCTTTCGACGCCCGTTTCGCCCCCACGGGACTACATCAGTCCCGCTTCCTTGTAGTACCTGACGGCGCCGTCGTGCAATGGCGCGGAAAGCCCGTCTTTCACCATCTCTTCTTTCTTGAGATTAGCGAATGCGGGATGCAGCTTGCGGAAACTGTCGAAATTTTCGAATACCGCTTTGACCACCTGGTAAACGGTATCGGCCGGCGTATTGGTCGACGAAACGAAAGTTGCGCCCACACCGAAGGTTTTCACGTCCTCGTCGCTGCCGGAATACATACCGCCGGGAATCACCGCGGAGCGGTAGAAGGGATTGTCTGCGATCAGCTTGTCGATGGCGGGACCTTCGACGGCGACCAGCGCGGTGTCACAAGAGGTCGTCGCCTCTTTGATTGAGCCGTTGGGGTGGCCGACGACATACACCATCGCATCGATCTTGTTGTCGCAAAGTGCCTGCGATTGTTCGGCCGCCTTCAGCTCCGACACCAATGAAAAATCGTCGTTGGTCCAGCCCATGATCCCCATGACGACTTCCATGGTGCCGCGTTGACCCGATCCGGGGTTGCCGATGTTGACCCGTTTGCCTTTCAGATCGGCAAAGGTCTTGATGCCCGAGTCCTTGCGCGCCACGACCGTAAACGGCTCGGGGTGAACCGAGAAGACCGCACGCAGATCCTTGTTCGGCCCGGTGTCGGCGAATTTACTTGTTCCGTTGTAGGCGTGGTACTGCCAGTCGGACTGAGCCACCCCCATATCCAGTTCACCGGCGCGTATGGTATTGAGGTTGTACACCGATCCGCCCGTCGACTCGACGGAGCAACGCACCCCGTGTTCCTTACGCCCTTTGTTCACCAGTCGGCAAATCGCACCGCCAGTGGGATAGTACACACCGGTGACGCCGCCGGTGCCGATAGTGATAAAGGTCTGAGCCGATGCCGTTCCGCTCACCGTAAAACTCAGGCCGGCGACCAGCAGCGTCGTGGTCATCAAACGTGTGCCAAACATGGATCTTCCTCCGATGCGTTGTTATGACAAATGTAGTCTTGGTCTTTTTGATTCACAGCGCGTCATGACCCGTTCAGGGCCGTCGAGCGCGAGTCAGTTTGCAGTGACTGGAAGTTTCGATCAATCCCGGATTTGGTGAAGCCGATTTTTTCGCTCATCTCAAGACATGGCGCGCGTCGGCACTAACGGGCTCGAGGTAAAGCTCTGAAGTTAAAGTATAGGACACAAGCTCCGCACCCGACCTGTTCTGATCGCTCGTGATTGCCGATGGCTTATAGAAAATTCGGTGGCGATCCGCATTTTGCAAGTTTTTCGACCCCGTTTCGGCGCACGATTACCGCAATAGCGGCACCAGTGTTTCCCACACATTATCCAGTATCAAGGGTTGGGCCGCCGCGCTCGGATGCACGCCATCGGCCTGCATCAAGCGCCTATCTTCGGCGAATCCGCGCAAAAAAAACGGAACCAGCGCGACGTCTTCCTGGGCGGCGATATCGCGGTAGATCTGGTGGAACTTTTCGCCATAAACGCGGCCATAATTGGCGGGTAGTTTTATACCCAGGAGCAGCACGCGCGCACCGGAAGCCTGCGCCAGATCGACTATCGAACGCAGTGAGGCGCGTGTCCGTTCCACGCTGAAACCGCGCAGACCGTCATTCGCGCCAAGTTCAACGACGACGACATCGGGCTTGTGTTTCGCCATCAGCCCGGGCAGGCGCGACAAGCCACCGTTGGTGGTTTCGCCTGATATGCTGGCGTTGACGATTTCGTGTGCATAGCCGTTGGCTAGTAACCGCTGCTGCAGCAAGGACACCCAACCTGCGTCGGTCGGGATACCATAAGCAGCGCTCAGACTATCTCCCAGAACCAACACCTTCGGTGTTGCAAATCCGACGGCAGGAACAAGGATACCCAGTGTGAATACCCATAGCATGCGTGAGATCAAGCCCCGCGATACTGTCATCTACACCTCCGATGTCCAAAAAACGGTTCAGGCACCCAGCGGTCCGCTCGCGATTCTGCAAGGCGTCGACCTGCTGGTGAACTCCGGCGACGCAGTTTCCATTCTGGGTGCATCAGGCGCTGGAAAATCGACGTTGCTCGCCTTGCTCGCAGGGTTGGACACGGCCAGCGCGGGCGAGGTTTCATTGTTCGGCCAGTCGCTCGGTGCCCTCGACGAGGAGGGTCGCGCCGCGTTGCGCGCCGGCGCCGTCGGTTTCGTATTCCAGTCCTTTCACCTGATTACGGGTATGACGGCGCTGGAGAACGTATCACTGCCCCTGGAGCTTGCGGGGCATAGCGCGGCCGCGTCAACCGGCAAAAATGCCTTGGCGCTACTGGATTCCGTAGGGCTCGCCGAGCGCGCGCAACATTACCCTAACCAGCTTTCAGGCGGGGAACAACAGCGGGTCGCGATTGCGCGCGCGTTCGCCGGATCGCCGCGGCTGCTGTTCGCCGACGAACCCACAGGCAACCTCGACGCCAAGACCGGTAAGCAAGTTGCCGAGGTACTCTTTCGACTGCGCGACGAACATGGAACGGCGCTGGTGTTGGTCACCCATGATCCGCAACTCGCCGATCGTTGTGATCGCCGTTACCAACTCACGGGCGGACGCCTGGAGCTGCTGTCGTGAAGGTCTGGCGGCTGGCGCGGCGTTTTTTACGCAGCGACCTGGTGTCGGGGGAATTGCGGGCACTGTTACTGTCGGTCGGTCTGGCCGTTACGGCGCTGACGGCGGTCGCCTTTTTCACGGACCGAGTCGATACCGCACTCAGCCACCAGGGGGCCAAGCTCCTGGCCGCCGACCTGGTGATCGAACACGGTGATCCGCTGCCCGCCGGCTTCGTGACCGAGGCGAGCGCGCGAGGCCTGGAGACCGCACGCACGCTGGAGTTTCCGAGCGTATTGTTCAACGGCGAGAAACCGGTGCTCGTACAGGTGAAGGGCATCGGGCCAGGCTATCCTCTGCGCGGTGAATTGCGGGTGAGCGGCACAGCCCCTGCGACGACGCCGCCACCCGGGGAAGCCTGGGTGGAACAACGCCTGCTTTCGCTGCTGCGCACCGCGCTGAACTCGCGCGTCGACATCGGTATTGAAAGCGTGAAAATCACCGCAGTCATTGAACAGGAGCCCGATCGCGGCGGCCAGCTCATCCGGTTCGCGCCCCGCATCATGCTGTCGCTCGATACCGTCGACCGTACCGGGTTGCTTGGCCCCGCCAGTCGCGTCAAACACCGCCTGCTGGTGGCCGGCGAGGCTTCGGCCATCGACCGCTACCGGGACTGGGCAGATCGTCGCCTGCCGAAAGGCGCCGAGGTGATCGCGGTGACCAACGCGCGTCCCGAGCTGCGCTCGGCCCTGGAGAGAGGCGAACGTTTCCTGCGTCTGGCCGCGTTGTGCGCCGCCTTGCTGGCCGGTGCGGCCATTGCGCTGTCGACGCGTTTGTTCGTGACCCGCCAAACCGATGCGGCAGCGGTATTGCGTTGTCTCGGCGTTCCGGGCCCGCGGATCTTTTTAGCCTTTGCGCTCAGACTGACCTTGCTGGGGTTGCTTGCATCCCTGACCGGCGTAGCGATCGGATACCTGGCGCAGTTCGGCCTTACCGCACTCATCGGCAACTGGTTCGGCGACCAGCTCCCGCCGCCCGGGCTGCTGCCTGCCTGGCATGGTTTGCTGACCGGCGTGGTGTTGTTGCTCGGTTTCGCCCTGCCGCCGCTGCTGCGATTACGCCGGGTGCCGCCGTTGCGCGCCCTGCGCCGTGACGTCCCCCTGCCGCCCACCTCCGCCTGGATGAGTTGGCTGATCGCTGCCACTGCGATCAGTTTGCTGATCGTGTGGCAAGTGCAGGACGTCAAACTGGCTTCACGGGTGCTGGGCGGGGTAGTGATCGCCGGCCTGTTGCTCGCCGTGGGGGCACGCAGCTTGATCGGCGTACTGCGACCGCTGCGGCGCCGCGCCGCGTCGAGTTGGCGTTACGGTCTGTCGGCGCTGGTACGCCGCCCCGGTCTGACCACGCTGCAGGTCACGGGTTTCGGACTGGGCATACTCGCCTTGTTGTTGCTGGCCGTCGTGCGAGTCGATCTGCTCGAGAGCTGGTACGACAGCCTGCCCCCGGGCACACCGGACCACTTCGCGCTAAACATCCTGCCCGAAGAAGTCGATGCGTTTCGCAGCACGCTGGAGGCACACTCGATCCCGAATTCGGGCGTCTACCCGATGATCCGTGCGCGCCTCACGCAAATCGGCGAACGGCGGGTACAGCCCTCGGACTACGAATCACCGCGTGCGCGCCGCCTAGCGGCACGTGAATTCAATCTGAGCCGTTCGGCCGCCATGCAGGACGACAACAAGATCGTGCAGGGCCGATGGTGGCAGCCGCGTCAGCAACAAGAACCCTGGTTTTCGGTGGAACTGGGCCTGGCGCAGGCGCTGGGCATCGAGCTGGGTGATGCGCTGACCTTCGAGGTCGCCGGCGAAACGGTGACGGGTGAGGTGACCAGCATGCGCGCCGTCCGCTGGGATTCGTTCAACGTCAATTTTTTCGTCATCGGCACGCCTGGCCTGACCGCCGGCTTGCCGGCGTCGTACGTCAGCAGCTTTTACCTGCCACCCGGCCAGGAATCGATACTCGCCGAGTTGGCTGAGCGGTTTCCGAGCACCTCGATCATAGACGTAAAGCCCCTGATGGCCCAAGTGCGCGCCGTCATCGACCAGGGTGTCAAGGCGGTCGAGGCAGTGTTCCTGTTCACGCTGGCAGCCGGTGTGTTGGTGCTTTACGCGGCGGTCCAGGCAAGTCGTCAGGAACGCGCCTCTGAGACCGCGGTGCTGCGCACGCTGGGTGCGGCCCGCGCCCGTCTGTTGAATTCGGTTGTCGCCGAGTTTGCGGCGCTCGGCTTTCTGTCCGGACTGCTGGCATCCGGCATGGCATCGGCCATCGGCTACACCTTGGCACGGCAAGTCTTCGATCTTCCCTGGACGCCCAACCCCTGGCTTTGGGCAATGGGTATCGGTCTGGGCATCATCGGTGTCACCGCGGCCGGTCTGATAGCGACCTGGCGAGTCATTCATACGCCACCGGCGCAGATCCTGAACTCCAGATTCAGTTGATTTCTAGCCTGCATGTTGCACGGCGCCCAGGGTGCGTTCCGCGCGGTGTCTGGCAAGGCAGAACTGGGCCGATTAAAACGCGTGGCGCGATTTGAACGGCGATAGCGGGCCCGAAGGGCAGGATGCCAGGAGTAATAGTTGACCTATTCCAACGAGTTGCAACGCAGCCAGACGCCGTGCGGGACCGAGCTTTGGTGGTCGTAGCGGCGTACCCTCAACGGGCGAGTCCTATTGAGGCGCAGACTAGTTATTAAACCAACCGCCTATGTGTTCTCAAAGCGCTCAACCGAGGATTTTAGGTCACAGCAATCAAAGCAACCGCTCACGGTCGGTCGTCGACCACCGCCCCTTCCTTCTGCACCGGCATCAGGTCTTCTCTGCTGACCCCCAGCGCCAGCACGATCGCAGACGCGGTATAAACCGTCGAGTAGGTACCGACAACCACGCCGAAGATCAACGCCAAGGCAAACCCGCTGACGTTCTCGCCGCCTAGAAAGAATAACGCCAGCAACACCAGCAAGGTCGTCCCCGACGTCATGAGGGTGCGCGCGAGCGTCTGATTCAAGGACACATTCAAGATTTCGACCGGCGTTCCCTTGCGCATCTTGCGAAAGTTTTCCCGGACGCGATCGAAGATGACGATGGTGTCGTTGAGCGAGTATCCGATCACCGCCAGTACCGCCGCGAGCACCGGCAGATCGAACTCGATCTGCAGGGCGGCGAACAGTCCCACGGTCAAGGTCACGTCGTGCGCCAATGCGGCCACGGCGCCCACGGCGAATCGCCATTCGAACCGCAACGCGACGTATGCCAGTATCGCCAACAGCGCCACCAGTACGGCCAGGGCGCCGTCTTCGGTCAGTTCGTCGCCCACTTGCGGACCGACAAACTCCACGCGCCGCAATTCCAGCTTATTGCCGGCGGCGGCATTCAGGGCCGCGAACACACGGTCGCTGAGCTTGGCACTGGATGCCTCGCCGTCGCTACTTGGCGCCAGACGGATCAGCACGTCGCGTGGCGTCCCGAAACGCTGCACCGAGGCGCCTTCGAATCCACCCTCGTTGAGGGCCTGCCGAACGCTGCTCAGTTCGACCTCGTTTTCGTAGCCGACCTCGATCAAGGTGCCACCGGTGAAATCGATACCGAAATTCAGGCCGCGCCATACCAGCATCAGAACCGCGAGCAAAACTACCCCGGCCGAGAAGATCACAGCCGCCCGGCGATAGCCCATGAAATCTAGGTTAATGTCTTTCTTAATGAGTTCCATGTTTGATCTCCGCCGTTAAATCGCCAGCTTTGCCACGTTTTTGCGGCCATAGATCTTATTGATCACCGCGCGAGTACCCAGAATTGCCGTAAACATCGAGGTCACTATCCCGATGGCCAGCGTGACCGCGAAACCGCGGACCGGCCCGCTGCCGATGGAAAAGAGCACGACGGCGGCGATCAGCGTCGTGACGTTGGCGTCCACGATGGTGCTGAGCGCCCGATCGTACCCGGCATGAATGCTGGCTTGCGGCGTCGACCCGATTCCCAGCTCTTCGCGGATTCGCTCGAAGATCAATACGTTCGCGTCCACCGCCATGCCGACGGTGAGCACGATCCCGGCGATACCGGGCAGCGTTAGGGTGGCCTGCAACAGCGATAGCACCGAGACGATCAGCACCAGGTTAGCCAGCAACGCCAGGTTGGCGACCAATCCGAACACCTTGTAGTACAGCGCCATGAATACCATCACCAGGACCAGCCCTATGACCACCGACATGAAGCCCTGATCGATGTTGTCCTGACCCAGGCTGGGGCCGATGGTGCGTTCCTCGACGATGTGGATCGGTGCCGCCAAGGCGCCCGCGCGGAGTAACAGAGCCAGCTCGTGGGCCTCCTGCGGGCTGTCCAGCCCGGTGGTCTGAAAACGCCGCCCGAACGGCTCCAGTATATTGGCGACGCTGATCACCTCCTCCACCCACTCGCTGATGGGTTTACCGTCGGCGTCGCGTCCGACGACCTGACTTTCCTTGAACACCACGGCCATCGGTTTGCCGACGTTTTCGGTGGTCACGTCGCGCATTCGCTTGGCGCCCTTGCCGTCCAGGGTCACGCTGACCATGGGAGAGCCCGAGCGCGAATCGAAACCGGCACGCGCGTCCACCATTTGGTCGCCGGTCACGATGACCCGGCGCTTGAGGAGGACCGGGCGGTTGTTCTCCTTCTCGTAGTACAGCCTGGACCCGGGCGGCACGCGCCCCTGCACTGCATCCAGGGCATCGTTTTCGGTGTCCACCAGGCGGTATTCCAAAGTGGCCGTGGCGCTCAGCAGGTCCTTCACCCGGGTCGGGTCCTGCACGCCGGGAAGTTCTACCACGATGCGTCGGTCGCCCTGCTGCTGCACCAAGGGTTCGGCCACGCCCAGCGCATTCACGCGGTTGCGGATGGTCGTGATGTTCTGATCGAGCGCCGCCTTTTTCATGGTGCGTTCTCCTGCGGGAGACAAGCTCAGCTGCAGGGCCGTGGATTTTTCCGTTTCGCTGGTCGTCAGGATCAGATCACGATACTCGTTGGCGAGCAGCGGCTCCGCCTGATCACGTTCGGCCGCATCGCGGAACTTCACGTCCACCGTGTTACCGGTCGTCGTGATACTCAGATAGCGCACCTTTTCGTTACGCAGGAAGGCGCGAATGTCTCCCGCGTATCCTTCCATGCGGTCTTTCAACGCAGTTTCCATGTCCACGTCGATCAGGACGTGAATGCCGCCGCGCAGATCGAGACCCAGGTTCATGGGCTCACCGCCAATTGCCGTCAGCCACGCCGGTACGTCGGCCGACAGAGTGAGCGCATGGCTGAACTCCTGACCCAGTCCGGTGCCGACCGCCGCCTGACCGCGCAGTTGATCTTCCGGCGCCGGGAACCGGACCAGCAGACGACCGTTGCCCCGATCGATACGCTTGACCGGAACCTTGGCGTCCGACAGCAGCTGTCGGACGCGCGCCTC